>DATDBB010000087.1:0-39623 GCA_036525085.1 Allobosea sp.
CCCTTGGAGCGCAGCACGGCCAGCGTCTGCTCGAGCCCCTCGGTATGGGTCACATTGGCGCCGTGGGCGATCGCGATCTTGGCGGCCGCGATGAGCTGTCCCTTGAGACCGCCGGCAATGATGAGGCGCATGGCTCAGGCCTTTCTGCGTGAATGGGTAGCGTGCCGGCCGGGCATCAACGGTCGGCCTTGATGATTTCGGTCATGGTGACGCCGAGCCGGTCCTCGACCACCACGACCTCGCCGCGCGCGACCAGGCGCTCATTGACGAAGATGTCGATCGCTTCGCCGACGCGCCGGTCGAGTTCCAGCACCGCGCCGGGCACGATCTGGAGCAGGTCGCCGATCGCGATCTTCGAGGAGCCCAGCACCGCCGAGACGTTGACCGGAACGTCGAAGACCTGCTCGAGATCCTCGGCGGTTTTGACCGGGATCGGTCCCGAGCGCGCCACCGACATGTCGTTGTGGTCGAAGGACAGGTCGGCCGGGTTCAGCGGCGGCAGGTTGAGGTCGTTGTCCGGGCTCATCTGTCGTCCTTACCATGCGGGGCGTGGAAGCCGGGGAAGGCGTGCGCGACCGCCTGTTCTACCAGCCTTCCCAGCCGTTCCGACTCGATGACGAAGCCGCCATCGGCCCATTCGATGCGCCCGTCGCCCGGCGCGATGTCGGGCTCTCCCAGCACCACGAGGCGGCCGGCGAAACCCGTCTCCTGCGCCAGGCGCTTGACCAGCCCCTCGGCCGCCTCCACCGCGCCGTTGTTCACCCGCATGACGAGATGCGGCGCGAGGCGCGCATGGGACAGGCATTCCCGCAACCCATTCTCCAGGGCCGCCAGCGGCCGCTCGGCCAGCGCCGCACCGGCCAGCGCCTTCGCGGCGACGATGGCGACATAGGCCGCCTGGGCTTCGACCGCTGCGGCATGGGCGGCCTCCTGTGCGACGAGGCGCTCGGCCGCGCGCGCCAGTTGCGCGACGAGGCCGTTGAGCTGGCTTTCCGCCTCGCGACGGCCCTGCTCGCGGCCGGCAACGACGCCCTCCGCCCGCGCGGCGGCGATATCCGCCTCGCCCGCGGCACGCCGTCCGCCTTCGCGGAAATCGGTGCCGAACGTGAATTTCGTGGTGCTGCTCATGATCAATAGACCAGTTCGTCTTCCGAATTGCCCTTGGACAGGACGATCTCGCCCTTGTCGGCGAGGTCCTTGGTCAAGGTGACCAGCTTGGTCTGCGCCTCGTCGACTTCCTTGAGACGCAGAGGCCCGAGGCTCTGCATGTCGTCCTGCATGTTCTTGACCGCGCGCTGCGACATCGCGCTGAAGAAGAAGTTCCGCATCGTCTCGCTGGCGCCCTTGAGGGCTCGCGCCAGGGTGTCCTTGTCGACCTGCCGCATCAGGGTCTGCAGCCCGGCCGCGTCGAGCTTGGACAGATCCTCGAAGGTGAACATCAGCGCGCGGATGCGGGCCGCCGAATCCTGGTTCGACGCATCGAGCGCCGACAGGAAACGGATCTCGGTCTGGCGGTCGAAGCCGTTGAAGATTTCGGCCATCATCTCGTGCGGGTCGCGGCGGCGTGTCTGGGTCAGGGTCGCGACGAATTCGGTGCGCAGCGTGTTCTCGATGTGGTCGAGAGCTTCCTTCTGCACCGATTCCAGCCGCAGCATCCGGCCGACCACTTCGATCGAAAGGTCGTTGGGCAGGTTGCGGAGCACGTTCGCCGAATGCTCGGGTCTGATCTTCGAGAGGATGACCGCGATCGTCTGCGGATACTCGTTCTTCAGGAAGTTGGCGAGAACGACGGCGTCGATGTTGCCGAGCTTCTGCCACATGTTGCGGCCGGCGGGACCACGGATTTCCTCCATGATCATCGCAACCTGGTCGCCGGGCAGGATCTTCTCGAGCAGCGAGATCGTCCGGTCGAAGGAGCCGGTCACGGCGCCGGCGCTCGACAGCTTTCCAACGAAATCGAGCATCAGCCGTTCGACATCATCGGAGTCGACTGTGCCGAGCTCCGCCATGGCGCGGGTGATGATGCGGATCTCTTCGTCGTCGAACTCCGACCAGATCGCCCGACCGTGGTCTTCACCCAGCA
This sequence comes from Allobosea sp., assembly GCA_036525085.1. GTDB lineage: Bacteria > Pseudomonadota > Alphaproteobacteria > Rhizobiales > Beijerinckiaceae > Allobosea. The sequence goes on from DATDBB010000087.1 coordinate 2,084, forward strand.
CGAGCAGGATGACGGCCGCCCGCTGCGGTCCGGTCATCTCGGCGATGTCGGTGACGCCGCCGCTGCCGCCGCCCCCTTCAATAGCGTCGCGGCCACCCGAGTTCCGCGTTGCGATCGACCGTTCTTCAGCCATGGCTCAGAGGACCCGTCATGCGGCGGCCTTCTCGTGGATCCAGGTGCGCAGCACCGCGACGCTGTCGGCTGGATTCTGCGAGACCATCTGGCCGATCTTCTCGACCGACTGGGCCTTGAGCTGGCCCTTGATCTGGGCGACGGCGAGCATGCGCTCGGACGGCGCATCGACCTCCAGCGGCATGCCCTCCGACACCGTGGCGAGCGCCCGCGATCCGGCCGGGTCGCCAGTCGCATCGGTCGTGGTCACGACCGCGCCACTGCGCATGAAGGCCGGCAGCGCCCTGCCGACGCCGCTCTCGGGCGCCAGGACCTGCTTGAGCAGCGGCCTCACGACCACCATGAGCACGATCAGAGTCAGCAGCGAGATGACGCCGAGCTCCGCGAAGCGGACAAGGTCCTCCTTGGTGAAGGAGAGCAGTTGCTGCATCAGGCTCTGCTCGACCAGATCGGTCACCGCCGGAGGCGCCTCGGCGAAGCGCAGATTGACGACCTCGATCTTGTCGCCGCGCCCGTCGTCGAAGCCGACCGCCGTCCGGACCAGTTGTCCGATGCGCTCAAGGTCCTCGTTGCTGCGCGGCTGATAGGACAGCTCGCCATTGGGTGCGCGGGTGTAGGTGCCGTCGACCAGCACGGCGACCGAGAGCTTCTTGACCCGGCCGCCCTCCAGCACCTCGGTGCGGGTCGTGCGCGAGATCTCGTAATTGACCACTTCCTCATTCTTCTGCGAGGCATCCTTGGGAGCAGCCGTGCCACCCTGGCCGCCCTGGGCGCCGGGCAGTTCGTTGCCGACCGTGACGGGGCCGCCATTCTCCGAGGTCGTCGTAGCTTCGGTGCGGTTCTGGCTGGAGCGCACCACCCGGCTCTCGGGATCGAAGGTTTCCGAGCGGCTCTCGATCCGGTTGCTGTCCAGCGCGGCCGAGACCTGCACGCGCGCCCGGCCATGGCCGACGATGCTGGCGACGATGTCCTCGATCTGGAGCTTCAGGCGCTTCTCGATTCCGACCTGCCGCTCCTCGATGCCGAGGCCGGCGATGCCGTTATCGGTCTGGGCGCCGTCGGCCAGCAGCCGGCCGCGCTCATCGACGATCGACACCCGCTCGGGCTTCAGCCCATCCACTGCCGAGGAGACGAGATGGCGTACGGCTCGCACCTGCGCCGCATCGAGATCGCCGACGAGCTTCAGCGCGATCGAGGCGCGCGGCGGCTCGCGATCGCGCTCGAACAGGCGCTTCTCCGGAATGACGAGGTGAACCCGCGCCGCCTGGACACGGCTGATCGAACGGATCGTCCGCGACAGCTCGCCCTCCAGCGCGCGCAGATGGTTGATGTTCTGCACGAAGCTGGTCGAGGAGAAGGCGTCGCCCTTGTCGAAGATTTCGTAGCCGACGCCGCCGCCGGCCGGAATGCCCTTGCTGGCAAGGTCGAGCCGCAGGCGCGGCACGTCGGCCTTCGCGACGAGCACGGTCTGGCCGTCGCCGCGCAGCTCGTATTTGACGTTGCGCGTGTCGAGTTCCTTCAGGATCGCGCTGACATCCTGCTGCGAGAGGTCGGAAAACAGCACGCTCATCGCCGGCTGCGACATCCTCAGCATGACGAAGCCGAAGAAGCCCACGAGCGCGAGCGTGACCGCGAGCATGGCCGCCAGGCGGGCCGCGCCGAATCGCTGGAACTGTTGGACGATGCCGCTCACGCCGCTATCCGTTTCACAAAAGCCGTCATGGCCGCGCCTTGGGGCGGGTCACTAGGCAAGTTTTTCCCGGTGCATGGTTAGCGCCCGGTTAATTTTTGCCGGGTCGGCGTTAAGAATCTCCGCAGGCGGTTGTCGCGACGCATCATCGCCAGTGCATTTTGCCAGGGATTGCCCGCTTGAATGGCGGTCGCCGGCACGCTCTCGCAGCCGCGAACAAAATTCGCAGCGCAGCATCGAAATCAACGGGTTATTCGGGGCAGCAATTCGTTCATAATGCGTCAGGCGCGAAACGGGGTTGCGCCTGGCGCAGCGGCAACGCGTCGACGAGACAAAAGCACCGGGGAGGGGCGGATGCTGATATGGGCTGCGATACTGTGGCTGGCCTGCGCGGCAATCTTTCTGGAGATGGTTGAACGCGCGCCGGCCCTCGACTGAATTCTACGACGAAGCTCTCGCAGCCATTAGTTTGCCTGGGCCCGCATCGCGGGCAAGGCACGACCGAAACAGGCAAATAACAGACACAGACAATATGTGTCGCAACCGTCCACCAGGACCACCTGATCGGCCCGCCCCGGCGGGCCTTTTGCCGTCCGGCGCGACCTGAACAGCCCGCCCCCCTCGACCCCTGCCATAACGACAAAGGCGCCGGCCCCTGGAGGGTCCGACGCCTTGGAAGCTGCGCGGGATGCGCGATTATTGACGGTAGTGCTGGATCCGTGTCGTGCGCAGGCCGGCGAGGCCGTGCTGGTCGATCGACATCTGCCAGCTCAGGAATTCATCGACTGTCAGCGTGTAGCGCTGGCAGGCCTCCTCCAGGCTGAGCAGGCCGCCGCGCACGGCGGCGACGACCTCAGCCTTGCGCCGGATTACCCAGCGGCGTGTGTTCATCGGCGGCAAATCAGCGATCGTCAGCGGACTGCCGTCCGGTCCGATCACGTACTTCACCCGTGGTCGCAAAGGCTCGGTCATGGTACACTCACACAACTCAACAGAGCTACTTGTGCTGAGCATAGGCCTGCCGCTTTAAGAATTGCCTAAGGCGAAGGCGCTGGCTTTCCACATCTTCGATTCGCGCTCAGTTCTTCCGCACGACGCTCTTCACCTGATCGATCGGCACGCTGATGGTGCCGATCTTGAGCGTCGGAATCGAACCCGTGAAGTCGACGCCGTCGACGAGGCCGCTGATTTTCGTCGTCGCCGTCATCGCCAGCCCGGCCGTGTCCTTGGCGTCGATCGTGATGGTGTACTCGCCCGGCTCCGCCTTCTGCGCGGTCGAGGTCGTGCCATCCCAGCTATAGGTCTGGTCGCCGGCGACGAGCGATTTCGTCAGGGTTTGCACGACGCTACCCTTGGCGTTCTTGATCGTGATCGTCGCCTCGCCGCCGCGAGGCACGTTGACCTGCCACTCGGCCTTGTCCTTTTCCAGCCGCGTCGTCGCGCCATCAGCGGTGATGGTCGAGCCGATGAAGCCGACAGCATTCGTCGCCGTGCCTGCGGCGTTCAGGCTGAGCAGCGAGGACAACGTCTCGTTGGTCTTGAGCTGCTGCTCGACGCCGGCGAACTGGACAAGTTGGGCCGTGAACTGGTTGGTGTCGAGCGGATCGAGCGGCGACTGGTTCTTGAGCTGCGTCGTCAGCAGCGTGAGGAACTGGTCGAAATTGTTGGCGATCGACGTCCCGCCCGTGACCGTGGTCGTGTTGTTCGTCGTCGAAGTGCTGCTGTTGGTGCCGGAGACGGCCATGTCGCTCCTCCTCTGACTAGACGCTCATATCCACGCCGCCGAGCCGCACGAAGCGGCGCACGGGCGCAGATTGCGTGGAAATGGGCTGGTCGTCGGCGACCTCGGAACCGTTGGCGAATACACGCGCGCGCTGCGGCGCCTCGTCCTGCGGCCGGTTCTGGCGGAAGCCCGACTGGTCGGACGGATCGCGCAGGGTGATGTCGACGCCAGCATCGGAGGGCTTCAGCCCGGCCTGTTCGAAGGCCCGTTCGAGCGTGCGCGCATCCCGCTGCAGCAGATGCAGCGTCTCGACGCGGTCGACGACCATCTTGGCGCTGACTTCGCCCGTGTCCGAGATCGACAGGTTGACGTCGACCCGACCCAGTTCGCCCGGGTCGAGCCGGATGTCGAACTGGCGCGCGCCGGCAAGCGCGCGCAGGCCGATCTCGATCGGCAGCACATGCAACGGAGTCGGCTGCCCCTCGGAGACCTGATGACCTGGCGCAGCGACGGGCGCCTGCGCGGCGATCTGCTCCGGCGTCGTCAGAATCCGCAGCGGGTCCGGCCGGGCGACGCCCTGCTGGCCCATTGCCGAGAGGTCGACCTGGCTCAACGCCTGCTGGAGAGCCTCGACCGGCTTGAAATCCGCGGGAGCCGAAGCCTGAGCGGTTGCCGGGGCCTGCGTCTGGGCCTGGGCCAGCGCGGTCTTCTCGCCGCCGGACTGCGTGCCCTCGGGCACTGCCATCTGGTCGCCATCGATTGACGGAGGCGGTGCCTCGGACATCGAGCCGTGCTTCGGTGCCGCCGGAGGAATGCCTGCCGTCATCGCTGAGACCGGCGCGGCCGCGTCCGAAGCCGCACCCGGCATGGTTTCGAGCGTCGAGGTCAACGCCAGCGCCGCTGCCGCGGTGGCCGCCTTCGCCGTGCTGGACGAAAGATCGCCCTCCCCGGCCGCACCAGCAGCAGGGGCGGCCGGCTCGACCGGCAGCGTCGGAACCGGACCCGGCTGAACGAAAGCGACGGCCTGGGCGGAGGGCGTGACGACGACGGCAACGTCGCCGGTTTTCGGCTCAGCCATGGCGGCGCCGGCCTCGCCCTCGGCCTTTTTCTCTTCGGGCGCTTCACCCGCGGTCCCGGCGTCCTTGCCCGGCTTCGCCGGCTGGCTCTCGGCCTGCTCGGCGACCGCGATGCTCACCAGCGCACCGATATCGGGATTGGGCGCTGCCGGCTGCGCGACCGGCGCCGGCTCGGCAGCCGTTCCGGCAGTGTTTGGCGCAGGTTTGCCGGCAGGTTTGGCCGTCTCGCTGGCGGGCGCATTGGCGTCGATCTCGGAAGCGGCCTGTTCGGTCGCGGGCTCGGCGGCCGCATCGGCTGACCTCTCGGCCTGCGTCGCCGGCTCATCGGCAGCGCGGCGCGTTTCACGCGTATCCCGGGCCGTCTCGCGCGAGCGCTCCCGAACGGGCGCTGCAGCCTCGGAGGCAGCCTTCTCGCGCGGCAGGACGAAGCTCTCCCTTTCGCCACCGGCATCGCGCTCGGCCGCGCGCCGGCGCTGGCTCGCGGGCTCGGCGGTGGGCGAGGAATTCGACAGAGGCTGAATCGACATCGGTTCATCCGGAGCAGGGGCACAGGGCGCCCAGACGGCTGTCCAGCAAATGCCAAGCCAGACGCCAGACTATATATTTCAATGCTTTAGAACTGTTCTCCCGGTGAGGGTTGCGGCAAGATCGGCAGCCCTGCCCCAGCCGGGCGGCAGGTTTTGCCCATCGCCGCTGGCAGCGACGCGCCAAAGCCGGTATAGAGCCGGCCATAGTCCGCCTTTCAGCCGGTATCCGCATCCTTTCATGAGCACGCCCCGCAACTCCCTCGACATCGCCAAGCCGCCTGCGGCCACGCGCGTCGTCGCGGCGATGTCGGGCGGCGTAGATTCATCCGTGGTCGCGGCGCTGCTGCAGCGCGAGGGCTACGAGGTGATCGGCGTGACCCTCCAGCTCTACGACCATGGCGCGGCCGTCCACCGGGCCGGTTCCTGCTGCGCCGGCCAGGACATTCATGACGCGCGGCGCGTCGCCGAGCAGATCGGCATCCCGCATTATGTGCTGGATTATGAGAGCCGCTTCCGCGACGCGGTGATCAAGCGCTTCGCCGAGAGCTATCTCGCCGGCGAGACGCCGATCCCCTGCGTCGAGTGCAACCGCACGGTCAAGTTCCACGACCTGCTGGGGCTCGCCCGCGAGCTCGGAGCCGATGCGCTGGCGACCGGCCACTACGTCGTCGGGCGCGAGCTGCCGAACGGCCATCGCGGCCTGTTCCGCGCCGCCGACCCGAACCGCGACCAGAGCTATTTCCTCTATGCGACGACGCAGGAGCAGCTCGACCTGCTGCGCTTCCCGCTCGGCGGCATCGACAAGGCCCAGACCCGCGCCCTGGCGGCCGAACTCGGCCTCGGCATCGCCGACAAGCCCGACAGCCAGGACATCTGCTTCGTTCCCAATGGCCGCTATGCCGACGTCATCGAGCGGCTGAAGCCGGGCGCCGCGCGCCCAGGCGACATCGTCCATCTCGACGGCCGCGTGCTCGGGCGCCATGACGGCGTGCTGCGCTACACGGTCGGCCAGCGCAAGGGCCTGGGCCTCAGCACGCCTGAGCCGCTCTATGTGCTGCGGCTCGATGCCGACGCCGCCCGCGTCATCGTCGGCCCGCGTGAGGCGCTTCACGTCCGCGAGGTCAGGCTGCGCGATCTGAACTGGCTCGGCGAGATCTCGCTGGACGCGCTGCCGCCGGAAGGGCTCGAGGTCGCCGTGCGCGTGCGCTCGACACGGGCCCCGCGCGAGGCCAGGCTGATCCGCGACGAAGCCGGCCTCAAGGTCGAGCTCGCCACCGACGAGGAGGGTGTTTCGCCCGGCCAGGCCTGCGTGATCTATGCCGATGCCGGGCCGGGCGCGCGCGTGCTCGGCGGCGGCACCATCCTGCGGCCGCAACTCGCGCTTCCCGCGTCGCAGCCGGGCGTCGCTCTCGCCTTGTCCTGAAGCCGGCCTGCCGGCGCTCCCACCACTCCCGATCCCGCGAGCCGCCCCATGCCGGTGCCCGACCATCTCGAAGGCCAGAAGCGCGTCTACGCCGTCTGGGCGCGCATCTACGACAAGATCTACCATCGGCTTCTGGCAGGACCTCAGCGCGAGGCTGTCGAGGCGGCCTGCGCCTGTGGCCCCGACATTCTCGAGATCGGCGTCGGCACCGGACTGACGCTGGCCTATTTCAGCCCCGATTCGCGCGTGCTCGGCGCCGACCTCTCGCTCGACATGCTCAAGGTCGCCAACCGCAAGGTCGCGAACCAGAATCTGACGCATGTCCGCGGATTGATGGTGATGGATGCCTGCCGGCTGGGCTTCGCGGCGGAGCGCTTCGACGCCGTCACCGCCCAGTTCGTCATTACGCTCGTGCCCGATGCCGAATTGGCCCTGGCCGAAATGGACCGGGTGCTCAAGCCCGGCGGCGAGATCGTCATCTCGAGCCGCCTCGTCGACGATGGCGGCCCGTTCGCAGGCGTCTGGACGGCCCTGGCGCCTCTGGCGCGCGCCGTGGGCTGGAGTTCCGACTTCAAGGTCAGCCGCCTGACCGGCTGGGCGGCGAAGACAGGCCGCTACGAAACCGTCCATGTCGGCTCCGGCTATTTCAAGGTGGTGCGCCTGCGCAAGCTCTCCTCCGCCAAGCTTGCCGTCGCAGAGGCTTGACGAGCCCCCGCCCCGCCCCCTATATCGCGGCCTCCGACGGATCGCCGTTCAACGGCGGACCGATCTGTGGGGCGGGGTAGCTCAGCTGGTTAGAGCAGCGGAATCATAATCCGCGTGTCGGGGGTTCAAGTCCCTCTCCCGCTACCAAAACCTAAGCAAGATATTGATTTAATAGAATAAATTTCATTTTTCAGCCAAATTGGCCGCGCCGGCCACAGGTCACAGACCGAAGATGAGTTTTTCGTCGGAGGTGTGTGCCGCGAAGACGCTGCGGATGACCTGAAGGAATTCCGTCGCGGCTATCGACAGCGGCCGATTGGGCGGGAAAACGAAGCGCGGCCTGATCTCAAGCGTCGGGGACAGAGGCTTGATCACGACCTCCGGAAACAACCCGGAGAGCGGCGTGAAGGGATCGATCAAACCGACGCCCAGCCCCTTGCTCGCCATGACGCAGGCGATCAGCGATTGGTTCGTCGAGAGCGGGATCACCGACGACATATCGAGCGCGCTGAAACGCTGCCGGATCTGCAACCCGACCAAGGTTTCCTCGAAGAAGGTGATGATGTTCTCACCCTTCAGGTCCCCGAGCTGAATCAGGCGCTTCCCGGCAAGCCGGTGCCCGCGCGCGACCACGCAGCCGATATGGGCGCGGCAGAGTTCCTCGGTTCGCAAGGTGCCCTCGACGGTGGCCGCGTCGGTTAGGCCGATATCGACCTGATTATTGGCCACCTCCTCTACGACTTGCCGCGTGGCGAGTGCCCGCACCCTGACGAGCGCCTGCGGTCGCCTGGACCGATATTCTGCAACGGCAGATGCCACGATCGACGCGGCCAATGTCGTTGCGGTCGCGATCGAAACCTGGCCGACATTCCCCCCGCCGATCTCCGTCGCGAGCCGCTCGACCTCCTCGACCGCGCCGAACACCTGATCGACCTTCGGCAGGAGCAGTACACTCTCCGGCGTAGGCTGCAGCCGCCCCTTGGTCCGCCGGAAGAGCGGGACGCCGATCTCCCACTCGATCTGCTGCAGGGTCTTGGTGACGGCCGGCTGCGACACCGCCAACAGCCGCGCCGCCGCCGAGACGCTGCCCGTCTTCATCACCGCCCGGAAAACGGCCAGATGCCGGACGTTGATCATGGCTCGCCTCCCGCGCCCGCATGCCGGCTTTCCTTCAAAACCATAACTTCTGAGCATTTTGCAACTGCAAACTTTATATTTGTGGTGATGGCTGCCTGTCCATAGCCTTCCCTCTCAGAGGCCAATCACGCCGGAGGCTGGCGTGCAGATGACGAGCTGAGCCATGACCGCACATCCTGCATATCCATCCGGCGCCGCGCGCGTCTCCCTGCCGAGCCAGGCCTTCATCGGCGGGCGCTATGTCTCGGCGCTGTCGGGCGAGACGCTGCCCTGCATCTTTCCAGGAGACGGCAAGCTGCTCGGCCATGTCGCGGCCTGCGACGCGGCAGATGTCGACGTCGCCGTGCGCTCGGCCAGGAAGGCCTTCGATGGCGGGCAATGGTCGCGCATGGCTCCGCAGGAGCGTCGCAAGATCCTGCTGCGCTTCTCCGAACTGATCCTCGCCCATCGCGATGAACTCGCGACGCTCGAGACCCTTAATGTCGGCAAGCCCTTCGTCAATGCGCAGAACGGCGACATCCCCTCCGCCGCCGCCTGCATCGGCTGGTTCGGCGAGGCGATCGACAAGATGTATGGCGAGGTCGGCCCTACGCCGCATGACCTGACGGCCGTCCTGACCCGCGAGCCTCTCGGCGTAGTAGCCGCGGTCGTGCCCTGGAATTATCCGCTCTCGATGGCGGCCTGGAAGCTCGGCCCCGCCCTCGCCGCCGGCAACTCGGTGATCCTGAAGCCGGCCGAGCAATCACCCTATACCGCGCTGCGGATCGGGGCGCTGGCGGTCGAGGCCGGGCTGCCGGAAGGCGTCCTCAATGTGATATCCGGCTATGGCGCCACGGCCGGGCAGGCGCTCGGCCGGCACATGGATGTCGATTGCGTGACCTTCACCGGCTCGACCGAGGTCGGTAAGCTGTTCATGCGCTATGCTGGCGAGAGCAACGCCAAGCGCGTCAGTCTGGAACTAGGCGGCAAGTCTCCCCAGCTCGTCCTGGCCGACAGCGATCTCGACGCAGCGGCAGCCGGCGTCGCGGCTGGAATCTTCGGCAATGCCGGCCAGGTCTGCAATGCCGGCTCCCGACTCGTCGTCGAGCGCAAGGTCAAGGACGAACTGCTCGCACGCATCGTCAAGCATGCGAGCGCCCTCAAGATCGGCGACCCCTTCGATCCCGCCACCAAGCTCGGCCCGCTGGTCAGCAAGGAGCAGCACGAGCGCGTTCTCGGCTATATCACGGACGGCCGCACGCAGGGCGCCACGATCGTCACCGGCGGCGGGCGCCCTGCGGCGCAGGCCGAGGGCTACTTTATCGAGCCGACCATCTTCGACGATGTCAGCAACGGGATGACGATCGCACAGGAGGAGATTTTCGGGCCAGTGCTGTCGACGATCGCGGTCGACAGCTTCGAGGAGGGCTTGGCGGTCGCAAACGACACGATCTACGGCCTCGCCGCAGGCGTCTGGACCAACGACATCCGCAAGGCGCAGCGCGCCGCCAAAGCGATCCGCGCCGGCGTCGTCTGGGTCAATTGCTTCGACCGCGGCAACATGTCGGTGCCGTTCGGCGGCTTCAAGCAGTCGGGCCATGGGCGGGACAAGTCGCTTCACGCGATCGAGAAATACACTGACTGGAAGGCGACCTGGTATGCCTGCTGAGGCCGCCATCTTGTCCAGGCGCGAACGCGTCGCTGCAGAGCCTGTGCCCTCCGTCGTCGAGCGCCGCCGGGCGATCGAGGCCGAGCCGTTGCCGCGCAACATCGCCGCTCTGATCGCCGGGGCGAGCAAGGCCGGCGGCGAAAAGCTGGTCTGGAACTTCTTCGAGAGCGGCGAGACGCTGACCTATGGCGAGCTCAAGCCACAAGTTCATGCGCTCGCCGATGGGCTGCGATCGATCGGAATCCGCCGCGGCAGCCATGTTGCGGTGATGTTGCCGAACAAGGCAGCGATGCCGCTGACCTGGCTGGCCATCGCCACGATCGGGGCCGTCATGGTGCCGGTCAATAACAGCTACAGCGAACGCGAGATCGTCTATGTCCTCGGTGACAGCGAGTCGGAATATGCGGTGGTGGACGAGAGCTGTCTCGCCGCCGTCGAGAACGTCCTGACGCGTGGCGAGCTTACGCTCGATCCGGCCAAGATCGTCGTCTGCGGCGATGCGCATGGCTCCTATCACAGCCTCGATGCGCTGATGCTGCATCGGCCGGACTCCGCCTTCATCGACGAGGCGGTCGGCCATGACGACCTGCTCAACATCCAGTACACCTCGGGCACGACCGGCTTCCCCAAGGGCTGCATGCTGTCGCAGCGCTACTGGATCGGCGCCGGCAAGGTGAATGCGTTCCGCGACGGGCGGCGCTACCGCAATATCCTGGCCTCGACTCCGTTCTACTACATGGACCCGCTCTGGCTCCTGCTCATGAGCCTCTATCAGGGAGCGACGCTCCATGTGGCGAAGCGCCAGAGCGCCTCGCGCTTCATGGGCTGGGTGCGCAGCTACGAGATCGAGTTCTGCCTGCTGCCGGTGCTCACCATCAAGCAGCCGCCGCGTGCGGACGACCGCAACAACACCGTCATCCGCTCGAACGTGTACGGGGTCTCGAAGCTGGCCCACGCCGCGCTCGAAGAGCGCTTCGACCTCTGCGCCCGCGAGGCCTTCGGCATGACCGAGATCGGCCCGACGCTGTTCATGCCGATCGAGGCCGTCGACATGGTCGGCTCCGGCTCCTGCGGCGTCCCCTGCCCATTCCGCGAGGTGCGCATCGCCGACGAACACGGCAACAGCCTGCCGCCCGGAGAGATCGGCGAACTGCTCGTGCGCGGCCCCGGCATTCTCAAGGGCTACTACAACCGCTCCGAGGCCACGCGCGACGCCTTCCATGGCGACTGGTTCCGCACCGGCGATCTCTTCCGCATGGACGAGCGCGGCTATCTCTACATCGTCGGGCGCATCAAGGACGCGATCCGCCGCAGCGGCGAGAACATCGCCGCCCGCGAGGTCGAGTCCGTCCTCAACTCCTTCGACGGCGTGGCGGAGGCTGCGGCCGTGCCCGTGCCCGACGCGACGCGCGGCGAGGAGATCAAGGCGCTCGTCGTCTGGAGCGGGGGCGTGCCGGCCGAGCAGGAATTGAGCGCGCTGATCGCCCACTGCCAGCGCAACCTCGCTCCGTTCAAGGTGCCGCGCTATTTCCAGTTCGTCGCCGACCTGCCCAAGACCTCGTCCGGCAAGATCGCCAAGCATCAACTCGCCGCCGGCGTCCAAAATCCGCTCGCCCCCGTCTATGATCGCGCGGCTTCAGCCGCCACATCAGCATGAAGGCGGGATCGCGGCATGCATGACGTCGTCATCATCGGAGCGGGGCATAACGGCCTGGTCTGCGGCGCCTATCTCGCCAAGGCCGGCTACCAGGTCCTGGCTCTCGAACGCCGTGACGTGATCGGCGGAGCCTGCGTCACCGAAAGCCCGTGGCCCGGCTACAAGGTGTCGTCGGCCTCCTATCTGATGTCGCTGTTCCAACCGAAGATCATCCTCGACCTCGAGCTGAAGAAGCATGGTCTCGAGATCCTCGAATCCGCGCCGACCACCGCGCTTCTCGACGGCGGGCGCAGCTTCACCTTTTGGGCGGACGCCGAGCGGCTCCATAGCGAGATCGCGGCGCTCTCGACGCGCGATGCCGACGCCTATCGCGCGTACCGAGCCCATCTCGACCGGATGACGCCGTTCATCCGCGACATCATCTGGGAGACACCGCCCGATGTCGCTGGCAAGAGCATCGGCAAGCTGATCGGTTCGGCCCGCTTCGCGCTGAAGTATTTCAAGTACCGACACCTGTTCAACGACATCTACGACATCATGACCATGAGCGCGTACGACTATCTGACGCGCTGGTTCGAGAACGACACCGTCATCGCCTTGCTCGGCTACTACGTCACCGGCGGCGGCACGAACGCCTCGATGACGATGCCGGCGACGGCCTTTTCCTGCATCCGGCCGCTCGTGCGCGACAACGCGACGGAGGCGGGCGGCGGCGGCTTCGTGCGCGGTGGCATGGGCGCGATCTCGCAGGCGATCGCGCGCAGCGGCGCGGTGCATGGCCTCACCGTGCGCACGAACGCCGCCGTGAAGCGCGTCCTCGTCGAGAACGGACGGGCCGCCGGGGTCGAACTCGGCGATGGCGAGATCGTCAGGGCACGCTGCGTCGTCTCGAACGCAAATGCCAAGACGACCTTCCTCAAGCTCCTGCCAGCGGCCGCGCTGCCCGCCTCCTTCCGGGCGGGCATCCGCAACATCCGGACACGCTCGGGCATCTTCAAGGTCCATCTGGGCGCCTCTAAACTGCCTGAATACACTGCCTTCTCGCCGTCGCCCGGGCTGCCCTATCCGAGCGCGATCCGCATCGGCTCCTCGGTCGCCTATCTTGAAAAGGCCTTCGACGACGCCAAGCGCCAGCCGACCTCGGACGCGCCTTTCCTGACGATCATGGCGCCGAGCGTGCATGATCCCTCGCTCGTTCCAGCCGGGCAGCATCTTCTTTCGATCATGGGCGGCCACGCCGCCTATCAGGACGATCTCTCGGGCCTGGCCCAGCTCCGCGCGACGATCCTCGACCGTGTGCTCGCGACGATCGAACGTCATGCGCCGGGCTTCCGCCCGCATCTGCTGCACAGCGAGGTGCTGACGCCGAACGATCTGGAAGAGCGCTTCGACCTGCCGGGCGGCCATGTCCATCACGGCGACCAGACGCTGGACCAGGCCTTCACCAATCGGCCCGTAGGCGGCTTCGCCGATTACCGCTCGCCGATTCCGGGGCTCTATCTGTCGAGTTCCTCGAACCATCCGGGCGGTGGCGTGACCGGCGTGCCCGGTCACAACGCCGCCCGGGAAATCGCGAGGGATCTGCGCCGATGACGACCGACGCCGCCCCCTCCGTCGCGCGCACTCCAGCACCGGCCCGCCGCCGGCTCATCGACTGGTCGACGAAGCCGCCTCTGCCGGAGACCTCGATCAAATCGGCGCATCTGAAGAACTACGACCGCGTCTACGCCTCGACGATTCCAGCGCCGCAGGAGGAAACGACCGAGGACGCCCTCCAGCGCTATCTCGCCGCCTATGACGCAGCCGGCGCGGACCATGTCGTCGTCAAGGCGCGCGACCTCGAGAGCACCTTCGGGGTCAAGATATCCAATGCGGATGTCGCCGCCTTCTGCGCCCGGCACGGCCAACGTTTCATCGGCTTCGCCGGCGTCGATCCGCATAAGGGGCCGGCGGCGCTGCGCGAACTGGAGCACGCCGTCAAGGAACTCGGCCTCAAGGGGCTGAACATCCAGTGCTTCGAGCACAAGCTCGCGATCAACGACCCGCTACTCTACCCGCTCTACGCAAAATGCGTCGAGCTCGACATCCCGGTGAACATCCATTGCGGGGTCAATTTCTCGACGCAGGCCTCGATGGCCTATGGCCGGCCCTATCTGCTCGACGAGGTGATGATCGCCTTCCCGGGCCTGCGCGCCTGCGCGGCGCCGCCGGGCTGGCCCTGGGTGCACGAATTGATCGCGGTGGCCTGGAAGCACACCAATCTGATGATCGGCCTCGTCTTCGTCCGGCCGAAATATCTGAGCGTGCCGGAGTCGGGCTACGGGCCGCTGCTGCAATACGGCAAGAAGATGCTGCGCGACCGGATCATCTTCGGCTCCGGCTATCCCACCCTGCCACTCGATTCCGCGCTGGCGGAAATCGACGCGCTGCCGCTCGACGACGAGACGCGCGAACTCTGGCTCTACGGCAATGCCGCCCGCCTGCTGAGACTCTGAGGAGAGAGTCTGCGACCGACACGAACGACCAACCATAAAAGGGGAACGACGATGTCTGACGATCACAGAGGCAATGGCCTGTCCCGCCGCGAGATGCTCGCGGCAACCGCGGCGACCGCTTCGCTGCCGCTCTTCAGCCGCGAGGCCTTCGCTGCCCCCAAACGCGGCGGCTTCATGCGCCTGGGAACGAATGACGGCTCGCAGACCGACTCGCTCGATCCCGCCACCTGGCCCGGTTCCTTCACCGGCGGCGCCTTCGGCGGCTCGATGTGCAACAACCTGACCGAGATCATGCCAGACCGCAGCGTCGCCGGCGATCTCGCCGAAAGCTTCGAGGGTTCGGAGCAGTCGAAGCGCTGGGCCTTCAAGCTGCACAAGGGCGTGACCTTCCACAACGGCCGCAGCCTCACCGCGAAAGACGTCGTCGCCTCGATGAGGCATCACGTCGGGGCGAACTCGAAATCTCCCGCCAAGGTCATCTTCGCCCAGCTGGACACGGTCAAAGCCGAGGATGACCGCACGGTCGTCTTCACCCTCAAGGGCAGCAGCCCCGACTTTCCCTACATGCTGTCGGACTATCACCTGCCGATCATGCCCGCGAAGGACGACGGCACACTCGATTTCTCCAAGCCCGTCGGGACCGGCCCCTTCGTGCTCGAGCATTGGGTTCCGGGCAGCCCCGCGAAGTTCAAGCGCAACCCGAACTATCACAAGAACAACAAGCCCTATTTCGACGAGGTCGAGTTCGTGCCGATCCCGGACGTGGTGGCGCGCACCAATGCGCTGCTGACCGGCGAAGTCCAATTCATCAACAACCTGGACATCAAGACGCTCGCGATGCTGCGGCGAAACCGCAACGTCCGCGTCAACAGCACGCCCAGCATGCGTCACTTCGCCTTCGACATGAACACGCAGGCGGCGCCCTTCGACAACCCGCATGTCAGGCTCGCACTCAAATACGCGATCGACCGCGACGAGATTCTGGACAAGGTCTTCTTCGGCAACGCGACCATCGGCAACGACAACAATGTCGCCCAAAGCTTGAAGTTCTGGGCCGAGACGCCGCCCCAGTACAAATACGACGTCGCCAAGGCGAAAGAGCATCTGAAGCAGGCTGGCCTCACCTCGGTCACGGTCGACTTGTCGGTGTCGGACGCCGCCTTCCCGGGCGCCGTCGCCGCCGCTCTGCTCTTCAAGGACCAGGCGGCGCGGGCCGGCATCACGGTGAACGTCGTTCGCGAACCCGACGACGGCTACTGGAGCAAGGTCTGGCGCCAGAAGCCTTTCGCGGGCGTCGACTGGTATGGGCGGCCGACCGTCGACTGGCTGTTCTCCACAACGCTTGCCCGTGGCGCTGCCTGGAACGACACAAAGTTCGACAATGAGCGTTTCAACGTGCTGCTGGAGCAGGGCCGCATGGAGACGGACGAGGCGAAGCGTGCCGCCATCTATCGCGAGATGCAGCAGATACTGCATGACGAGGGCGGAATGATCGTCGTGGCCTTCGCTAACTACATCGACGGCAGCTCGACCAGGGTTGCGAGCGGCCAGATCGGGGGCGTCTATCCGATGGATAATTTCAAGCTGACGGAGCGCTGGTGGATGGCGTGACGCGCGCGGGATGCGCAAGCGCCCGGCCGCGCGCCAGATGAAGGAGACAGCCATGGGAACCCGCGTCTTGCGCCTGCTGGGAATGCGCGTCCTCATGGGACTGGCGACGCTCATCGTCGTCTCCATGATCATCTTCTTCAGTGTCGGCCTGCTGCCGGGCGACTACGCGACCGAGATTCTCGGCCAAAGCGCGACGCCCGATATCGTCTCGCGCTTCCGGCACGAGCTCGGCCTCGACGAGCCCGCGCTCCAGCGCTACCTGGCGTGGCTCGCGGGGCTGTTCCGAGGCGATCTCGGCCGCTCCTACGCCTCGCATGACGGCAATGCCCGGCTCGTCGCCGACATCATCGGCGTCCGCCTGGCGAATTCGTTCTTCCTCGCAGGCGTCACCGCGCTCGTCGCGGTGCCGCTTGCGGTGGGGCTCGGCATCCTGGCCGCCCGTTTCCGCGGAAGCTGGCTCGACCGCATCCTGAACAGCACGACGCTGGCGGCGATCTCCTGCCCGGAATTCTTCATGGCCTATCTGCTGATGCTGCTGCTCTCGGTGCACTTCAACGTCTTCTACTCACTGGCGACGGTCGGACCGGGCATGGACATCCTCGCCAGGCTCCAGCGGATCGTCCTGCCGGTCATGACCCTGACCCTGATCATCACCGCGCATATGATGCGGATGACGCGCACCGCGGTCCTCGACGTGCTCGCCAACCCCTATATCGAAATGGCGCGTTGCAAGGGCCTCTCGGAAAGCCGGATCCTGCTGACGCACGCGCTCCCCAATGCCTGGGCGCCGATCGTCAACGTCGTGGCCTTCAACCTGTCCTATCTCGTCGTCGGTGTCGTGGTCGTGGAGGTCGCATTCGCCTATCCGGGCATCGGGCAGACGATGATCGATGCGGTGCGCACGCGCGACGTGCCCGTCATCCAGGCCTGTGCGCTGATCTTCGCCGCGACCTACATCGTCGTGAATCTGCTCGCCGACGCCATCGCGATCGCGACCAACCCGAAGCTGATGTACGCACGATGACCGACATTTCGCGCAGCTCCGATCTCGAGACCTCGAAACGCGCCGGGGAGAGGCCGTCCGGGCGGAGGGTACGGCTCACGCCGGCCGTCGCCATCGCTTCGGCGATCATCGGGCTCTACGTCATCGCCGCGGTCTTCGCGGGCTGGATCGCGCCTTTCGGCCAGGCCGAGATCGTCTCACGCGTTCCTTTCGAGGCGTGGGGAAGTCCCTTTTTCCTCGGCACGGACCAACTCGGCCGCGACGTTTTCAGCAGGCTGATCTACGGGGCCCAGAACACGATCGGGATCGCCTTCGCGACCACCTGCCTCGCCTTCGCGATCGGCGTGCTCCTCGGCTCCGTCGCGGCCCTGTCCCCCGGATGGCTGGACCATGCGCTGTCGCGCACCAACGACACCTTCATGGCCATTCCGCAGCTCGTCTTCGCCCTGGTGCTGCTCGCGATCCTCGGGACGTCTGTACTCAACCTCATCCTGATCATGGCGGTCATCGATTCGACGCGCGTCTTCAGGCTCAGCCGGTCCGTGGCGATGAATATCGCGACGCAGGAATTCGTTCAGGTCGCACAATTGCGGGGCGAGTCCAAGCTCTGGATCCTCATCCACGAGATCCTGCCTAACATGACCGCCACCATCGTCGCCGAGTTCGGCCTGCGCTTCTGTTTCGTGTTCCTGACCATCGCGGCATTGTCGTTTCTCGGCGTCGGTATCCAGCCGCCGGCGGCCGATTGGGGCTCGATGGTGCGCGAGACCGCGACCCTTATCACTTATGGCGACCCCACGCCGCTCCTGCCGGCCTTCGCCATCGCCGTGCTGACGATCAGCGTCAACGTGGTCATCGACTGGTATCTTCATGTCGTAGGCGGGCTCAAAGATGGCAACTGAGGACGGAGTTGCGGACATCCTGCTCGACATGCGCGGCCTGCGGGTCGAGGCCGCGGGCCAGCCGATCCTGCACGGGGTCGACCTCGACGTCAGGCGGGGCGAGGTCCTCGGCGTCATCGGCGAGTCCGGCGCCGGCAAATCGACCATCGGTCTCGCCGCGCTCGGGCTGACCCGGCCGGGCTGCCATGTCGCGGGCGGCGGCGTGAGCTTCGACGGCCTCCCACTGTTCGGAGCAAACACGGAAAGCGCGCGCAGACTGCGCGGCAGCCGGATCGCCTATGTCGCACAAAGCGCGATCGCCTCCTTCAACCCGGCTCACAGGCTTCTCGCGCAGACGATCGAAGGCAGTCTCGTCCATGGCCTGATGTCGCGCGAAGCGGCCGTCACCAGGGCGAAGGACCTCTACGCCCAGCTCCAGCTGCCCGATCCCGCGCGTTTCGGCGACAGGTTCCCGCATCAGGTCTCGGGCGGGCAGCTCCAGCGCGCGATGATCGCGATGGCGCTGATGTCGGACCCCGACCTCGTCGTCTTCGACGAACCGACCACGGCGCTCGACGTCACCACCCAGATCGAGGTGCTGCGGTCGATCAAGTCGCTGGTCGAAAGCCGGGACATGTCGGCGATCTACGTCACCCATGACCTCGCGCTGGTGACGCAGGTGGCGCATCGCATCCTCGTGCTGCGCTATGGCCACGTCGTGGAATGCGCGCCGACGCGCGCGATGCTGGCCGAGCCGAAGGACCCGTATACGCGCTCGCTCTGGGCGGTACGCCAGCTTCAGAAAAGCCCGGCGGCCCCCTCCGCGCCGCTGCTCACGCTATCGGGCATCCAGGCCGCCTATGGCGATCTCACCATCCTGCACGGCATCGACATCGCCGTTCAGCGCGGCCACACGGTCGCGCTCGTCGGGGAATCCGGGTCAGGCAAATCGACGATCGCCAAGGTCGTCACCGGCGTCCTGCCATCGACGGCCGGGCAGGTCGCGTTCGACGGGGTGACGCTGCCCCGCGAGTTGCGCCGCCGGTCGGCGGATCAACTGCGCCGGATCCAGCTCGTCCACCAGAACCCCGACAGCGCGCTCAACCCGCGCCGAACCGTCGAGCAGAGCCTGGCGCGGCCGCTCGCGATCTTCCAGGGCGTCCCGCGCTCGCGGCGGCGCGAGGCCGTGGGTGAGTTGCTCGACATGGTCGGGCTGGCGCGCAGCTATCTGTACCGGCAGCCGGGCGAATTGTCCGGCGGCGAGAAGCAGCGTGTCGCCATCGCCCGTGCGCTCGCCGCCAGGCCCGACATCATCGTCTGCGACGAGGTGACCTCGGCTCTCGACCAGATTGTCCAGCGCGATATCCTGGACCTGCTGGGCCGGCTGCAACGTGATCTCGGCATCACTTATCTCTTCATCACCCATGATCTGGCGACTGTCCGCGCCATCGCCGACGATGTCGTCGTGCTTCGCAAGGGCCGCGTCGTCAGGCAGGGAGGGCGCGATCAGGTGCTGTCCCGACCCTACGACCCCTATACGGAACTGCTGATCTCCTCTGTTCCGGAGATCGACCCGGACTGGCTCGGCCGAACGCTTGCGATGAACCAAGTCGCTGTTTCCGAAGACGCCTAGACCATCGGACCAGATATCGTATCCGGTCCGATGATCCAGGACCTTGTTTTCGCTCCGTTGGTCTCAGCCGACTGGCTTGAGGTCTCCAGAGGCAAGGAGCGCATCAATGGCTTCCTTCAGCCTCGCCTCGGCTTGGGCAGAGAGCCCCCCCACCGGCGGCAGGGACTGGCCGATCGGCAGGCCTAGCATCGCGAAGGCGCGGCGGACCGCCTCCGGGAACTGCTCGGCGAAAAGCGCGTCCATCAGCGGATTGAGCTTCCCCTGCGCCGCAAGTGCATCGGCCACTCGGCCGCTCTGCGCCAGCGCCTGCACCTTCGCCCAATAGTCCGGAAGCAGCGACGCGGATGTCAGGATGCCGCCCGTTGCACCGAGGATCACCTGCTGGACGAACAGCGTGTCCTGGCCGCTCAGCAGGCAGAAGTCGTCGCTGACGAGTTTCGACAGCTGGTCGAGATGGTACAGGTCGGTATTGGAAGCCTTCATGCCGACGATGAGGTGCTCTTCCTCCATCCGCGCGATCGTCTCCGGGGCCGTGACGATATGGGCGCGATAGGGATTGTCGTAGAAGATGATCGGCAGCTTGAGCTGCGGCGCCAACGCCCGGAAATAGCGCAGCACGCCCTCCTGATCAGCCCGCGTGTAATAGGGCGGAATGACCATGAGACCGTCTGCGCCAGCCTCGCGGTAGAGCTGCCCGGTATCGAGCGCCCCCCCGAGCCCAGGATCGAGCACGCCGGCGATGACCGGGACCCGCTTGGCCGCGGTCGAAACGGTGATGTCCATCACGCGCTTGCGGGCGGTGGCCGTCAGCGCCGTCGCCTCGCCAGTGCCCCCCAGCGGAACGAGACCTGACGCGCCCCTCTCGATCTGGTAGGCGACGATGCGTTCCAGGCCGGTCTCGTCGACCGCGCCATCTGATTTGAGAGGTGTCGGAAAGGCGGGGATCAGCCCGCGGAACATCAGATCAGCCATCATGTGCTCGCTGTCGTTCTCAGTTGCCGAGGTGGATCCAGGTGGCCTTCAGCTCGGTGTATTTCTCGAGCGCGTGAAGGGATTTGTCGCGGCCGAAGCCGGATTGCTTGAAGCCGCCGAAGGGCGATGAGATGTCGCCGTGATCGAAGCAGTTGACCCAGACCACGCCGGCGCGCAGGGCCGACGATGCCTTGAAGGCCTTGTTGATGTCGCGTGTCCAGACGGCTGCCGCCAGCCCGTAAATGGTGTCGTTGCCGATCGCGACGGCCTCATCGAGATCCTTGGCTGCGATCGTGGCGAGCACCGGACCGAAGATCTCCTCCTGCGCGATCGTCATGCCGCTCGTCACGTCGTCGAACAGGGTCGCCTCGATGAAGCAGCCCTCGCCGGCGATACGCTTGCCGCCGAGGCGCAGCTTGGCGCCTTCGGCCTTGCCCTTCTCGATATAGGCCATGACCCGCTCGGTCTGGCCGGCATCGACCATTGCACCCATCTCGGTCGCAGTATCGAGCGGGTCGCCGACCTTGATCGCCGCGCCGACCGCCATGACCTTCTCGACGACCTGATCCTTGACGCTCTGCTCGATGATCAGGCGGGAACCGGCATTACAGACCTCGCCCTGATTATAGAAGATGCCCCAGGCAGCGGCGGTCGCGGCGGCGTCGAGATCGGGCGCATCGGCGAGGATGATGTTGGGGCTCTTGCCGCCGCATTCCAGACCGATCCGCTTCATGTTGGACTGGCCGGAATACTGCAGAAAGGATTTTCCGACCTCGGTCGAGCCGGTGAAGGCGATGGCATCGACATCCATGTGCAGGCCGAGCGCCCGGCCAGCCTTCTCGCCATAGCCGGGCAGCACATTGAAGACGCCATCGGGTATGCCTGCCTGCGTCGCGAGTTCTGCCAGCCTGATCGCGGTCAGCGACGACTGCTCGGCGGGCTTGAGGATCAGGGAGTTGCCCGCCGCCAAAATGGGGCCGATCTTCCAGGCGGCCATCAGCAGCGGGAAGTTCCAGGGCACGACCGCGGCCACGACGCCGAGCGGCTCGCGCCGGATCAGCGAGATGGCGGTCGGAGCCGTCGGCGCGATCTCGTCATAGACCTTGTCGATCGCCTCGGCATACCAGCGGATGCACTGCGCCGAGAGCGGCAGATCGACGGCGAGGCTGTCGCGGATCGGCTTGCCCATGTCGAGCGTCTCGAGCAGCGCGAGTTCCTCGGTATGCGCCGAGATCAGGTCGGCGAAGGCGGCGAGCCGTGTCTTGCGCTCGCGCGGCGCCATGCGAGACCAGACGCCGGACTCGAAAGCCTTGCGTGCGACGGCAACCGCACGGTCGACATCCTCCGCCTCGCAGGCTGCGACCTGGGTCAGCACCTTACCGGTCGCGGGGTTGACGCAGGCGAATGTCGAACCGGACAGGGAGGGCAGATACCGACCACCGATGAAGGCCTGGCCATTGAGGGAGAGCGCCGCAGCGCGGGCGTGCCAGTCGATCGAAGCGGACATGGACAATCTTTCCGGAAAGGGCCCGACCAATCGGCCGGCGGAGCCCGACGATAAGAAGTTTCTGCAGCGCGCTCTAGCACAAATTTTTCGTTTTCTGAAAATTGGTTTGGCATCTTCATGATATGCCACTATCCGTATAGCGTGTGAGAACCCGCCGCTGCGTTCGGAGCAGGGGTGGCCGAGCAATGGACGCAAGCCCCCGATGCCGCAGATCAAGATCGTCGACGACAGCGCCTCGCGCGCAGCGCCGGGCATGAACGACCTCGACGACGAGACGCAGAAGCTGGGGCAGCGCATCCGCGACCTGAGGTCGAAGGCGGGCATGACGCTGACGGAGCTGTCGAAGGCGACGGGCGTCTCGATCGGAACCCTGTCGCAGCTCGAGCGCGGCCTGGTTTCCCCGACAGTGCGGACGGTCTACACGGTCGCCAATGCTCTGGGCGTCATGCCGGCCTGGCTGATCGATCCCTCGCAAAATGCATCAAAAAGCATTGAAAGCCAGTATATCGTGCGTGCTGGCCAGCGTTCGCGTCTGCTCGACATCGACGGTATCCGCAAGGATATCGCCTCGCCGGCAGCCAGCGAGAAGCTCAGGGGCTTCTTCATGGTCATCCAACCGGGCTGCAGCTCCGGAGCCCAGCCCTACTCGCACAAGGGCGAGGAGATCGGCTTCCTTCTCGCGGGATCGCTTGATCTGCAGATTGAGGGCGAGACCTACAGCCTGAACGAAGGCGACTGCTTCGCCTTCTCAAGCTCCAAGCCGCATCATTTTGCGAATGTCACGGCGCGCCCCGCCTCGGTCTTCTGGGTGAATGCCGACATCTGACACGTCGTGATTTTTCAGAATTTTGAAAATTGCGATTGCACCGCTGAAAATCGACTGCCATAGTTCCGGCGTTCGCCGCCTCCGGTGAGCATTGCAAGGCGCTGCTGCTGCGCCTGCCGGATCGAAGGAAGCGCCGCAGGTGGCCCAGTCAGGCACGGCATCGGAACTCAGCTGGTCCTCCGCGCTGATGCTGCTGGCGCCGCTGACCCTTCTGATGCTGGCCATCCTGGTTTATCCGCTGGCGCTGACCGTCTGGACCAGCCTCCATCCCGGCCAGTTCTCCCTCCAGGCCTATCAGGAGCTTCTCGGCAGCACGCTGTTCCTCAAGGTTCTCAGGAACACATTCGAGATCAGCCTGTCGGGGACGCTTGTGAGCCTGCTCGTCGGCTACCCCGTCGCGATGCATCTGGCCGCCCAGCCGCCCAGCCGGCGCACCGCCTATCTGATCATGGTGATGCTGCCGTTCTGGACCAGCATCCTGGTGAAGAGCTTCGCGCTCGCCGCCGTGTTCGGCAATCAGGGTCTGGTCAACCAGTTCCTCGGCTTCGTCAGCGGCGGCCAGATCAACCTGCCGATGATGTTCAACCGCGTCGGCGTCATCCTCGGCATGATCAACTTCCTGCTGCCCTTCATGATCCTGTCCATCCTGGGCAGCCTGCTGGCGCAGGATCGCACCCTGATCCTCGCCGCCGAGACGATGGGCGCTAGGCCGTTGCGGATCTTCTGGAAGATCACCCTGCCGCTCAGCCTGCCTGGCGTCATCGCGGGCGTCCTGATCAACATCACCCTGTCGATCGGCATGTACATCACGCCGGCTCTGCTTGGCGGGCGCCAGGACATGATGGTCGCCAATCTCGTCGATTTCTACACCCGCCAGACGCTCGATTGGACCGCCGCTTCGGCGACTGCCGTCGTCCTGCTCCTGATCTCGGGCGTGCTCGTCGCGCTGCTGGGCCGCGTGCGCGGAGCGTCCGGGCTTTCGGGAGCTGCGGCATGAACGCGCTTTTCGGCTCCAGCCGGCTCAGCCGCAACCTGATCGCGACCGCTGCCTGGGCCTGCTACATCGTCCTGCTGATCCCCAGCCTGATCGTCATCCCGATCTCGTTTGGCAATCCCGGCCAGATCGAATTTCCGCCGCGGCAGCTCTCGCTTGCGCTCTATCGGCAGTTCTTCACGGATCCGGCCTGGTGGGGCTCGATGGTGCAGAGCCTTCTCGTCGCGACGGTGACGACGCTGTTGACGCTGATCCTGGCGGTGCCGGCCGCCTATGCGCTGGTGCGCTCGCGGCTGCCGGGTCGCAACCTGCTGCGCGGCCTGTTCATGATGCCGATGCTGGTACCCGTCATCGTGCTCGGGCTGGGGCTCTATTTGCAGTTTGCGGGCTGGGGCCTGCTCGATACGACTTCGGGCCTGATTCTGTCCCACATCATGCTGACGACGCCCTTCATCATGGTCTCCGTGATGTCTGGCCTGCAGCATTCCGACGTCTCCCTCGAGACCGTCGCCTCGATCATGGGCGCCTCGCGGCCGGTCATCTTTTTTCGCGTCGTACTGCCCCAGTTGAAGGCGTCGATCGCGGTCGGCGCGCTCTTCGCCTTCCTGATGTCGCTGGACGAGGTGGTGGTCGCCTACTTTCTCACCGGCACCAAGGCGATGACGCTGCCGGTGAAGATGTACAGCTCGATCCGCTGGGAGTTGACGCCCGTTCTCGCCGCCGTCTCGACCCTGCTCACCCTGCTGTCGCTGCTGATCGCGCTGGGCATCATCGCCTTGCAGCGCAAGACCGAGGCCAATCCATGAATCTCCCGCCCGAGCCGGCTAGCATCCCGGTCGCTGAACGCGATCAGGCGATGGTCGAACTCCAAGGCGTCACCAAGCGCTATGGCGAGGTCGACGCCCTCAAGCGCGTCGACCTGACGATCCGCAAGGGCGAGTTCGTCACGCTGCTCGGCCCCAGCGGCTCGGGCAAATCGACGCTGCTCAACCTGATCGCCGGCATGATCACGCCGAGTTCCGGCCGCATCGTCATCGACGGGCGCGACGCCACCACATTGCCGACCAACCAGCGCGGCCTCGGCATGGTTTTCCAGAACTACGCTTTGATGCCGCACATGACCGTCTTCGAGAACATCGCCTTCCCGCTGCAGGTCAGGCATCTGCCGAAGGACGAGATCAGGCGGAAGGTCGAGCAGGTGCTCGACCTGATTCAGCTCGGCCATGTCGCCGGCCGCAAGCCGCGGGAGCTGTCGGGCGGCCAGCAGCAGCGCATCTCGCTCGCCCGCTGCATCGTCTATAATCCCGCGCTGATCCTGATGGACGAACCGCTCGGCGCGCTCGACAAGAACCTGCGCGAGCAGATGCAGCTCGAGATCAAGCGCCTGCATGCAGAACTCGGCATCACCATGCTCTACGTCACCCACGACCAGGACGAGGCACTGACGATGTCAGACCGCATCGTGCTGATGAATGGCGGCAGGATAGAGCAGCAGGGCCAGCCGGACGAACTCTACTTCAAGCCCGCGACCGTCTTCTCGGCCGAGTTCATCGGCAGCTCGAACCTCATTCCCGGCACCATCGAGGCCTCCGGGGCCGGCGATTTCTCGCTGCGCACCGCCATCGGGACATTCCCGGTTCCCGCCGCTGACTACACCGTCTCGACCGGCGACAAGGCGATGCTCCTCGTGCGCCCCGAGAACATGACGCTGACCGGCGGGCCGGAGGTGACGAGCGTCAGCGGCAGGATCGACGATTCCATCCTGCTCGGCGGCGTCGTCAGGCACTTCGTCCGCTGCGAGGACCAGTCGACGATCATCGTCCAGGAACTGAACAAGCCCGGCCGCCCGATCGCGAAGCGCGGAGACGAGGTCCGCGCCGGCTGGCCGCCGGCGCATGCGCGTCTGCTGCCGCCCTCCGCGACCCACTGAGACGCCGATGCCTGCCTTCGACCAACGCTCAAATCAAAAAGGGAGAACGGTGCCATGACTGACAAGACATTCTCGACCTCGCGCCGCGGCCTGCTGCGCGGCGGAGTCGGCCTCGCCGGCCTGATTGCGGCACCCGTCATTTTCACCGGTCGCGCTCACGCCGCCGACAAGACGCTGACCGTCACCTCCTGGGGTGGCGACTACAACAAGTCGGTCCGGGAGGTCTTCGCCGACCCCTTCACCAAG
Source organism: Allobosea sp. (assembly GCA_036525085.1). Classification (GTDB taxonomy): domain Bacteria; phylum Pseudomonadota; class Alphaproteobacteria; order Rhizobiales; family Beijerinckiaceae; genus Allobosea. The sequence goes on from DATDBB010000087.1 coordinate 27,900, forward strand.
GAGACCGGCATCCCGGTCACGCTCGTCGACAATGGCGACATGGCCAAGGTCAAGGCCCAGGTCCAGAGCAAGGCCGTGCAGTGGGACGTCATCGACGCACCGGCCGCCTTCGCGACCTCTGGCGCCAGGGACGATCTCTGGGAGCCGTTGGACATGTCCATCATCAAGCCCGGCGATGTCGTGCAGGCCGGCGCCCCGAACTACATGCCGATCTATCTCTATAGCGGCGGGCTGCTCTGGGACGCCAAACGCCATCCCGACGGCAAGCACCCGGTCGATTTCGCCGGCTTCTACGACGTCAAGAAGTATCCGGGACGCCGCGTGATGCGCGCGCTCGCCTCGGAGACGCTGGAAGTCGCGCTCGTGGCCGACGGCGTCGCGCCGAAGGATCTCTACCCGCTCGACGTCGACCGCGCCTTCCGGGCCCTCGATCGGATCAAGCCGCACGTCACCAAATGGGCGAGCACTACGCCCGAGCAGGTCAACTCCGTCGTCCAGAACGAAGGCGACTTCTCCTACAGCTACTTCAACCGGGTGAAGGCGGCGCAGAAGGCCGGCTCGCCGCTCGACTTCTCCTTCGAGCAGACAGTCAATTCGCTCGACTATTTTGCCGTGCCGAAGGGTTCGCAGAACAAGGAAGCGGCGATGCGCTTCATCAATTTCTGCCTCAAGCCCGACCGGCAGGTCGAATGGGCGGTCCGCGGCTTCTATCTGCCGAACACGGTTGCGGCTATGGATCAGGTCAAGGCCTCGCCGGCCAAGGCCTATCTGCCCGATCTCACCAACGGCAAGAACGTCATCGTCAACGCCGAATGGTGGAGCGCGAACTACACGGCTGTCCAGAAGCGCTATGCCGAGTGGATGCTGACCTGAGTCTAGACTCTTACAAAAATCCTGCTCCGGAGACGTTCCGGAGCGGGCCCTGCTCTCAAGCGCCCTTCAAGATCACCATGACGCACGAAGCTCTCCTCGCGGACCTCAGGACCATCGTCGGGGAGCGCTACGTCGTCACCCAGGACAGTGACGTGACGCCTTTCGTCACCGACCATCGCGCCCGCTATCAGGGCAAGGCGCTCGCCGTGGTCAAGCCGGCGAATACCGACGAGGTCTCGCGTGTCGTCTCGGCCTGCATGCAGGTCGGCGTCGCCGTCATCCCGCAAGGCGGTAATACAGGCCTGTGCGGCGGCGCGACGCCGCTTTCGGGCAAGCCCGGCATCGTCCTGCGTCTCGACCGCATGAACCGTATCCGTAATGTCTCGGTCGCGGAGGAGACGATCACGGTCGAGGCCGGCTGCATTCTTGCCGAGATCCAGAACGCAGCGGCGCGCGAGGGACTGCTCTTTCCCTTGAGCCTCGGCGCCGAGGGGAGCTGTCAGATCGGCGGTAATATCGGGACCAATGCCGGTGGCATCTCCGTCCTGCGCTACGGCAACACGCGCCAGCTCGTGCTCGGCCTCGAGGTCGTGCTGCCGGACGGGACGGTGCTGGACAGCCTGAGGCGCCTGCGCAAGGACAATGCCGGCTACGACCTCAAGCAGCTCTTCATCGGCTCGGAGGGCACGCTCGGCATCGTCACGGCCGCCGTGCTCAAGCTGTTCCCGGCTGTCCGGACCCGTTCGATCGCGCTGATGCAGCTCGCCAGCGTCGAGGACGCGCTGGCAATGTTCGAGCGGGCCCGGAAGGTCTTCGGCGAGCAGATATCGAGCTTCGAGATCATCGGTTCGTCCTACATGGATTTCGTCCTGCGCTATGTTCAGGGCACGGTGATGCCCTTCGCGCAGAGGGCGCCTTGGTATTTGCTGCTCGAGGCGGGCGACGCGCTGCCGGATTCCGGTATCGGCCAGTCCATGGAGACCCTGCTGGCAGAGGCATTCGAGGCCGGGTTAGTCAGCGACGCAATCATCGCCGCGAGCCTCGCGCAGGAAGAGGCGATCTGGAAGCTGCGCCATGGCGTGACCGGCGAGTTCAAGCTCGCAGGAAAGACCATGTCCCATGATACGTCCGTCCCGGTTGCCCAGCAGCCGGAATTCACCGTCCGCATCGAGCGCGACATTCTCGCAGCTTTCCCCGATGCCAACGTGATGATGGTCGGCCATATCGGCGACGGCAACATCCATGTCGTCGTGCTGTTCCCGCATGAGCGCTTCGCCGATCCCCAGGCTTATGAGGATGCATCCGACGCCATCGACACCATCATCGACGACATCGCTGTCGAGATGGGCGGCAGCATCACGGCAGAGCACGGCGTCGGCACGAGCTACCGCAAGCGCCTGGCGCGAACGAAGAGCAGCGCCGAGCTCACCTTGATGAAGGGCATCAAGCATCTGCTCGATCCGCATGGGCTGATGAACCCCGGAAAGATCTTCCTCGAGGCCGGCACGGACTGAACGCGACCGGCGGACACCCATGCCCCGATGAAAACTCAGGCGCTCAATATCGAGGATGTCCGCGAGCTCGCGCGTCGGCGCCTGCCGCGCGGCATTTTCGAATATATCGACCGAGGTGCCGAGGATGAGGTCGGGCTTGCCGGCCTGCGGCGGGCGTTTGACGCGGTAACCTTCAATCCGCGCGTTCTCGCCGATGTCTCGGGGCGAGACCTCTCGACAACCCTGCTTGGGCACAAGCAGCCCCTGCCCTTGGCCATTGCCCCTACGGCGGCGGCAGGCCTGGTCTGGCATGAAGGCGAAATCGCGCTTGCCCGGGCATCGGCGCAGGCCGGAATCCCCTTCTGCATCGCGACCGGCTCGATCACCGCAATGGAGACCATCGCCGCCGCGAGCACGGGACCGCTCTGGTTCCAGCTCTACATGTGGCATGAGCGGGCGCTGTCCTATGCGCTGATCGAGCGCGCCTGGAACAACGGCATCGAAACGCTCGTCCTGACGGTCGATACCGTCGCCTCGCCCAATCGCGAATACAACACGCGCAATGGCTTCGAGATCCCGATCCGCGCGTCCCTGAGCGGTGGCCTCGACATGCTCTCGCATCCGCGCTGGGTCTGGCAGGTGCTGCTGCGCTATATCCGCAGCGGCAGCATTCCGACCTATCAGCATTACCCGTCGAGCTTCCGCTCCAAAATTACGCGGAAGGCGACATGGGAACAGGTCCGGCTGACGGACTCCCTGACATGGCAGGATCTGCGCGAGCTGCGCCAGCGCTGGCGCGGCAAGCTCATCCTCAAGGGCGTGCTGCGCGCCGACGACGCCCGCAAGGCGGCAGATGCCGGTGTCGACGCCATCGTCGTGACGAGCCATGGCGCACGCAATCTCGATGGCGCCGTCGCCCCGATCCATGTTCTCCCCGCCATCGCCGACGCTGTCGGTGAGCGCATCGAGATCATCGCCGACAGCGGTGTGCGGCGTGGCAGCGACATTCTGAAACTGCTCGCGCTCGGGGCTGATGCGGTGATGATCGGGCGTGCGGCACTCTACGGCACGGCGGCCGCCGGTGAGGCTGGCGCGACGCATGTGCTGGATCTGCTACGCAGCGAGATGCTGGCCGCCCAGGGCTTCCTCGGTTGCGCAAGCCTTCGCGAGCTCGATCCCAGCTTCGTCAACCTGCCTTCATGGTCGGGCCGAGAACGATCAGCCGCCTTTCCGGAAGCCTGAAGCGATGACCGACAAGACATCGAAGCCCCTGCCGCTGCCTCCGAATATCTATCAACTGGATGCGCCTCCGGCGCCGCAGACGCCGGCCCTCGCGGGCTCGCTCCGGACCTCGGTCGCCATTGTCGGCGGCGGGATCGTCGGGCTGACGACGGCGCTGCATCTGGCGGAAGCCGGCGTTGACGTGACCGTTCTCGAAGCGCAGGAGCCCGGGTGGGGCGCCTCCGGCAATAATGGCGGGCAGCTCAACCCCGGCCTGAAGTTCGACCCCGACGTGATCGAGGCCACCTATGGTCCCGATCTGGGCAAGCGCATGGTGGCCTTTGCCTACGATACGCCCACGCGCACGCTTGCTCTGATCGAGCGCCTCGGCATCGCCTGCGACGCGCGCCGGAACGGAACGCTTCGCGTGGCCTATAGCGAGCGCGCGGTCGCCGGCGTCGAGAGCACCGCGCGCCAATGCATCGCCCGCGGCATGCCGGTGACTATGCTCGATCGGAATCGGGTTGCCGAGGCGACAGGCTCAGACAGATATCTCGCCGCCATGCACGACGATCGCGGCGGTGACGTGAACCCTCTGGCTTATGTCCGGGCGCTGGCCAGTGCGGCGCTGGCCGCCGGGGCGAAAGTCCACGGGCGCACCCCGGTGCGCAGCCTCCAGCGAACGCCTTCCGGCTGGACCCTGCAAACCGATAGCGGAACCGTTCAGGCCGAGAAGATCCTGATCGCGACGAACGGTTTCACCGACGATCTCTGGGGAGGCCTGAAGCGGACGATCGTCCCGGTGTTCAGCGCCATCGCGGCAAGCGAGCGGCTTCCCGAAGCGCTGGCGCGGCGCGTGTTGCCGGCGCGCTCCTCGGTCTATGAGAGCGGACGCATCACCGTCTATTATCGGGTCGATGCCCATAACCGCCTCCTGATCGGCGGGCGCGGCCCGATGCGGTCCATCACGCGCCCCGACGACATCACCTACCTCACCGACTATGCCGAGCGCCTGTGGCCGGCGCTTGCAGGACAACGCTGGACGCATGGCTGGAACAGCCGCCTCGCGATGACCCAGGATCATTGGCCGCATCTGCACGAACCTGCGGAGAATGCCCTGATCTATCTCGGCTGCAATGGCCGCGGCGTCGCGCTCGGCACGGCGATCGCCGAGCAATTGGCGGCTCGCCTTATCAGCGGAAACAAGGCGCGGATCGATCTGCCCATCATGCCGTTAAAGCCGATCCCACTCCATCGGTTCTGGCCTTTGGCTGTGCGCAGCCTCGTCTTGCATGGGCGCATCATGGACCGCCTTGGACTGTAGCTAAGGCATCGCTCCGAAAAATGGAACTCGAACTCCGGAAAATCCTTTAATATCAATACATAGCAACGAGTGTAGCGTTCGATCCGTCTCCTGAAAGAGCTGAATGCACGCTTATCTCCAACGCCATCGGCCCCGATCGCCCAAGACCGAAACGCTCGCCGTTCAAGGTTGCTGAGTGGACATCGGGACGCGTTCTCACTCGGCTCGGTTGCTGAACCGAAACCGTACAGGATTTTGGTGGGGGAACGGTATGAGTCCCTCTCCCGCTACCATCGGCCGCCCGCCGATCTGAGCCGTGGGGAAATGGCCCTCTCCGATCAGCTTCGTCAGGTGTCGTTCGATCATCGGTGACTGTCGAGGTTCGTCCCGGCATCGTCCTGGCGATCGGGTCGCGGCAAGCGGTCTCCCAATCAGCATGAGCGGACGATTCGTGTGCCGTCTCTCGAGGCGACCTCAACCGCTCAAATGATCGGCGAGCCGTTCGAGCATGGCCATGGCGGCGGCAAGCTCGCCATCCTCGATATACTCTTCCGGCTTGTGGGCCCGGTTGACGTCGCCCGGCCCGCAGACGATCGCCGGGATGCCGGCCGCCTGGTAGCGCCCCGCTTCGGTGCCGTAGCTGACGGGCTCCCGCCGTGGCGAGAGCGAGATCGCCTCGGTCAGCGCGACCAGCGGATCGGTTTCCCCCAGGTCGAGGGGCGGATAATCGCTCGTCGTCTCGCGGATGAAGGCGACACGATGACCGGTCCGCTCGGCCTGCGCCCGGATCCGCTCGCATTGCCCGTCCAGGAAGGCGAGGAGCGCAGCCGGCGCCTGGCCGGCGACGGCGCGGGCCTCGACCTCGAAGACGCATTCCGCCGGGATGACGTTGATACCTGTCCCGCCGCGGATCGTGCCGACCTGGATGGTCGAATAGGGCGGCGCGAAGCCGGGCACGAAGGGACCCTCGACCGCATGCCTCTGGGCCTCGGCATGGATGGCCGCGATCAGTTCGGCGGCGTAGTGGATGGCGTTGTCGCCGAGATCGGTCCGCGAGGAGTGGCCCGCCTTGCCCTCGACGACGATGCGCTGCGAGATCTTGCCCTTGTGCCGCAGCACCGGCCTCATGCCGCTGGGCTCCCCGACGATGCAGCCAAGGGGCTCCGGGCAGAGTTCCGGCAGCCTTGCGATCAGGTGCTGGACGCCGACGCAGCCGACCTCCTCGTCATAGGACAGGGCGATATGGATCGGGCGCTTCAGACGGCGCCCAGCGAACAGCGGCACGCTCGCCAGGATGCAGGCGACAAAGCCCTTCATGTCGACCGCGCCGCGCCCGATCAGGCGCTCGCCGTCGCGCCGCAGCACGAAGGGATCGCCGACCCAGCCCTCGGGCGTGGCCGGTACGACGTCGAGGTGAGCCGACAGGATGATCCCGCCGTCGACCTGCGGGCCGATCGTCGCGAACAGGTTCTGGCGATCGCCCTCCGGCCCCGGAATGATCTCGCAGGCGACGCCATGTGCAGCCAGGAATTGCCGCACATGCGCGATGATCGGCCCGTTCGGCAGCCTGCAGACCGAGTGAAAGGCCACGAGATCGGCGAGAATGGATGCGACGGAGGCCGTCATGTGAGGATCCCTCGCCCCTGCGGGCAGCTTGCGTGGAGGCGTTGCGCCCCGTGCGGCCGTCAGCGGCTGTTCGAGAAATAGCCGGCCACGATCTCCAGGACACGGTCGATATCCGCCCGCGAGACATTAAGATGCGTGACCAGCCTCAGCTTCGTGTCGGGGACGACGCCGACGCCCAGCCCGCCGAGATGACCAGCCAGATCCGGAGCGGAGAAGCTGCCATTGGGCTGCAGGAAGACCATGTTCGTACCCGTATAATGGACGGCGTCGCCCAGCAGGCGCGTCAGCCCCTGCGCCAGATGGCGCGCATTGTCATGGTCCTCGGCCAGCCGCTCGACCTGATGGTCGAGTGCATACTCGCAGGCGGCGGCGAGATACCCCACCTGCCTCATGCCGCCGCCCAGCACCTTGCGCCAGCGCCGCGCCTCCTCGAGGAAGCCGCGCGGGCCGACGAGGACCGAGCCGACCGGCGCGCCGAGCCCCTTCGAGAAGCACAGCGACACCGTGTCGAAGGGAGCGCAGATCGTCGCGAGCGGCTGGCCGGTGACGATGGCGGCGTTCCAGGCGCGCGCGCCGTCGAGATGGAAGGCGAGACCGACCTCTCGCGCGATCTCGCGCACCTGCTCGACATAGGCCGGATCGAGCGCCCGACCGCCGATGGTGTTCTCCAGCGTGATCAGCTTCGTCCGGGCGAAATGCGGATCGACCGGCTTGATCGCGGAGCGGATCTTCTCGACCGGCAATGAGCCGTCCGCGGCGTTCTCGATCGGCTGCGGCTGGATGCTGCCGAGCACCGCCGCACCGCCGCCCTCGTATTTGTAGGTATGCGCGACCTGGCCGACGATATATTCGTCGCCGCGGCCGCAATGGCTCATCAGGGCCGCGAGATTGCTCTGCGTGCCGCTGGGGAAATAGAGGCCCGCTTCCTTGCCAGCCGCCTCCGCGACCCTGGCCTCGAGCCGCTGGACGGTGGGATCGTCGCGCCAGACATCGTCGCCGACCTCCGCCGACGCCATCGCCGCCAGCATGCCGGCGCTCGGCCGGGTGACGGTATCGCTGCGCAGGTCGATCGAGATCGGCGCCGACCGCTGGTCGGGACTGTTCATATACACGCTGGCCACTCCGCTGATGTGATCGTCGCCTCCGCTGGGGTGCGCGCTCAGCGCTGCTCCCACCGGTCGAGCATCTCATAGAAGAGCACCGCCAGCGGCAGGAACCAAGGCCGGCCGCGGTATAGCGGGCGTGAGCGGAACGGTAGCCCGGCATATGGGCTGGGCGTGGTCAGGCGCCCGAGCATCTGTTCGGCGATCCTGTGGCCGAGCCAGCTCGCCCGCGCGACGCCCGTCCCGTTGTAGCCGCAGGAGAAGAAGAGGCCCTCATGCTCCCCGAGATGGGGCATCTTGTCGAAGGTGAAGCCGGTCTGCCCATGCCAGTAATGGCTGATCTTCGTGCGCTCCAGTTCGGGGAAGACCTGGAGCATCTGCTTGCGCAGATGCGCGGCATTGGTGTGCGCGACATCGTCGCCGTAGAGCTTGAGCACCCGGCCGCCGAAGACGATCCGCGTGCCGTCCGGCGACGGACGATAATAGGTCACGACGCGCTGGCTGCCGGCCAGCATCCGCCGCCGGGGCATGAGGCGATCCATGACGCCTGGCGCCAGGGGCTCGGTCGCGATGATCGCGCTGCGAATCGGGATGATGCGGCGCTGGAGATAGGGCGACAGCCCGTCGGTATAGCCATTGGTCGAGACCAGGACCTGCCCTGCCGAGACCTTGCGGCCCTGCACGCTGAAGCCGAACCCGCCCGGCTGCGCCCGCAATTCAGTGGCGCGCGCGCCCCCGATGATCTCTGCGCCGGCACGCCTTGCCGCTTCGGCGAGACCCTGCACGTAGCGGGCCGGATGCAGCCCGCAATAGCCGGGCATCGCGATGCCGCCATGATACAGGTCGCTGCCGATCTCGGCATGCTGCTCGGAGCGCGCCACGAGATAGGCGTCGCAAGGCATCACGGCCTTGATGCGCTCGATCTGCCGGCCCAGCGCGTCATAGATGCGCTGGTTCATCGCCCCCTTGAAATAGCCGACCTCGGCGAGGTCGCAGTCGATCCGCTCGCGCGCCACCACGTCCTTGACGTGCTGCAACGCCTCAAAACTCTCCTCGACGATGGCGCGCGCCTTCTGCGGACCGAGCGTCGCCATCGCGTTGTCGAAGAAGGCCCAGCCGGGGCCGAGCATGCCGCCATTGCGCGACGAGGCGCCCCATCCCGGCGCCTCGGCGTCGAACACCGTCACCTGCTTGCCGGCCTTCGCCAGCGTGATCGCGGCATTGAGGCCCGTGAAGCCCGCGCCGATGATCGCGACCTCGGTCCGCTCCGGGACGGTGCCGGCCGGAGCGGCCGCCGGCTTGGCGGCTTCCCACCAATAGGGTGTATCGACCGCCTCGTCGGCGAAGAAGGAACCGCTCAAGCCCGCCATGACATCGTCTCTTCCGGCCTTCCCGTCGCGAAGCGACGTCAGTCGACCACGTCCTGGACGACGTAGAACTTCGCGACGCGGTTCGGGCTTTCCCAGCCGATCTCGGCGCCCTTCGGCACGAACAGCACGTCGCCGGCACCGGCCGTCAGGGCGCTGCCGTCGGGCGCTTCGAAACGGCCGTTGCCATCGAGCAGATGCATGAGCTCGTTGACGCGATGTGCCCGGATGATCCGGCGATAGGGCGTGGAATCCCAGGTGCCGGCGCGATAGCCCGTCGCGCTGTCGGTGAAGACGTTGTCGCTGCGACAATCGGGCACCGGCCCCAGCAAGGTCTCGGCCGGCGGCGGCGAAGACGGCTTGAAATCGGCCTCGGCCTTGAGCGGCGTCAGGCCCGGCAGCGACGAAGCGTCTCCCGGCACCGAGCAGAAGACGAAGGTCGCACCCGCTCCGGCCCTGAACAGCAGCTGAGTGCCGCGCCCGATGACGGCTGCCTGTCTTGGCTCGAGGGTAAGCGTCTCTGCCCCGGGCGAGATCAGCGTCAGCCGCCCCTCGACGACCGAGATCGTCTCGATGTGAGGGAAGCCGTCGACCTCCCGATCGCCGGTGAGATGGACACGTCCGGCGCTCATGCCGCCGGCGCCCTGCCAGGCGATGTCGCGCTCGGCCGCAAACGGGTCGTTCGTGCCGAAGGCGGCGCGGCGGAATTCGGTCCGCAACGGAGCGCCGTCGGCGCGGTGCAGCAACATGGCCTTGGACATCGTCTACCTGTATCGGAGGTCGGGGTTCATCTGGTTAGAATGCGGCGCTGGCGCCGGATTGTATGTTCTTGCAAGCTCGCCACGGTCGCGCGGCATCAGAAGGAGATGTCGGCGAGCACGGTCTTGTGCCGGAGATTCTGTTCCACAGCCTGCCGGCCGAGATCCTTGCCGATGCCGGAGCCCTTGTAGCCTCCGGTCGGCAGGATGAAGTCGAGCGTGCGGCTGTAGCGATTGATCCAGACCGTTCCCGCCTTGAGCGCCCGCATGGCGCGCATCGCCCGCCCGAGATTGCTCGTATAGACGCCGGCGGCGAGCCCGTATTCCGGATGATCGGCGAGCGCCAGGCCCTCCTCCTCCGTGTCGAAGCGCTGGACGGTCAGCACGGGGCCGAAGATCTCCTCGCGGACGGCCGGGTTGTCGGCGGTGACGTTCACCATCATCGTCGGCTGGTAATAGGCACCGCCATGGCCCTCGATCAGGCCGCCGCCGAGCAGCACTTCGCCGCCACGCTCGCGGCCGGCTGCAACGATGCCGTCGATGCGGCGGGCCTGCGCCATTGAGATGATCGGCCCGAAATCGGTTGCGGCCTTCCAGGTGTGGCCCGGGACGATCCGCGCGAGCTTCGCCTTCAGAAGATCGATGAGCGCCTCGGCGACCGATGCCTGCGCGATCACGCGCGAACCGGCGACGCAGCCCTGCCCCGAATTCGCGAGGATCGAGCCTGCGATGCTCCCGGCAGCCTTGTCCAGCTCGGCATCGGCGAAGACGAGCTGCGGGCTCTTGCCGCCGAGTTCGAGCGTCACCGGCTTGATCCCGCTCTCCGCCGCCGCCTTCATGATCGCGGCACCCGTGCGTGTCGATCCGGTGAAGGAGACCTTGCCGATGCCGGGGTGGCGCGTCAGCGCATCACCCGTCACATGACCATTGCCCTGGACGATGTTGAAGATGCCCGGCGGCATCCCGGCTTCGATCGCGAGCTGCGCCAGCCGGACGGCGGAGAAGGGCGTCAGCTCGGAGGGCTTCAGCACGATGGCGTTGCCCGCCGCGAGCGCCGGCCCGAGCTTCCAGGAGGCGGTGCTCAGCGGGACATTCCAGGGCGCGATGGCGCCGACGACGCCATAGGGTTCGGACAGGATCAACCCGAGGTGATCGCTGCGCGTCGCCGCGACCTCGCCGCCGAGCTTGTCGGCCCATTCGGCGAAGAAGCGAATGCCCTCGGCCGTCGCGGCGACATCGCCGGTCACGGCCTGCGAAATCAGGCGCGTCGAGCCGACGGCTTCGATCCTGCCGAGTTCGACGGCATCGCGATCGATCAGATCGGCCCATCGCCGCATGATGCGGGCGCGATCGCGCGGCGGCTGGCTCGCCCAGCCGCTTTCCGCCACGGCGCGCTGCGCGTTCGTCACCGCGCGGTCGACGGTCTCGGGAGTCGCGATCGGAATCTCGCTATACTCGATCAGGTCGGAAGGGCGGGCGACGGCGATCCTCTCGCCTTCGGGGACGGCCGTGCCGCCGATGAAATGCCCGCTCGTGACCCGGATTGAGTTGGGATCGAAATCCATCGTCCTACGCCCCGACAAGGCCGGGCATGGCGCCGATGCATTCGACGTGCCTGCCCCGACGGCGTGTCTGCGGATCACCGCAATAAATCGGCGCGCCCGAGCAATCGCAGGCAAGGAATGTCGGCCGCTGGGAAGCCATCGCTGCTCTCATGAATGCGAGTAAATCCGGCGGCTGTTTCGCCGCTCCCGGAATCTACCCCTCGATGCAGCGTGGTTGGCCTCCTATCGCGGCGCGATGCAGACAGATTCTGCCGATCGTACTGCATGCGCCAGCACATGGTGCCGGCGCGCGAACCGCACGCCGGCAGTTCCGGTCCGACCGGCGACAAGCCGAACGGCCGGCTCGGTCGCGTCATGAGCAGGATGGATCGCCGCTCCTGACGCGGATGCGGCGACGCCTCCGCGTCAGGCCGCC
>DATDBB010000088.1:0-16313 GCA_036525085.1 Allobosea sp.
GGGCGTCCTCGCGCCAGAGGACGTTGAGAACGAGATACTGCGGATAGGTAAGTCCCAGCCCATCGAGCAAAGGCTTATAGGCCCGCTGGATCGCGATCTCGGCGGAGTAGATCGAGAAGCAAAGCTGGTCGTCCAGCGGCACTGGCGGAGAGGCGTTGGCTTCGGTCATCGGCAGTCCTTCTCTGCGGCTCACGGGACCGTGACCTGAACAACATATATCGCGATAATTCTTCGATTGACAAGTGTGGCCATGACCGGCACATTAGTTATCGCAATAACAGTTCTCGCAACATATCAACGGAAGGAACCCTCTCATGATCAAGCCCATTCGAAACGTCCTGGTTGCCGCGGCCGCCATCGGTACTGCGGCTCAGATCGCTCTCGCCCAGCCTGCGAGCCCTCCCCAGCCGCGCGTCGCGCAACCGGTCAAGAACGTCGTCCTGGTCCACGGCGCGTTCGCGGACGGAACGGGATGGCGAGGCGTCTATGACCTGCTGACGGCGCGCGGTTACCGCGTGACGATCGTACAGAATCCGCTGACCTCGCTCGAAGACGACGTCGCCGCGACCAAGCGAGCGATCGACCGGCAGGACGGACCCACGATCCTCGTCGGGCACTCCTGGGGCGGCACCGTCATCACCGAAGCCGGCGTCGACGCAAAGGTCACCGGGCTCGTCTATGTCTCGGCCCTTTCCCCCGATGCCGGCGAGACGACGGCGCAGCAGTACGAGGGCTTCGCGCCGGCAACCGAGTTCGTCCTCGACAAGGCGCAAGACGGCTTCGCCTTCGTCGACCGCGCCAAGTTCAAGGCCGGCTTCGCGCACGATGTCTCCGATGCGGATGTCGCCTTCATGCGGGACTCGCAGGTGCCGATCAACCTGTCGGCCTTCGCTACCAAGCTCAAGAACGCCGCCTGGCGGACCAAGCCGAGCTGGGCCGTGATCGCCAGCGAGGACAAAGCCTTCGATCAGGCCATGCTGGACCACATGGCCAAGCGCATCGGCGCCAAGGTCACGAAGGTCTCGGCCAGTCATGCTCTCTTCATGACCCAGCCCAAGGTCGTTGCCGATGTCATCGATCAGGCCGCTCGCCAGGCAGCGTCTGCCGCGAAGTAGCCGGCCTGCCGCGTACCGCGGTCCTCGAAACGGCCCATCGCCGAACTGGAAAGATCGAACCATGACTGACGCTTCTGCCCCCGGCGATGCCGGGGGCTTCGAAAGACGCGCGCGCGAAAACCAGGCGGAGCGCAAAGCCAACCTCAAGACCTCCTACGACTTCATCGTCTGCGGCGCCGGTGCAGCGGGATCCGTGATTGCGCGGCGCCTGGCCGAGAACCCGGCCTGTACCGTCGTTCTGATCGAGGCAGGGCCCGACGACGAAACGGAGTCCGTCTTGGATCCAGCCCTGTGGCCCACCAATCTCGGTACGGATCGCGACTGGGGGTTCCAGGCCGAGCCGAACCCACATCTCGACGGCCGGGCTCTCTCGATGTCGATGGGCAAGGGCCTCGGCGGCGGCTCCAGCGTGAACGTCATGGTCTGGGCGCGCGGCCACCGCAGCGACTGGGACCACTTTGCGGCGGAGACAGGCGATCCCGGTTGGAATTACGCCTCGGTCCTCGACATCTATCGTCGGATCGAGAACTGGCAGGGTCGGGCCGACCCGAAATACCGCGGCACAGGCGGCCCGGTCTGGGTTCAGCCCGCCAAGGATCCGAGCCCCATCGCCGGTGCCCTGCTGGATGCAGCGGAAGGTCTCGGCATTCCACGCTACGATCATCCCAATGGTGAGATGATGGAGGGCGAAGGAGGAGTTGCTTACGCAGACATGCTGGTTCGCGAGGGACGGCGGCATTCTCTGTATCGCGCCTATGTCCGGCCGATCGCCGATCGTCCCAATCTCACGGTCCTCACCGAGACCGTCGTTCGGCGCATCCTGTTCGACGGGCGCCGCGCCATCGGCGTGGAGATAGAACGAGCCGGCTCGATCTCGGCCATCAAGGCGGGGACGGAGGTCGTGATCTCGACGGGTGCGATCAATACGCCGAAGCTGCTCATGCTGTCCGGCGTCGGCGATCGCGAAGAACTCGCGCGGCTCGGCATTCCCGTCGTCCAGCACCTTCCCGGTATTGGCCGCAATCTGCAGGATCACGTCTCGTTCGGCTGCACATGGGAGTACCGTGAGCCGATTCCGCCGCGTAACAGCGGCAGCGAGGCAACCTTGTACTGGAAAAGCCGTTCTGACCTCACCGAGCCGGATTTGCTGTTCTGCCAGGTGGAGTTTCCGGTTCCGAGCGAGCGAACGGCCCAACTGGGCGTTCCGGCTCACGGCTGGACAATGTTCGCGGGACTTGCCCGCCCGCATAGTCGGGGCCGGATACGCCTGAAATCTGCCGATCCGAGCGACATGCCTGTTGTCGACGCTAACATGCTGTCGGATTGGCGGGATTTAGAGACGGCCCGAGCATGCGTGGAGCTTTGCCGCGAAATTGGTAGCAGCAACGCCTTCCATCCGTTCGTAACCGGTGAGCGCATCCCCGGCGCCGATCGACAGATTGATGACGCGTTCATTCGCGACGCAGCGGTCACTTATTGGCATCAGTGCGGCACCGCCAAGATGGGCTCGGACGACATGTCCGTGGTCGATGCCAAACTTGCGGTGCATGGGATCACCGGCCTGCGGATTGCCGATGGCTCGGTGTTGCCCCGCGTTACGACGGGCAACACTCAGGCTCCTTGCGCCATCGTCGGCGAGCGAGCCGCCGACATCATGCGGCGGCAGTATGGGCTAGAGCCGTAACTCTGCAAATATATTCAATTGGCTGAAGCGCGATACCCGCGCTTCAGCACTTGCTGCAGGAGATCGGAGGGATACCTCGATACCATCCCGTTCGTTGCCGTGGGCCTTTGCCTCGGTTAGCCGACCGCGTGGCGCCAACTCCCGATATTTGACCCTCGCCTGGAAGCGGACGCTTTGCACTGACCGGTCATCGGTCTGCCTCCCGAAAGTGAAGCCTAGGACGACCACCTTATGGTTTGACCTCGAAGGACTCTTGCAGCCATTCCATGAAGGAACGCACGATCCGCCTTCGATGGTTGAAGCGCGGGAAGACGATGCGATGTCCGACATAGCGGACATCCTGCGCCCGGCCGGCGAGCGGCGCGACGAGCCTACCGGCCCGGATTTCCCGCTCCGCCAGCATGGTCGATTCCAACGCGATGCCGAGCCCGTCCGATGCAGCCGCCAGCGCGAGGAAGCTGCGGTCGAAGCGGATGCCCTGCGGCGCCGGGGCCGACATGCCGTTGATCGAGAACCAGTGATTCCAGCGCACCTGCTTGTTGTCGCTGTGGATCAGATTTGCCCGCAGAAGGTCCGCCGGTGAAGCTATCGAGCCGGCAAGCGCCGGCGCACAGAGCGGCGTCACGGTCTCCTGCGGCAGGTCGACCGTTACCAGCCCATCACCCCGAACCGGCCCGTAGACGATGTCGACGTCGAAATCGTCGCCGGTGAAGCGGGTGTAGTCGGTGCCGGCGGCGAGCCGCAGCTCGATGCTGGGATGCTGGGCCAGGAAAGCCGGCAGCCGCGGCGTCAGCCAGGCCGCGGCGAAGCTCGGCGCCGAATGCACGCGCAGCAACTGGGGGCCCTGCGCCGAGATCGACTCCAGCCCGCGCCGGAGCTCGTCGAAGGCGTTCCGGACATGATGCATGAGGTTTTCGCCGTTGATCGTCAGCGTCATGCTGCGACCGTTCCGCTCGAACAACGTGACGCCGAGCGTCTTCTCGAGCTTCACGATGGCGTGGCTGACCGCGCTCGGCGAAAGGTTGAGCTCCGCCGCCGCGGCGCGAAACGAGCCGCGACGCGCAGCCGCCTCGAAGGCGCGTACCGCCGGCAGGGAAACATGAGCAAGCATGGCCAAGAATGAACCGAATTCATGCCGCGCTGTAAAGCGGCGATGACCGCGAGCGATATCCCAAATCAGCAACGCATTCCGGCGATCACATTGCCCTTCGAAGCCGCCCGCAGATGCCCAGCCATCCGCTTCGCCGGGGCAACGTCCCCGGGGATGAAGTGAATTCATCTATTGGTGAGAACATGCCGCTTGTTGGCTGGCCGCTTCCGCCGGACATTGCTCCCAACGAATAACGATAATTCGGTCTGGGAGGACTGGATGCTTCTCAAAGGTAAGATCGCCGCCATCTCGGGGGCGGCGAGCGCGCGCGGCATCGGGCTGGCGACGGCGAGGCTCTTCGCCGAACACGGCGCCAGCGTCGCCATCCTCGACATCGACGAAAAGGCCGCACATGGAGCCGCCGCGACGCTTCCCGTGAAGGAACAGGGCCAGAGCCATTTCGCCGCTAGCTGCGACGTCACGGGCCGCTCGTCCTGCGAGGCGGCGGCGCAGGCCGTGCTCGGGCGCTTCGGCCAGCTCGATATACTCATCAACAATGCCGGCATCACCCAGCCGGTGAAGATCATGGAGATCGACGCTGCAAGCTGGGACCGCATTCTCGACGTCAACCTGCGCGGCGTCCTCAATCTCAGCCAGGCCTTCATCCCGCATTTCCGCAGCCGCAAGGCCGGAGCGATCGCCTGCATGTCCTCCGTCTCGGCCCAGCGCGGTGGCGGCATCTTCGGCGGCCCGCACTACTCGGCGGCGAAGGCCGGCGTGCTCGGCCTCGCCAAGGCGATGGCGCGTGAACTCGGACCCGACGGCATCCGCGTCAACTGCGTCACTCCCGGCCTGATCCAGACCGATATCACCGGCGGCATGCTGACCGACAAGATGAAGGTCGAGATCGCCAAGGGCATCCCGCTCGGGCGGCTCGGGACGGCCGAGGACGTCGCTGGAATCTACCTCTTCCTGGCGTCGGACCTCTCGCAATACGTCACCGGTGCGGTGATCGACGTGAACGGAGGCATGCTGATCCATGGTTGAAGCAGCCGCCCATACCATCCCAAATGTCTCGCTCGCCGAACGTGCCTGGCGCATCCGCCGCAATGCGCTGCGCATGGGCGAGGTTCAGGGGCAGGGCTACATCGCCCAGGCGCTCGGTGTCGCCGATGTGCTGGCGGTGTCTTATTTCCACGCTCTGAAATACCGACCGCACGAGCCCGAATGGGAGGGTCGCGACCGCTTCCTGCTCTCGATCGGCCATTATGCGATCGCGCTCTATTCGGCCCTGATCGAGGCCGGCATCCTGCCCGACGACGAGCTGGAGACCTATGGCGGCGACGATTCCCGCCTGCCAATGTCCGGTATGGCCGCCTATACGCCGGGGATGGAGATCACCGGCGGCTCGCTCGGCCATGGTCTCGGCATCGCGGTGGGCATGGCGCTGGGGTTGAAGCGCAAGCAGTCGAGGAGCTTCGTCTACAACCTGTTCTCGGACGGCGAACTCGACGAGGGCTCGACCTGGGAAGCGGCGATGGCGGCCGGCTCCCACAAGCTCGACAACCTGATCGGCATCGTCGACGTCAACAACATGCAGGCCGACGGGCCCTCGACGCAGGTGATGAATTTCGAGCCGCTGGCCCCGAAATTCGAGGCTTTCGGCTGGCAGGTCCAGCGCGTGAACGGCAACGACATCGCGGCCCTCGTCGCCGCCTTCGACGCCGCCCGGCAATCGAGCGTGAGCAAGCCGCGCATCATCATCTGCGACACCAAGATGGCGAAGGGCGTGCCCTTCCTCGAGGAGCGCGAGCGCAACCATTTCCTGCGCGTCGAGCCCGAGGAGTGGGCCAAGGCGCTCGCCATTCTCGACGAAGGGAGGCCGGCATGAGGCGGTCCAAATACGAGCGCCCGGCCCATCTGGAAAACCCACCGGCCGGCGGCGTGCGGCTCAAGACCTCGGCGATGATCGCCTCGATCGCAGGGCCGGACCAGCGGACGAAGCCGGCGCCGTTCGGCCATGCGCTGGTCGAGTTGGGCAAGACCCGGCCGGACGTTCTCGGCCTCACCGCAGACCTCAACAAGTATACGGATCTTCACGTCTTCGCAAAGGCTTACCCCGATCGCTTCTACCAGATGGGGATGGCCGAGCAGGTGATGATCTCGGCGGCGGCGGGGCTGGCGCGCGAGGGCTTCACGCCGTTCGCAACGACCTATGCCGTCTTCGCCTCGCGCCGCGCCTATGACTTCATCTTCATGGCGATCGCGGAAGAGAACCTCAACGTCAAGATCGTCTGCGCCCTGCCCGGGCTGACGACCGGCTACGGACCCAGCCACCAGGCGACCGAGGACATCGCGATCTTCCGGGGCATGCCGCAGCTCACCATCGTCGACCCCTGCGACGCCCATGAGATCGAACAGGCCGTACCGGCGATCGCCGCGCATCAGGGCCCGGTCTATATGCGGCTGCTGCGCGGCAACGTCCCGCTCGTGCTGGACGAGTACGGCTACACATTCGAACTCGGCAAGGCCAAGATCATCCGGGACGGGCGTGACGTGCTGATCATCTCGTCCGGCCTCATGACCATGCGCGCGCTGGAGACGGCGAAGCGGCTTGAGGAGGACAAGGTCGACGTCGCCGTGCTGCATGTGCCGACGATCAAGCCGCTCGACGTCGAGACGATCCGGCGCGAATGCGCCAAGACCGGCCGCATGGTGATCGTGGCGGAGAACCACACCGTCATCGGCGGTCTCGGCGAAGCCGTCGCGGGCGAGTTGATGCGCTCGGGCATCCATCCGCCGTCCTTCCGCCAGATCGCCCTGCCCGACGCCTTTCTCGACGCCGGGGCGTTGCCGACGCTGCACGACCGCTACGGCATCTCCACCGACGCGATGACGACGAGCATCAAGGGGTGGATGTGATGCGCGCTTGTCATTCCGGGGTGCCCCGGAAGGGCGAACCCGGAAACCACGACCGGCCGAGCCCTTCATTGCCGCGATCGAGACGTTTCACCCCGTCGTGGGTTCCGGGTTCAGCGCTGCGCGCTGCCCCGGAATGACAGCCTGCGCCTGATCCAAAAACCCAAACACGCCAGCCCGGCCAACGGGCGGCTCACCCAGGGAGAACGACCATGACCATCAACCGCCGCCATATCCTGCTCGGCACGATCGCCGCACCCGCCGTGCTGAGCTTCCCGCGCGGCAGCCAGGCCGCCGTGAACATGACGCTCGGCCACAACGCCGCCGCCGGCAATCCGCGCTGGATCGCCGCCGACAAGTTCGGCGAGCTGGTCAAGGAGCGCAGCCAGAGCCGCATGACAGTGCGCGTCGCCGGCGCCGAACAGCTCGGCAACGAGCAGTCGCTGCTGACAAGCCTGCGCACCGGCGCCGTCGACATGAC
Organism: Allobosea sp.; assembly: GCA_036525085.1. Classification (GTDB taxonomy): domain Bacteria; phylum Pseudomonadota; class Alphaproteobacteria; order Rhizobiales; family Beijerinckiaceae; genus Allobosea. The sequence continues at coordinate 7,290 of DATDBB010000088.1, forward strand.
CGTCAACAGCCAGGGCTCGACCTCAGCGCTGCTGCCGGAACTCGCCGCGCTCGGGCTGCCCTTCCTGTTCGCCGACAGCGCCGCCGCCTTCAAGGTCCTAGACGGGCCGATCGGCGGCGAACTCGACCAGCGCTTCGCCAAGATTGGCATGGTGCCGCTCGGCTGGTGGGACAACGGCATCCGCCACATCACCAACAGCAAGCGGCCGATCGCCAAGCCCGCCGACCTCAAGGGCCTGAAGATCCGCACCCCGCCCGATCCGATGACGATCGACATCTTCAAGGCGCTGGGCGCCTCGACCGAGCAGATCTCCTTCGGCGAGCTTTACATCGCGCTCCAGCAGGGCGTGGTCGATGGCCAGGAGAACCCGCTGGTCAACATCCATTCCTCGAAGATCTTCGAGGTGAACAAGTACATCTCGCTCTCCGCCCATAAATGGGAGTGCTCACCCTTCCTGATGTCGCAGATCACCTGGGCGCGTCTGCCGGCGGCCGACCGCGACATCGTCAAGGCCGCAGCGAAGGAGGCCGGCGACCTGCAGCGCAAGCTCTTCCTCGACACCGAGGTCAAGCTCGCGGCCGACTTCAAGGCCAACCCCAAGGTCGAGATCAACCAGGCCGACCAGGCCGCCTTCCGCGAGGCTTCGGCCTCCGTCGTGGACGCCTGGAAAGCCAAGCCCTTCGGCGATTTCGTCGATCGTCTCGCCAAGTCGGCCAAGGTCTGACCGCGATGAACGGGGGAGCGCGTGCCAAACTGCTGGCGCTGAGCGAGCGCGTCGACTGGCTGGTCGCGCGCTTCTGCGAGGGCGTCGTCCTGCTGGTCGGCTGCGCGCTGCTCACCTTGCTGACGAGCAATGTCGTGGCGCGCTACGCGCTCGATTCCGGCGGCTTCCGCTTCGCACAGGAACTGCCGGAACGGCTCTTCCCCGTCTTCATCATGGCGGGCGTTGCGCTCGCCGTGATGAAGGGCGGGCATATGGCGGTCGAGACCGTGCTCGCCATGCTCGGGCGCAACGGCGCGCGCATGTTGCTGCTGGTCGGCCACGCCATCGTCATCGTGTCCTATGTCGTGCTCGGCGTGGAGATCTTCGGGCTCGCCGAGATCATGGCGATCGACCGCTCACCCGTGCTCGGACTGCCCTCGAGCTATGGCTATTACACGCTCGGCGTCGGGACGGTGCTGATCATCCTGACCACGCTGACGCTCGCCATCCGCGTCGCGCTGATCGGCCCCGAAGCCATGCCGATCCCCGGCCCCGAGGAGCTGATCTCGTGAGCCTCGTCCTCGTCGTCGCCTTCACCGTCCTGATGCTGCTCGCGATCCCCGTCGGCCATGCGCTGATCGTGGGGGCGGGCGTGACGCTCGCCTGGCAGGGGCAATTGCCGCTGACCATCATCGCCCAGCAGATGTACCAGCAGACGCAGTCCTTCCCGATGCTGGCCCTGCCCTTCTTCATGCTGGCGGGCTCGCTGATGCTCGGCGGCAAGCTCGGCGCGGAACTGCTCGCCTTCGCCTCCAAGGCGATGCAGCGCTGGCGCGGCGGGCCGCTCTCGACCACGGTCGTCGCCTCGGTCGTGTTCGGCGGCGTCTCGGGCAGCGCCGTGGCGAACGCCAGCGCGCTCGGCTCGGTGCTGATCCCCTGGCAGAAGCGGCAGGGCTATCCGGCTCCGCTCTGCGCCGCCAACAACGCGACCTCGGCGATCATCGACATCCTGATCCCGCCCTCGATCCCTCTGATCCTGTATTCGCTGGTCAGCAACGTCTCGATCGCCGACCTGTTCACAGCCGGCATCCTGCCCGGGCTGATGATGGCCGGCGGCTTCGTGCTGCTCTGCAACTACATCGCCCGCAAGCGCGGCTATGTCTCGTCCGAGGACCCCGTCGGCAAGCGCGAACTGATGCGGCTCGCCTGGCGCAGCATGCCGGCGCTGCTGATGCCGGTGATCATCCTGCTCGGCCTGCGCTTCGGCATCGCGACGCCGACCGAGATCGCGGTTCTCGCCGTACTCTACGCGCTCGTGCTCAGCCTTCTGCTCTACCGCGACATGAGCTGGGAGCGTTTCCGCGCCAGCATGATCGAGGCCGGTGTCGCGACCGGCGTCGTCATGCTCGTCATCATGGGCTCGGCCATCGTCGGCTGGATCCTGACCTTCGACCAGGTGCCGCAACGCTTCGCCGAATGGGTCAGCGCCACGATCTCCAACCCGTTCCTGGTGATCCTCGCCATGAACGTCCTGCTGCTGCTCGTGGGCATGCCGATCGACCTGCCGCCCGCGATCCTGCTGCTGGGGCCGATCTTCGTGCCACTGGCTGTGACGATCGGGCTCGATCCGGTCCAGCTCGGCATCATCATGGTGCTCAACCTGGGCATTGGGCTCTATACCCCGCCGATCGGCACGACGCTCTTCATCTCGACCTCGATCGCGCGCACCACGCTCGGCGAGACGACGAAGGAGCTCTGGCCGTTCTTCGGCGTCGCCATGCTCGTTCTGCTGCTGATGAGCTATGTGCCGGTCCTGACGATCTACTGATTCCCCCGCGTTCGGACCACTGCGACGCAGACGCGCCAGTGGACTAAGCCGCTCTCGGGCAGGGCGCTGCGGCGCGGTCATCGCTGAGATTTCGCATGTGAGGCGCGGCATCCGAGGATTTCGGGGTCGTTTCCCCGTAGTCCCTGGGGGCCTCCATGACCGATGCCGTCAGCGTCAGTCCGCTGCGTCAGCAGATGATCGAGGACATGACCATCCGCCGGTTTGGCGAGCACACGCAGCGCGATTATGTGCGGCAGGTCCGCGCGTTCACGGCTTTCCTCGGCTCGCCGCCGGATCGGGCCGAGCCCGAGGATCTGCGGCGCTACCAGCTTCACCTGGCTACGCTCGGTGCGAGCTATGCGCGGATGAACCAGGCCTGCACGGCGCTGCGGTTCTTCTTCCACGTCACGTTGGGCCGGACCGGCTTCGGTGACCGCATGGCGCGAGTTCCGACGCCGGAGCGCCTGCAAGCGGAAAGGTCACGAGCCAGCAAACATCCGAATGCGCGAACTGGGCCGCGAGACCGCCGGTCGATCCTCCGCATGGGCCGAGCGGCGCAACAGGCGGCGGCGCTTCGGCCGCTCTCCGCCGCGCTGTGGCCCAGCCCCTGCATCGATGGGGGCCGGGCCTTTGCTTGCGTTGCAGCCGAGGCGTGGGCGCCTCGGGACGAAACAGCGTGATCCGGCTTGGGTCGATCAACTGTCGCGGGCTCAAGCCGCCTGCGCCATCGCTTCGGCCAGTCGCGAATGCGTTTGCCGCAAGATGGAGTGAAGATGCTCGACCTCATGGTCGCCAGTCGGTGCGCGACCTTCCCGGGCCGCGCGTTCCATCTCCGCCGCAAGCTCGGCGACGCCTGTCGCCCCGAGATTGGCACTCATCGATTTGAGCGCATGGGCGCTCTTGGCGACTAAGTCATGATCGGCCGCCTGCCTGGCCTGGCCGAGGCGTTCGACTTCCTCGAGGGATTTCACGCGGTAGAGTTCCGTGATCCTGCGGACGGTCTCCAGCGATCCGTTCGTCATCGCGATCAAATCGCGCAACACCGCTTCGTCGAGATGTCCGGCATCGATCTTAGGCTGGACGCCTGTGGCGGCCGCAGGACTTGCGGTTGTGCCTTTGGCAAAGGCCGCAAGCGCATTGCCGAGCCTGGCAATCGTGAAAGGCTTGTAGATCACGTCGTCCATGCCGGCCTCGCGCCAGGCATCGGCCGCCGAGCCGACGACATGGGCGGTCAAGGCCACGATCGGGACGCGAGCCCGGCCGGTTTCCCCCTCGCGCGCCCGGATGGCGCGCGCGGCAGCGAAGCCATCGAGCTCCGGCATGCTGCCGTCCATCAGGATGAGATCGAAGCGTTCACGCTCGGCGGCCATGACCGCCTCGACACCATCGACGACGAAGTCCGCGACGATGCCGAACCGCCGCAACGCGGCATCGGCGACCTCGCGGTTGACCTCGCTGTCATCGGCGACGAGGACGCGCATCTGCGGGAATTGCTGGCCTGCGGTCGCGTCGACGAGCTTGGAGGTGCGACGGAGCGGAACGCCCGTGCGCAGCGTGTCGACGATCCGCGCGATATCGCTGCGCTGGACCGGCCAGGGTAGGATGTCGTCCGCCCCGGCCCGGAGCAGTCCCTCCGCATCGTCCGAAACGCCCGCCAGAACGACGAGGCTCCGGCCCGACGAGCGGGCCATCGCGAGGCGATCGGGCGAGGCGATGACGAGATTGGCGGCGGCATCGGTCGGCCCGCCGTCATCGTGCAGCCGCACCGCGATCCCGGCGAAGGACAGCGCATCCTTCAGCATGGAAGTGGTTTGACGATACGAGCTATCGATGAGCACGGTCACGCCGCAGGCGACGGCAGCGTCCATCACAAGGCCAGTGGATGCGGTGGCGATCGGCAGGGCAAAGGAGAAGGTGCTGCCTCGCCCGACCTCGCTTTCGACGTCGAGGGTCCCGCCCATCGCCGATACGAGCTGACGCGCGATCGAGAGCCCAAGCCCGGTCCCACCATGGGTGCGCGTCGTCGACTGATCGGCCTGCGAGAAGGCTTCGAAGATCGTGCCCAGCTTGTCGGCTGGCATGCCGATCCCAGTATCCGAAACCGAGAAGCGCAGCCGGCTGGATTCGTCGCGACTGACCCTGATGGTGACGCCGCCCGCATCGGTGAATTTCAAAGCGTTGTTGACAAGGTTGCCGAGGACCTGGCCAAGCCGAACCGGATCGGCCCGCACGGTGAGCCCAGGCGGGGCTTCGATCGCGGCACAGAGATCCAGCCCCTTCGATCGAGCGCGATCGCTGAAAAGCTGCAGGACCGCCTCGATGGACTCCTCGGGATCGATGTCGAGGGTTTCGACCTCGAGCTTTCCCGCCTCGATCTTCGAGATGTCGAGAATGTCGTTGATGATGGCCAGCAGACTGGTACCGGAGCGCGCAATGATCTGCGCTTGCCGACGCGCGCGCTGCGGCAGATCGTCCGCCGCGAGGACTTCAGCCATGACCAGAATGCCGTTCATCGGCGTCCGGATCTCGTGGCTCATCGTCGCCAGGAAATCCGACTTCGCCCGGTTGGCCTTGTCGGCGGACAGGGCCGCGCGCTGATAGTCCGCCGTCCGGTCCGAGACTTCGCGCTCCAGCTTGTCGCGATGGTCGGCGAGCCTGTGGTCGCGCTCGCGAATGTCGCCGATCATGCCATTGAAGCTATTGACCAAGATGCCGATCTCGTCCCGGGATTTCTGCTCCAGGGTAACCGAGTAATCGTGCTCCGCGCGCACCCGTGTCATCGTCTGCGTCAACGCCGCCAGCGGTCTGGTGATCTGCCGTTGCAGATGCAGGGCGAGTGCGACCGCAAATAGCGCCGCGACGGCGCCGCTGAGCAGGGTGCTTTCGACCGCGCTCCTGATCAGCGCGGGCAGATCCTGCGTGTCGGCGATGACTCTTAAGCTGCCAACCGTCGTGCCACCGTGGATGACCGGAACGACGGCCTCCATCGACCGGCTGCGCAGGATCGCCGACAGTGACCAGACCGTGTCGGAGCCGACAACGACGAGATCGCCGGCGAGTTGCTCGGTCGCGCCGATCTCCGCCAAGCCCCGGCCATCGCTGGTTTCGATGCCCGCGAAGGTAATCCCCTTCATTCGCGCGATCGCGTTGATCGCCTCGTAGGCAGCGATCGAGTCGTGGTCCGCGACGGGGCGCGAGGCGGCGGCCGCAATCGTGTGAGCCGTGGTCAGTAGCGCGTCACGCCGCGACAGGCCGTAGCTCTCCGCCTGACGCCAAACGGACACAGCGACGAGTACGGCGCTCGCCAGAGCGGTCGACGCGACGACGAGCAGGATCAGCCGACTGCGAATTGAGAGGTGCGGGCGGAACGACATGACGCGACGATAGGCAGCGCATGCTTTCGCAAATCCAAACGACGTCGCGATTTTTTTGAAGGATCAGGAACGGTTTATTTGCGGTTCTACGGCAAGGGTCGCCGCGTTGGGCACCAGAATAGTGCCTTGGGAGCGAAGAGATGACCGCAACGGGCGATGCCTGCATCCCGTTCAGTTACGTGCTGTGCGATCAATTGGCGATCTTGGCCGTCGATGACGATCCAATCCAGCGTGAATTCTGCAGCGTCTACCTGGCTACTCCGAATGCCGAGATCGCCACAGCGGGGTCGGCCGAGGAAGGTCTCGCTCTTCTGGAGCAGACAAGGTTCGACGTTGCGCTGATCGACGTCGACATGCCCGGCATCGACGGTATCGAAATGGTTCGTCGAATCCGCGCCGACCGCCGCTTCGACGATCTGCCGGTGATGGTCATTACCGGGCGCGAGGACATCGTCTCGATCGACCAGGCTTACGCAGCGGGAGCGACCTCCTTCATGTGCAAGCCGGTCAACTGGCGCCTGCTGGGACATCAGATCCGTTTCCTGATCCGGGCCCACCGGGCCCTCGTGGCCGCCTGAGATGGTCGCGTCGCTGATCCGCAAGGCCTTGGAGCTTTTCCGCGGCGACGAGCGCGGCGGCGTGCTGATGATCTTCGGCGTGGCGTTGCCGGCCTTGCTGATGGGTGCCGGCGTGGTCATCGACTACGGGATCCTGTCGGAGCACCGCACCGCATTTCAGAATGCGGCAGATGCCTCCGCCCTGGCTGCCGCCCGCGAGTTCCGGCTTGCGAACGCCAGCTCCACGACCGTCCAGTCCGTCGCGGAGAAATTCGCCGCCACGAGTCTGAAGGCCTCCAACCACCCCGGCGCGGTAGCGGCGTCCGTCGATCTCAAGAAGATGACGGTCACCGTCGAGATCAATACGGTCGTCCGGACAAACATCATGCACATCTTCGGAACGGAGGCCGTGTTCGTCAGCGCTAAGGCGACCGCGCGCGTGCTCGGCAGCGTTTCGATCTGCGTGATCGGACTTGAGCGGGACAAGAACGAGACCATCTATCTCGAGAAGGAGGCCAAGCTCGAGGCGCCGGAATGCGCGGTCTACTCGAACTCGAACAAGGCCCAGGGCCTGAAGGCGATGCAGAATTCGCAGGTGCGCGCGCGCTTCATCTGCTCGGCCGGCGGCAGCTACAAGGACAAGTACGACAGTTTCACGCCCAGCCCCACGCTCGACTGCCCGGCGCTGAACGACCCCTTGGCCTCGCGTCCGCCGCCGCCCGTCGGCGGCTGCAGCGCCACGGATCTCAAGGTCACCACCAGCATGACCCTGAGTCCAGGGACCTATTGTGGTGGCATCCGGATCAGCAAGGCTGCCTCGGTCACCATGAACCCCGGCATCTATGTCTTCAAGGACGGCGCGCTCGACGTATCCGGTGGTGCCTCGCTCAAGGGCGCGCACGTCGGAGTCTATCTGAACGGGAAGGGCTCCGTGATCCGGTTCGATGCTGACACGAAGATCGATCTGACCGCGCCCAGGGACGGTGTGCTCGCAGGTATCCTGTTCTATGAGGACCGGGCTTCGCCGCTGAACCAGAAGCACGAGATCTTGAGCAACGACGCAAAGGTCTTGCTCGGGACGATCTACCTGCCACAGAACGAGCTCAACATCGCCGCGAACAAGCCGGTCGCCGCCGAGTCCGCCTATACGATCGTCGTGGCGCGGCGCTTCACCCTGTCCGCCGGGCCGACGATGGTTCTCAATGCGAAATACTCATCGACGAACATCCCCGTCCCCGACGGCGTGGGACCAGGCTCGACGGCCGCGCATCTCGCCCGCTGACGCGCGCAACGAGCATCAGGCCCGCGATCAGCGATTGGCAGGCCAGCCGCTGCGGATGAATGCGTCGATCTCGTCCGCGCCGACCGCGGGCGAGAACAGAAAGCCTTGCAGGAGGTGGCAGCCGGCGACGCGCAGGAACTGCTGCTGCGCCTGCGTCTCCACGCCCTCCGCGACCACCTTGAGCCCCAAGGCCCGCGACAGCGCGGTGATGGCCTGGACGATGGCGGCAGCCTTCAGCTCGCCCGTTCCGTCGACCAGCGACTTGTCGAGCTTCAACTTGTCGATCGGGAGCTTCTGGAGATAGGCAAGGCTGGAATAGCCCGTGCCGAAATCATCCAAGGCGATACTGATCCCGCTCTGGCGCAACGTGCTCATGGTTTCGATCGCAAGATCGAAGTTCTCGATGATGCCGCTTTCGAGCAGCTCAAGTTCGATCTGGGAAGGCTCAATGCGGACATCGCGGATCAGCCCTAGGAGACGCTGTGCGAAGTCTCGAGCCTGAAATTGGCGGGCGCTGATATTGATCGATATCGTAAGGCCGGGCCAGCGCAGCCCGTCGGTACAGGCGTGCCGGATGACCCACCAATCGACGGCATTGGCTTCGGCATCGTCATCGATGCGCGCCAGGATCCGTTGGGGACCCGCGATCCGGCCTTCGCTATCGACGGAGCGCAAAAGGCTTTCAACACCGATCAAGCGCTTGCCATCGGCGCTGACCTGCGGCTGGTAATAAAGACGTGCATTCGAGAGAATATCGGTTCTCCAGAGAAGTGTGCCGTTCGCGAAAGTCTCGCCCGTAACGCCTGCCGATGTTGCAGCCAACCATAGCTGCCTGCCTGTGCAGGGACAAATACGAAGGTTGCAGACGGTCTGTAATCGTGGGCGGCGCTACGGCACAAGCCGAATATGTCCAATAGGGAGCGTGTCATCTCCCCCGAGACAATATTCGCCGCAAGTCGACCCGCAACGGACACGGCCCGTTCGAGCGGTCGACTGTCCGCGGATGGCAGCGTCACCGCTAGCCGCATGTTGCGACAATCTCGCGGTACGAGGGCCTCGGCACCTACGCGGCCCGAAACCGGACGCCCTCAGAGTCCGGAATGGGCCAGTATCGCCGTCTCTGCTTCGGGCAAAATGCACCAGGGGACTAAGCCGCTCTCGCGGCAGGGCGCAGCGGCGCGGTCATCGCTGAGATTTCGCCATGTGAGGCGCTGCATCCGAGGATTTCGGGGTCGTTTCCCCTGATCCTTGGAGGTTTCCATGATCGATGCCGTCACCGT
>DATDBB010000089.1:0-7898 GCA_036525085.1 Allobosea sp.
AGCGCCTCGCGTGCCTTCGCGATCCGGATCTGCTGCGCGTATTCGGTTGGGCGCAAGGTCGTCGCTTTGCGGAAACGGCGCAGGAACGTGCGCTCCTCAAGCCCAGCCCGTTTCGCCAGCATCCGGACGGCATGGTCCTTCGCGCCCGTCGCCTGGAGCCAATGCTGCACCTTGAGGATGGCCGCGTCGCCATGGTCGAGGCGCGGAACGAAACTGCTATAGGGCTGCTGCCGACGTCCCGGCGGATCCACCAGCAGGAAGCGCGCCGTCGCCAGCATGACGCTGGGGCCCAGCAGCCGCTCGACCAGCGTCAGGCCGAGATCAGCCCAGGCGAGGATGCCGCCAGCGGTGATGATGTCGCCATCATCGATGACCATGCGGTCGGTCTCGACGCGGATGGCTGGAAAGCGCGCCGCCAGCGCCTCGGCGAAGGCCCAGTGCGTCGTCGCGGGTCGGCCTTCGAGCAGCCCGGTTTCGCCGAGCACGAAGGCCCCGGCGCAGACCGAGCAGAGCGTCGCCCCGGCTGCGTGGCGCGCAGCCAGCCATGATGCGAAGCCGGCCATCGGCTGCATCTTGCCGGGCATGACGAGGCTCGGCGGCGCGATCAGATGGCCCGGATCGTGCCGCTGCCCCGGATGGCTGTCATAGGCGCATTCGACGCCCGCGCCGTCGCCGCTCCCGCCGTCGCTCCCTTGGCGCCAATGGCTGACCCGGATCACCGGCGCATCGGCGCCGCCGCGCGCGACGCTCATCTCGCCGGCGATGCGGAACAGGTCGGTCAGACCGTAGACGGCCGCCAACTGAACGTCTGGGTACAGGATGACGCCGATTTCGGCGATGATCGTCGGGCCTGTCGTCATCTTGTCAGTTTTGCCACTGCACATTGTCGGTTCCGCCAAGCGGCACCATGCAGCCGCAAGCCTATAACGTCCATATCGAAGGGCGACGCTCCTGCCGCCCGGGAAGCCAAGGGGACCCGACGATGAGCACGATCACCACCAAGGACGGCACCGAGATCTTCTACAAGGACTGGGGTTCCAAGACCGCGCAGCCGATCGTGTTCCATCACGGCTGGCCGCTGAGCGCCGACGACTGGGACAACCAGATGCTCTATTTCCTCGACAAGGGCTTCCGGGTGATCGCCCATGACCGTCGCGGCCATGGCCGCTCGTCCCAGACCGCGACCGGCAACGAGATGGACACCTATGCTGCCGACGTCGCCGAGCTGGCCGCCACGCTCGACCTGAAGAACGCCATCCATATCGGCCACTCGACGGGCGGCGGCGAGGTCGCGCATTACGTCGCCCGCGCCGAGAAGGGCCGCGTCGCCAAGGCCGTGCTGATCGGCGCCGTGCCGCCGATCATGGTCAAGTCGGAGAAGAACCCCGGCGGCCTGCCGATCGAAGTCTTCGACGGCTTCCGTGCCGCGCTCGTCGCCAACCGGGCGCAGTTCTACGTCGATATCCCGGCCGGCCCGTTCTACGGCTTCAACCGCGAAGGCGCGAAGGTTTCGCAGGGCGTCATCGACAACTGGTGGCGGCAGGGCATGATGGGCGGCGCCAAGGCCCATTACGACTGCATCAAGGCCTTCTCGGAGACCGATTTCACCGAGGATCTGAAGGCGATCGACATTCCCGTGCTGGTGATGCATGGCGACGACGACCAGATCGTGCCGATCGCGGACTCGGCGCTGCTGGCGATCACGCTTCTGAAGAGCGGCACGCTCAAGGTCTATGAGGGCTTGCCGCACGGGATGTGCACCACCCATCCCGAGATCGTGAACCCGGACCTGCTCGCCTTCATCCAGAGCTGAGCCATGACGCAAAGCGGTCCGTCCGCCGGCTATAAAGCGGGCGAATAGACCGGCCGAATAAATGATAGCGCGGCAGCGGCCGGCCACCTCGTGGCCGGCCGCTTGTTTGTTATCGTCCGCGTCGCGGGCGGGCTCGATCCGCAGCCTCAACGCGTGCTCGACATGGCGACGCGCAACGGCGCACGGACGCTCGACGCTCTCGGCGAGATCGGCTCCGTCGAAGTCGGCAAGAAGGCCGACATCACCCTGCTCGATCTCAACCAGCCGGCGATGCGCCCGATCATCCGGCTGACCTCCAATATCGTGAACTACGCGCATCCGGGCCTCGTCCATTCGGTCATCGTCGACGGCGAATTCGTGATGCGCGACCGCAAGGTGCTGACCATCGACGAGCCGGCGCTGCTGGCCGAGGCACAGGCGGTGACGGAAGCGGTCTGGCGCCGGATGGTCGCGGCCAACGCCGACATCGCGCCGCCGAAGGGCGAGATCCCGTTTCTCGACGCCTGAACGACGACGCATCGCGATGGCGCATGACGGCACCGCTTGCAGGACGCCTCCAACTGGCACATGATTTGCTGGCGAAATAGGGTAGACCCAACCCTATTCAGAGCAAGAATATGAACCTGCGCCAGATCGAGCTGCTGAGAGCGGTGGTCCGCTGCGAGACGACGGTGCGTGCGGCCCATGAATTGGGCCTGTCGCAACCCGCCGTCAGCAATGCGATCAAGCATCTGGAGAGCCAGATCGGCTTTCCCCTGTTCGAGCGCGTCAACAACCGGCTGTTCCCGACGGCCGAGGCCCGCGAGCTCTGCCTCGACTCCGATCCGATCTTCAACATGCACGCCGCCTTCGAGGCAAAGGTGCAGGATCTGAAGGAGAACCGCACCGGGCATGTCCGCATCATCGCGACGCCGCCGCTCGGTTACAGCGTGATCCCGATCGCGCTGCGGAATTTCCTCGCCAAGCGCCCGAACACGCGGGTTTCCTTCGACATCCGCCGCTTCGAGAACGTCATCGAGAGCGTCGACAACGGCCTGGCCGAACTCGGCTTCGTACTGGGGCTGAACGATTATCGCGGGCTGGATGGAGAGTCGTTCTTTTCCGAGCGCATGGTCTGCGTGATGGCGCCGGAGCATCCGCTGGCGGCCAAGGAGACGATCACGCCAGACGATCTGCGCTCGACCTCCTTCATCGCGCTGGAGCGCGGCACGAAGATGGGCACGATCGTGCGGCAGGCCTTCGCCGAGGTCGGCGTGCCGTTCCGCTCGGCCGTCGAGGTGCGCTACTGCAACACCGCCTGCATCCTCGCCGAGACCGGCGTCGGCGTCGCGGTGGTCGATCCGCTCTCGCCACTCTCGGCCAAGAATCTCGCGGTCAGGCGGTTCGAGCCGGCATCGCCCGTCTCGGCCTCCGTCGTCCGTTCGCGCAAGCGGCCACTGTCGCGCGCGGCCGAGGCCTTCCTGCGCGAGGTCCGGATCGTCGCCGGCGAAACGATGCCGCGGCTGTCCTGAAGCCTTGGGTATTCGCGCGGCGAATGCCACCCCCGGATTCTTCATAAGCAGGTCCATTGCCTTGCGCCCCGAGGCCGGACCAGTGTCTCGGCCATCGAAACCTGACGATGCGGCCCTGAGCGCCGCCGGGGCCACATCATGCTGAACCGCCGCCACCTGCTCGCCGGAACCGCCGCCACGCTGATCTCGCGCCCCGCGCTGGTGCGCGCCGCTCCGGCTTCGACGCTGCGCTTCGTGCCGGTGATCGACCTCGCCTTCCCCGACCCGATCTACGCCACCGCCCAGGTCTCGCGCACCCATGGCTTCATGGTGTTCGACACGCTCTACGGCATGAACACGAAGCTCGAGGTCTCGCCCCAGATGGTCGAGGGCCACAGCGTCGAGAACGACGGCAAGCTCTGGAACCTGACGCTGCGCGAGGGGCTGCTCTGGCATGACGGCGAGAAGGTCACGGCGCGCGACTGCGTCGCCAGCATCCGGCGCTGGGCCAAGCGGGACGCGGCCGGCGACGCGCTGATGCAGGCGACCGACGAGCTCTCGGCACCCGACGACCGTACCATTCGCTTTCGCCTGAAGGCGCCCTTCCCCTATCTGCCCTATGCGCTCGGCAAGGTCTCGGCGCCGGTCTGCTTCATGATGCCGGAGCGGCTCGCCAACACCGATCCGTTCAAGGTGATCCCCGAGGTGATCGGCTCGGGCCCGTTCCGCTTCAAGGCCGATGAGCGCGTGCCGGGCGCGCGCAACGTCTATGAGCGTTTCGACCGATACAAGCCGCGCGAGAGCGGCACGACGGACTGGACCTCCGGCCCCAAGGTCGTGAATTTCGACCGTGTCGAATGGACGACCATGCCGGATGCCGCGACCGGCACCTCGGCGGTGCAGGCCGGCGAGCAGGACTGGCAGGAGGCGATGCCGCACGACCTGCTGCCGCTGATCGCTCGCAACAAGTCGGTCAAGACGGCCGTGCTCGATCCGCTCGGCTTCACCTGCCAGATGCGGGTGAACCATCTGCTGCCGCCCTTCAACAATCCGGCGATCCGCCGCGCCATGCTCGGCGCAATCGACCAGGAGGCCTTCATGATCGCGGTGGCCGGCGACGATCCGGCCTATCGTCACAGCCCGCTCGGCTATTTCACGCCGGGCACGCCGATGGGTAGCGAGGTCGGCCTCGACGTTTTCCGCGGCCCGCGCGACTACGACAAGGTCAAGCGCGAGCTGAAGGCCGCGGGCTATGCCGGCGAGAAGGTCGTCCTGCTGGTGCCGGCGGATTCGCTCGCCCAGAAGCCGCTCGGCGATATCGCCGCCGATGTGATGAAGCTCGCCGGCATGAACGTCGAATACACCGCGCTCGACTTCGGCTCCGTGCTGAAGCGGCGGACCAACAAAGGGCCGGCCGACCAAGGCGGCTGGAACGCCTTCGTCGGCAACTGGCAGGGCATCGACTGGCTCAACCCGCTGGTGCATTCCACCCTGCGCGGCGACGGCGTCTTCCCGGGCTGGGTGCAGAGCCCGAAGATCGAGGCTCTGCGCTCGCAATGGCTCGCGACAGGCGATCTCGCGGCGCAGAAGCGCATCAGTGCCGAGATCCAGGCGACCGCCTTCGAGGAGGTGCCCTACTACCCGATCGGCCAGTACAAGCAGCCGACGCTGTTCCGCAGCGATCTCTCGGGCATGATGAGCGGCACGCCTGTGTTCTGGGGCCTGAAGCGCGGCTGATGCCGCGCCGGTGCAAACGACAACAAGAAAAGAGCGAGGGACGATCCCCGATGACGCTGACGACCGCTCCGAAGACCGGCCACGCGACCTTCCTCTATTCGGAACTCGCGACCGATCTCGACACCCTGCAGGCCGGCGCCGCCGTGCGGGCCGGCTATTTCGACAAGCCCGCATCATGAATGCGCCCGCCCTTCAGCCGCGGGACGCCGGCCCGATCACGCCCGAGGCGATCCGCGCCGCCGTGGCGGCCCAGCGCGGCATGGTCGAGCGCATGTTCGCGACGCTCGCCGCCGGCAGCCAGGGCAATCCCGGCATCATGCGCGACACCTATGGCGCGGGCGAGAATTTCGGCCACAAGGTGATGGTCGAGGCTGCGTCGCTCGCCGGCCTCATCGTCAGCACGGATGCCGCGGCCAACACCTATGCGACCTGGCGCGGGGCGGATGCGGATGCGCCGGCAATCCTGATGGGCTCGCATCTCGACAGCGTTCCCCATGGCGGCAATTTCGACGGCGCGGCCGGCGTCGTCGCCGGCTTGGTGACGATCGCGGCGCTACGAGAACTCGGCCTGCAGCCGCGCTGCGACGTCACGGTCATGGGCGTGCGGGCCGAGGAGAGCGTCTGGTTCCAGGTTTCCTATATCGGCAGCCGCTCGGCGCTCGGCACTCTCCCCGACGGCGCGCTGGAGGCGACGCGCATCGACACCGGGCGCAGCCTCGCCGACCATATCCGCGATTGCGGCGGCGACCCCGAGGCGCTGCTCCGGGGCCTGCGCGCGCTCGACCCCAAACGCATCCGCGCCTTTCTGGAGGTGCATATCGAGCAGGCGCCGAGCCTGTTCGAGGCGGGCTTCCCGATTGCGATCTGCACCGGCATTCCCGGCAATTTCCGCTATCCGAACGCCCGCATCACCGGACGGCACGACCATGTCGGCACGCCGCGCCGCTTCCGCCGCGACGCCGCGATGGCCGGCATGGCGCTCGCCCATGCGCTCGACGAGATCTGGGCCGCGCATGAGGCGGCGGGCACGCAGATCGCCGTCACCTTCGGCCGCTTTCACACCAATGCCGAGATGCACGGCATGACGACCGTGCCCGGCGACTTCCAATTCAGCCTCGACGTGCGTGCCTATGACGAAGCGGTGCTGGCCGGGATCGAGAAGCAGATGCACGAGGCGATCGCCCGGATCGAGACCGAGCGCAACGTCACCTTCGAACTCGGCCCACGGGCGTCGGCAGCGGTCGGGCCGGTCGATGCCGGCATCCGCGCCGCGTTGACGGAGGGAGCCAAGAGCCTCGGCGTCTCCTCGATGCCGCTCGGCAGCCCGGCCTCGCATGATTCCGCCGCCTTTGCGGCAGCGGGCGTGCCCGTCGCGATGCTCTTCGTGCGCAACGAGCATGGCAGCCATAATCCGAAGGAAGCGATGGAGATCGACGACTTCATGGCTGCCGCGACCGTGCTGACGCAATGGGTCGCCGCGAATGCTGGCTGAGTGTGTGTTGTGAAAAACGAGCCCTCAATCAGAGGAACTGCGCAGCAACGTCTCGAAGGATGCTCAGATGGTTCCGGAGCCTCCTGAAACATCCTTCGAAACGCGATCCTCGATCGCTCCTCAGGCTGAGGGCTGCGGGAATGGCGCCGCGCCCCGATACGAACGCGCCTGGGTACAAGCCGACTGAAAAATGACGGCCGGATTTCAATTCGATCCCCGGCCGGCGCAGCTCCGGGACCCATCATAAAGCGCGGAGCCCTTCGATGGATCCCGGAGTTCCGCTTCGCCGCATCCGGGATGACGGCGTGGTTCCGAGGACAATCGGCAACGATCGAACTCGCCCCCGATCACGCCAGCATGCGTGTATCGCCGCAGACCGAGATCTCCTGGCCCGAGATCGTCTTGGCGAAGGGCGAGGCGAGGAAGACGATTTGTTTGGCGATGTCTGCGGGATCCACGAACTGCTTGATCGAGACGCCGGCGAAGAGCCGCTGCGTCATCTCCTCATGCGAGACGTTGAAGCTGCGCGCCTTGTTGGCGATGACGCTCTGGATGCGCGGCCCTTCGACCAGCCCGGGGCAGATCGCGTTCGCGCGGATGCCGAACTCGCCGAGTTCCGCCGAGAGCGCCTTGGTGAAGCCGATCACGCCCCATTTCGCCGCTGCATAGGGCGAGCGCAGCGGAAAGCCATGCTTGCCGGCCTGGCTCGAGAGATTGACGATCGAGGCGTTCTTCGACTGCTTGAGATGCTGGACCGCGAGCCTGGTGCAGTTGAACTGCCCGGTCAGGTCGATGGCGACGCAAGAGTCCCAATCGGCCGGATCGATCTCGTCGACGCGCCCGGTCGGGCCGGCGATGCCGGCATTGTTGACCAGGCAATCGAGCCCGCCCAGAGCGGCGATCGTCTCCTCGAACAGTCGCGCGACCGCGGCGCGGTCCGAGACGTCGCAGACCGACTGCGTCATCCCCGGGTCGCTCTGCGCCATGTCGGCCAAAGCGGCACGGTCGACGTCGCAGATATGGACCTTCGCCCCCTCCGCGGCGAAGGCGCGGGCCGTGGCGCGGCCGATGCCATTGGCGCCGGCCGTCACCAGCACGCGCAAGCCCTTGATCTGCAAATCCATCCTTGCGTCTCCCGTCCAGATTGATCTCAGGCGCTGAGCTGGCCCGTTTCCTCGATATGCGCGGCGGCGGCCGTGATGTCGTCTTCCAGCGCGGCGCGCGCAGCGGCGGCGTCCTGCCTTCGCAACGCCTCCAGCAGCCGCGTATGCGCCTGCATGGCGCTTCCACCCTTGAGGCGGCGCGGCTCGTCGCGCATGTCGATGTTGAGGATCGGCCCCGCCTTGAGCCAGAGCCGCTCGATCAT
>DATDBB010000090.1:0-10141 GCA_036525085.1 Allobosea sp.
CGTCGCGGCGGTCTCCTCGAGGCTCGAGGCCTGCTCCTCGGTGCGCTTCGACAGGTCGTCGGCGCCCATATTGATCTCGCGGGCGGCGAGGCCGACATCGGCCGTCGTCGTCTGGATCGTCTTCACCGTCGAGGACAGGCGCTCGACCGTGTCGTTGATCGCGCCCTTCAGATCGGCGAAGCGGCCGTGATAGGCGCCGTCGACGCGATGCGTCAGGTCGCCCGCCGCGATCGCCTGCAAGGCATCGGAGAAGTCGCGCGTTGCGCCGTCGACGACGGCGTTGATCTGGTTGATGCCGGCGACGAGCTTCTGCATCTGCTCGTCGGCCTGGTCGATCTGGAGACGCGCCGAGAAATCGCCGGCGGCTGCCGCAGCGACGACCTCGCCGACATCGGTGACGACGGCTTCCATCGACTGGGCGCGGGCGAGGCGGGCGGCGGCCGCTGCCTGCTCCTGCTGTTGCAGCATCGCGACCTGCTCGCTGCTCTCGCGCAGCACGGAGACGGCCTGCGCCATCGTGCCGATCTCGTCCTTGCGGTCGAGATGGGGCACGGCGACCTTGAGGTCGCCCTGCGTCAGCGAGGCCATCACGGCGCTGAGGTCGAGAATCGGCTTGGTCAATGAGCGCTGCGCGAAGAACAGTGCGATCAGCAGCGAGCCAAGCAGCGTCACGCCGAGCAGGATCGGCAGCGCGATCTGCGCCATCTGGGTGAATTTCGCGGCGTCCTGTGCCAGGGCGTCGCCCGCGGCCTCGTTGCTCTTGGCGAAGGCGACGAGCAGATCGTTGAGGGCCTTGCGATTGCTGCGGTTGGCGTCGTTGTTGCCCTGGGCATTGGCCGCCGCCGTCGAGACCTCGCGGCCGAGGCGGATCGTCTCGGAACGGAAGGTGATGAAATCCGCGATCGCCTTCTCGATGGCCCGCGTCTGGCCGCGTTCCGACTCGCGGGCGATCCGGGTCAGGTCGGCCGCCAGGGCGCGCAATTGCGGGAAGCGGGCCTCCATGCCCTTGGCGAAGGGTTCGGCCTCGGCGGCGGCCTTCGACATGTAGATGCCGCGGGCGTCCATCACGACGCCGAGAACATGGCCGTTGATCCGGTCGGTCGTGAGCGCGAGGTCGGCCTGGACGGAGGCGCGCTGGCTCAGGTCGTTGGAGCGCGACAGGGCCCAGAGCCCGAGAGCGGAAGAGAAGACGGCGCCGAGCGAGATGATGGCGAGGATGGCGATGATCTTGATGCGGATGGACTTCAAGGCGTCTTGCCTTTTGCTTGCGATGCCGATGGTGCGCACCGGGTCTGATTTCGAAAATTTAGGCATCGTCCTGACGCAGGGGGCGGGCGGCGTTCCCTGCCGCCGATCTCGCGAGCGTCTGATACAGCTTCGCGCCAGTTCAGTTTAAAATTCGATTAATTCTAATAAGCGTCCATAGAGAATGATTTTCTGTATTGCAGGGCTCGGCGCACTGTCTGCATTCGTTAGTTGCGCTGATTTATTTCTGTCTCCTTATGGTTGTACTTGGCCTGCCGCGAAGCGGCACTGCGCCCCGCGAGGACGACGACGCATCGCGACGAGCGAGGACGTGTCCGCCTTGGCTTCTGCCCAATGCTGGGGACATCCGGACCCCCATGCGATGAGTCTCGCAGCCCGGTCGAATCGGTGCGGGCCGCCTGCGACCCACGGGTGAGGGGAACCGCTTGCAGTTACCGAGGAGTAAATGCCGGATCAGAGCAGAGGCGGTTCGGTTGGGCCGTCCGGAGCGATCAGGCCCGTCCGCGCGCGCTCGCCTGTGGCTGGACGCGGTGCGCCAGGAAGTTGCGCAGTTCGGTGACGCGGCGCTGGTCGTCGAGGACCTCGGCATCGAGGCCATGCGCCCAGGCGAGGTCCTGGCGGGCCGGTTCGGCGTCGAGCGTGCGCAACTCGGCGAGCCAGCCATGGGCGGCGGCCTCATTGGCGCGGAAGCCCTCCTCGATCAGGATCGGAACCATCCGGCCGAGGATCGAGGCGACCTGCCGCAGCGGGAATTCGGGATGGTACTGCACGCCCCAGAAGGTGCCGCCATCATGGCGGATCTCGGCGGCCTGGACCTCGCTATAGGCATTGGAGGCCAGGATCGTGGTTTCACCCGGCGGCAGCGCGATCGTGTCCAGATGGATCGCCGGGGCGTCGAAGGCGGCGGGACGTCCAGCGAGCAGCGGGTGCGTGCGACCGGCCTCGTTCGGGGTGATCTTGCGGGCGAAGCCGAGCTCGCGGCCCCTGGGGTTGCGCGTGACGCTGCCGCCGGCCGCGACCGCGCCCATCTGGATGCCCCAGCAGGAGCCGAAGCAGGGCGTGCCGCTGGCATAGATCGCGCGCATCAGGTGGATCTGCCGAGTGACGGCCGGTTCGATCTGGTAGATGTGCAGCGACGAGCCGGTCAGGAAAATGCCGTCATAGGATTGCAGGCCGGCGCCATCGGGCAGGTTCGCGCCCTCGTCGGCCGGCAGGCAGATGTCGGTGACGGCGCCGGGCACGATCGCGGCGACCTCGTTGGCATAGGCTTCCGCGGGCTGCGTGCCGTAGCCGGCGGCGTGGTTCTCGCGCTGTTCGCGGGTGTTGCCGTCGACGAAGAGCAGGCGGAGCGGACGGGCCGGGACATCGATCATGGGGAGAGAGCCGGAGGAAGGATGCTGCAAGGGGATGCGCCGGACGCCGGGCAACCGTGCGCCTCATCCCACATGACGGGAAGCGCGCGCAAGGCTATTGCAGGTACCCGTCATGTGACCCGCAGGCCGCACACCTTGCCCGCACCTTCGCCCAGCCCTGGGCCTACCGACAACTCCCTGCCCAGATCCTTGCCGCAGAGAACTTGGGACAATCCCTATCTCCTGCTGGTGGTGACCATGGTGATGTGGGCCGGCAATGCGATCTCCAGCCGCATGGCCGTCGGCAACATTCCGCCGATGGCGCTGACCTCGCTGCGCTGGTTCTTCGTCTGTGCGGTGGTGCCGTTCCTGCTGCGGCGCCAGATCGCCGAGAACTGGCCACTGCTGCGCCAGCGCTGGCGCTTCATCGCCGCGATGGGCCTGCTCGGCTTCACGGTGTTCAACGCCCTGATGTATCTCGCCGGCTATTCTACGATGGCGATCAATATTGGGATTCTGCAGGGCTCGATCCCGATCTTCGTGCTGGTCGGAGCCTTCATCGCCTATCGCACGCCGATCGCTCCGCTGCAGGCGCTCGGCGTCGGCGTCACGCTGCTCGGCGTGGCGGTGACGGCGAGCCGTGGCGACATCCATGTCCTGGCGAACCTGACCTTCGCCCGGGGCGATCTCTACATGATCATCGCCTCGATGCTCTATGCCGGCTACACGGTCGCGATCCGCAAGCGCCCTGCGGTGCCTGCGCCCGTCTTCTTCATCGCGGTCGCGAGCTTCGCCTGCCTGTTCTCGGTGCCGCTGCTCGCGATCGAGGTCGCCACCGGCCATTTCTACTGGCCGACCGCGAAGGGCTGGGCGATCCTCGCCTTCGTGGTGCTGGGGCCCTCGATTCTGGCGCAGGTCACCTTCCTGCGCGCCGTCGAGCTGATCGGGCCCGGCCGGGCCGGCGTCTTCACCAATCTGGTGCCGGTCTTCGCGCCGATGATGGCGGTCGCGATCATCGGCGAGACGCTGGCGCTCTATCACGCCGTGGCGCTGCTGCTCGTGCTCAGCGGCATCTTCATCGCCGAGCTGTTGGGACGGCGGGGCTGAGAAGCAATCTGGGGAACATCGCGGTCATTCCGGGGCGACGCGCAGCGGCGAGCCCGGAACCCATGAACATTGTCCTTTTTCCAGCAAGCAGGGCGATGGGGCCTCGTCAGGATGCCGCAGTGTTCATGGGTTCCGGGCTCAGGCCTGTGGCCTGCCCCGGAATGACGTCCGCGCTTCTGCTACGCTTCCCCGTCAGCGCAGCGCGCCAACCGCGGCCTTCGCCACGGCGGCATGGGCTGCCTCACGCTGCTTGGCATCGGCGGTCGAGCCGGAAAGATAGACCGCGATGGCGAAGACCCGGCCGTTCGGCAGCGTGACGAGGCCGATGTCGTTGGTGGCGTGGTTGATGCCGTCCATAGTCAGGCCGGCGCCCGTCTTATGGGCGAAGCGGGTGCCTTCGGGCAGGCCGGCGCGGATGCGATCCGGGCCGCTCCTGGTCTCGGTGACGATCCTGTCGATCAGGGCGCTGTGGGCCGGGTCGCGCAGCCAGTTGCCCTTGGCCTGCGCCTCGACGAAGAGCACGCTGGCATCCGGTGTGGCGCTGTCGCGCTTGTCCTTCAGCGCGGTTTGCAGGGCGGCCTGGCGCTTCTGCGGATCGAGCGCGGAGAGCTTGGCCCGATAGGCCCGCTCGTCGATGACATCGGTCCATGAGAAGCCCGGCAGGCCGAAGACCTCGGGCTGGAACTGCCGCTCATAGCGATCGACGGAGATGCCCCGGATACCGCCATCCTTGAGCATGGCGGTCACGACCTTCGGCCCGCCGATCTCGCGCATCAGGATGTCGGCGGCGGTGTTGTCGCTGTCGCCGGCGGCCAGCGCGATCAGCTCGCGCAGCGGATAGGCGTTGCTCTCGCCCTTGAACGCCTTGGCGAGCGGGCTGTGATAGAGCGAGAACTCGCTGCGCCTGATCGTGATGGTGTCGTCGAGCCTGAACTTCCCCGCCTCGACCGCCTGCAGCGCTGCGATCGCCAGCGGCCATTTGAAGACGCTCTGCATCGGGAAGGATTCGCTGCCGCGATGCGACCAGGTCTTGCGGTCCTTGAGGTCGAGCAGGGCGACGCCGAGCCTGCCTTTCGACTGCCGCTCGATGGCGGCGATCTCCTTGTCGAGCTTGGCCTTGTCCCAGTCGGCGAGGGCGGGGAAGGCAATGAGGCAGGCGAAGGCAAAAGCAGTAGCGCGAAGCATGGGCATATCCTGTGGTGGGCGCGCACAGGACTGCGCGATTGCGGCCTCACCGCGGCGGCAGCTCGCAAGAACCGAAGGCGAGCTCGTCGCTGCACATCTCGAGCTCGATCGGGCAGTCGCAATCCAGTTCGAGGAAGTCCGGCACGAGCTGCTTCAGTCGCTCGCGCAGGGCCTCAAGCGTCGCGGCTTCGGTGACGATTCCGCTGTCGTCGGTGGCCACCGCATACCAGACGTCGGCCTCGTCGTCGCGGCGGACCTCGAACTTGATCGGCGCCATGGCCGCCTCCTTGCGGGAGGCGACCATGGCGCGAAGGCCTGCGAAGTTCATCGTGTCAGAACCGCAACCGCCGGGCGCGCTTGACCATCGGGATCTCATGGATCTTGGCTAGCAGCTCGTCGGAGATCGGCTCGTCGACGGCGACATAGCAGATCGCGTCGCCGCCGGGCTTGTCGCGGCCGAGCGAGAAGGTCGCGACATTGACGCCGGCCTCGCCCAAGAGCGAGCCGAAGGCGCCGATGAAGCCCGGCTTGTCGGCGTTGCGGACATAGAGCATGTGCGGCGCGAATTCGGCATCGACCTGGATGTCGCGGATCTCGACGATGCGCGGCTTGCCGTCCTGGAAGACGGTGCCCGAGGCGTGGCGCGGCATGTCCTCGGCCTCGACGACGATGCGGATGACGCTTTCCAGATTGCCGGCGACCTCGCGGGTCATCTCCTCGACGACGATGCCCTTCTCCTTCGCCACCATGGCCGCGTTGACCATGTTGATCTCGGGCAGGAAGGGCCTGAGCACGCCGGTGATGGCGGCGGCCGAGATCGCCTTGAGGTTGAGATGGGCGACCGCGCCCTCGTACTCGATGCGGATGCCCTTGACCGGCGCCTCGGTGAGCTGGCCGAGGAACGAGCCGAGCTTTTCGGCAAGTGCGACGAAAGGCTTGATGCGCGGAGCTTCCTCGGCCGAGATCGAGGGGAAGTTCACGGCGTTGGTGATCGCGCCCTTGAGCAGGTAGTCGCTCATCTGCTCGGCGACCTGCAGCGCGACGTTCTCCTGCGCCTCGTTGGTGCTCGCGCCGAGATGCGGCGTGCAGACGACGTTGTCGAGGCCGAAGAGCGGGTTCGTCTCGGCCGGCTCCTGAGAGAAGACGTCGAAGGCCGCGCCTGCGACATGGCCGGACTTGATCAGCGCCGCCAACGCCGCCTCGTCGACCAATCCGCCGCGGGCGCAGTTGATGATCCGCACGCCCTTCTTGGTCTTGGCGAGGTTCTCGGCCGAGAGGATGTTC
The DNA here is from genome assembly GCA_036525085.1 of Allobosea sp. Lineage (GTDB taxonomy): Bacteria > Pseudomonadota > Alphaproteobacteria > Rhizobiales > Beijerinckiaceae > Allobosea. The sequence goes on from DATDBB010000090.1 coordinate 6,195, forward strand.
CTGGTCTTCTCGGTCATCGGGACGTGCAGCGTGATGAAGTCGGCGCGCTTCAGCAGATCCTCAAGCTCGACCTTCTCGACGCCCAGCGCGACCGCGCGTTCGGGCGAGAGATAGGGGTCATAGGCGATGACGCGCATCTTCAGGCCGATGCCGCGCTCGGCGACGATGGCGCCGATATTGCCGCAGCCGATCAGGCCGAGCGTCTTGGCGGTGATCTCGACGCCCATGAAGCGGTTCTTCTCCCACTTCCCGGCCTGGGTCGAGACGTCCGCGGAGGGGATCTGGCGGGCGAGCGCGAACATCATCGCGATCGCATGCTCGGCGGTGGTGATCGAATTGCCGAAGGGCGTGTTCATCACGATGATGCCGCGCGCGGTGGCGGCGGGGATCTCGACATTGTCGACGCCGATGCCGGCGCGGCCGATGACCTTCAGGTTCTTGGCGGCCTCCAGTAGCTTGGCGGTGGCCTTGGTGGCCGAGCGGATGGCGAGGCCGTCATACTCGCCGATGATCGCGGCGAGCTTGTCCTTGTCCTTGCCGAGGTTGGGATCGAAGGTCACGTCGATGCCGCGATCCTTGAAGATCTGCACGGCGGCGGGGGAGAGGGCGTCCGAGATCAGGACTTTGGGGGCTGTCATGAGGATGGCTCCGGCTGGCGCGGCGCTGAGGCGCTCTGCGCGTGGATGGGGAGGTCGCATCCTTCTCCCCTCGGGGGAGAAGGTGGCTCGGCGAAGCCGAGACGGATGAGGGCCGCGCAGGTCGGAAAGGTTGACGGGAGGAGGGGCGGACGATCGGCGTCGCGCTGCCCTCACCCCAACCCTCTCCCCCGAGGGGAGAGGGAGAGCGTCGCGGACGGCTGCGCCTTACGCCGCCTTCTTGCCCAGCGAAGCCTTGGCTTCGGCGAAGGCGTATTCGATCCACGGCAGCAGCGCCTTGAGATCGCGGGACTGCACGGTCGCGCCGCACCAGATGCGCAGGCCCGGAGGGGCGTCGCGGTAATGGCCGAGGTCGAAGCCGGCGCCGGCCTTCTCGATGATCGAGACGACCTGCTTGGCGAAGGCGGCCTGCGCGTCGGCCGGCAGCGCGGTGACGGCCGGGTCGGTGAAGGTCAGGCACACGGATGTGTTCGAGCGCGTCTTCGGCTTCACCGCGAGGAAGTCGATCCAGTCGTTCTCGCGCACGAATTTCGCGATGACGCGGAAATTGCCGTCGGCGCGCTTCACGAGGCCGTCGAGCCCGCCGACCTTCTTCGCCCACTGCAACGCATCGAGATAATCCTCGACCGCCAACATGGAGGGGGTATTGATCGTTTCACCAACGAAAATCCCCTCGATCAGCTTGCCGCCCGAGGTCATGCGGAAGATCTTCGGCAGCGGCCAGGCCGGCTTGTAGGTCGTCAGCCGCTCGACCGCGCGGGGCGAGAGGATGATCATGCCATGGGCCGCCTCGCCGCCGAGCACCTTCTGCCAGGAGAAGGTGGTGACATCGAGCTTGGGCCAGTCGAGGCGCTGGGCGAAGGCGGCCGAGGTCGCGTCGCAGATCGTCAGCCCCTCGCGGTCCTCGGCGATCCAGCTGGCATCGACGACGCGCACGCCCGAGGTCGTGCCGTTCCAGGTGAAGACGATGTCGCGGTTCTTTGTGTCGACCTTCCTGAGGTTCGGCAATTCGCCGTAAGGCGCCTCGAAGGTGCGGACATCCGTGAGCTTGAGCTGCTTGACGACATCGGTGACCCAGCCGGCGCCGAAGCTCTCCCAGCTGACCATGTCGACGCCGCGGGCGCCCAACAAAGACCACATCGCCATCTCGACGGCGCCGGTGTCGGACGCGGGCACGATGCCGATGCGGTAATCGGCCGGCACCTGCAGCACCTCGTGGGTCAGGTCGATGGCAGCTTTTAGCTTGTCCTTGCCGACCTTGGCGCGGTGCGAGCGGCCGAGGGCCGCGTCAGAAAGACCCTTGAGGGACCAGCCGGGGCGCTTGGCGCAGGGGCCGGACGAGAAATGCGGCACGCGCGGACGCGTGGCCGGAACGGTATTCGCCATCGATGTCTCCATCCTTACAGATGGGCGCGCCACGGTGGGGTGGCGTGTCCCGTCGATGGGGGTAAGGCGGGAGGGGGCGGGGAGTCAAGGTGGTGGGGGTGACGCGCTCCCCTGAAACCCTGCCAACCTGCGCTAGAATCCTTCCGAAGAGGAAAGCGATCGATGAAGCGAACCAAAGCCACATAAGAGCGATCGACGCAGCGGCAGGGATCGAACCTGCGACCTCCTCGCCCACGCCAGCGGCGTGTCGAAAGCGTGGGCTCTGTCCACTGAGCTACGCTGCGACGATGAGGCAGTCGTAGCTCACGAAAGGCCGCAATGGTTGACATGAACTCGCCGCAAGCGCGGACTTATGGTCGATCAACTTCTAAGACTGCCCTGCGGAGTTCTCCTAGAAGGATGGCCTTCTGCTTCAGCGCTTGACGAGCAGTTTCTACGCTCTCCCAATGCTCGTGAGGTATCTGATGAGCCCAGAGGAGGTTAGGACCGTATTTTCTGCGAGCAGCATTGATCCGAGCCTCCGCATCGCGGACCATGCTGTTGGCCAGCATTCCAGCCGTTAGCGAAAGGCTCGGCATAGCAGCAAGCTGGCCGTACAATTCGATATCCTCGCGAGCGCGGGCAATGTCGGAGGTAACAGCACGGAAATTGTCGGGAACCGATGTGTCTTCATTCTCAATACGAAGCTGCTCCTCTTCGGCTAGGAACCGCTGCTTATCTTCGCTTCTTGCAAAGCGGTTGATCGCTCCGGCGAGGCTCTCATCCGCGCACCCGCTGGCGATCTCATAGATGATGCTACACACAGCAGAGAAATCTGATCCTGGCGTCGTGACAAGCGGCGGACCGTTGTACCAAATAGACAGTGCGAACGCCGCCTCTACCACGTGAGTGCTAGTCCCGGAGTTCGAGAGGATCAGATAGTCGTCCTCTTGTTCCGCCCGCCAAGCGCAAACTTCAATGGCGGCTGAGCAGAGTTCTATTTCGTGGACCATATCTGAGGTCCCAGAGATGCTGAAGCTTCGCGCCTTTCGCGCCCGCAGATGAGCAGACCGCAACCGCTCGTAATCCATGCTAACAATAGAATCGACCCTCGACAGCGCCGTCGCAGCCTTATCCATCGCTCGCTTTGCGGCGGACAGTTTTTGTACAGCGAGTCGACGCGCTTTGTCTCGACGCTGCGCTTTCTCGATTATCGAGAAGTCTCGATGGCAATCATCGATCCGCGCAAGAGCTTCGAGGACTTCTGAAGGCTGATCAAACCTGAAGTGGCGGAGCAGCCCAGGGAGGAGAGGGGCAAGACGCTTGAAGAAGAGCTTCTGTGCAGCAATCTCGCGCTTCACCTGTTCCTCAGTGATCTCGGCGCGCGCTAAAGCCGAAACATGTTCCTCTCGGAGGAATTCTGCTGACCCTGGAACCAGAGATTCCGCCACTCTTGCGTAGTCAGCGTCCACCGCTCTCGCAAGCCGCATGAGAGTTATCACGGCCGACTCTGGCAATGGGTCGTGTTCAAGCAGAGAACGGATCAGACGATTGTCTCCGTTTAGGTGAGTTGAAACGTCAGGCATGTTCCCGCACAAACGAGCTGAGGTGAATGCCTAGCCTCAGCTGATCCTGAATGCCGCGCAAGATGTATTACCTGACCGCTCCCGACTAGCGCCACGTCCGTAGGTGGCCGACATCTCGTCCTTCCCTCCTTTCAAGAAAGGGTTCCCTGTCGAGGTTCCGAGCGCGGCGGCGACGGGCGCTGGAAGAACCCTTCTCCCGAATGGGAGAAGGGCAGGGATGAGGGCCTGCCGCTGATCGTTGAAACGAGACGGAGCCGAGGCGCCTCCTTGCCGCAAGGGCACACCCTCATCCGGCGCTCCGCGCCACCTTCTCCCATCCGGGAGAAGGGAAGAGGCGTCG
>DATDBB010000091.1:0-22606 GCA_036525085.1 Allobosea sp.
ACCATCAGAAAGCTCGGCAGGTTGGTGAACGCCTTCTCGGCCCATGACGAGGCGACGTCGAAGCGCCCGGCGAACAGATGCGCCACAGCCATTCCCGCCTGCATGCGATACATTTCCGGGTCCAGCGGGCTCAGGCGCATGGCCTTGGCGAAATGCGCGATCGCCTCCTCCGCCTCGCCGTGCCAGACCCGCAGATAGCCGCCGAGGAACCAGGCTGCCGCCAGGTTCGGATTGAGCACGACCGCCCGGTCGAGCAAGGCGATGCCGGCATCGAGGTCGCCGGTGAGGTGGGCGAGCGCATGACCGCCTCGCGTCAGCGCCACCGCATCGTCCCTGCCCAGTTCGACGGCTCTGCGGGCCAGCCTGGCGCCTTCGGCGGTCTCCCCTGCGCGGTCGGTCATCCAGCCATTGACCCTGCGCCAGAAATAGCACCAGGCCGCCATGCCATAGGCCGAGGCGAAGTCCGGATCGAGCGCGATCGCCTGCTCGAGCAGCCGCAGCGCCTCGCCGATCGCCTCCCTGTTGCCCTGCTGAAGATTCGCCATTCCGCGCAGGTAGCAGTCATAGGCGCTGAGGTTCGTGGTCGGCGTCCGCTGCGCGCGTTCGATCTCCGCGCGCTCCAGATGCGGCGCCATCGCGCCGACGACGCTCGCGGCGATCTGGTCCTGCAGTTCGAAGATGTCGTCGAGCGTGCCCTCGAAGCGCTCGGCCCAGAGATGCGCGCCGGTCGTCGCATCGATCAGTTGCCCGGTGATCCGCACGCGGTTCGCAGCCTTGCGCACGCTGCCTTCCAGCACATAGCTGACGCCGAGCTCGCGGCCGACCTGCTTCACGTCCACCGCTCGGCCCTTGTAGGTGAAGCTCGAATTGCGCGCGATCACGAAGAGCCAGCGCAGGCGCGACAGGGCGGTGGTGATGTCCTCGACGACGCCATCGGCGAAGTAGTCCTGCTCCGGGTCGCCGCTCATGTTCTGGAATGGGAGGACGGCGATGGAGGGCTTGTCGGGAAGGGCGAGCGTCGCTGCTGATGCCGTCCCCGCTGCGGCCGGCTCGGGCTTCGGCATGTCGCTGCCGGCCGGCGGCGTTTCCTCGACTTCGGCGACGAAGCGGAAGCCCTTGCGGGCGATCGTCCGGATCAGCCGCTGCTCCTCGCCGCTGTCGCCGACGGCCTTGCGCACCGCGTTGATATGGCTGGTCAGTGTCGATTCGGAGACGATTCGGCCGCCCCAGACGGCGTCCAGCAGGTCGTCTTTGCTGACGACGCGCTCGCGGTTGCGCACGAGATGGGCCAGGAGATCGAACACCTGCGGCCCGATCGCGATGACCTCGCTGCCGCGCGTGAGCTCCCGCCGGTCGGGATCGAGCACATGGCCTTCGAAGACGAATTGCACACCGGCCCCCGCAACCCGGTGGCGTTCGAGACCTCCGGTGCGGCTGCACCGACCTGCCCCCGGGCAGGTCGTTGATAGCATGCCGGCAGGGTTCGGGCACGGCCGCTCAAGCGGCCCCTCTCGGAGGAAGGCAACCCGTCGGCGGCATCTTTGGACAGTCCGCCAAGGGAAATTCAATCGCCGCTCAAGGCCGCCGCAAGGTCTTCGGGCCTGCCGGCAGGCATTCTCCTCTCACTGGAACGCGATGACGCGGCCGGTGGTCGGGCAAAAGGAGAGAACCATGAAGATCGTGGTCATCGGAGGCAGCGGCCTCATCGGAACCTATCTCGTCGGCAGGCTTCGCCAGGCAGGGCATGAGGTCCTGGCGGCGTCACCCAATTCGGGCGTCAACACCATCACCCGCGAGGGGCTCGCCGAAGCGCTATCCGGCGCTCAGGTCGTCGTGGACGTGGCGAATTCGCCGTCCTTCGAGGACAAGGCCGTGCTGGAGTTCTTCGAGACGTCGGGCCGCAACCTGCTGGCTGCCGAGGCAGCCGCTGGCGTCCGACATCACATCGCGCTGTCCGTGGTCGGCTCCGAGCGCAATCCCGATAGCGGTTATCTCCGCGCCAAGCTGGCCCAGGAGGCACTGATCAAGGCGTCGGGCATCCCGTATACGATCCTACGGGCGACGCAGTTCTTCGAGTTCGTCAACGCCATCGTCCAGTCGAGCGCGGATGGCGACGCGTTCCGCCTGTCGCCGGCGCTCTTTCAGCCGATCGCCGCCGCCGATGTCGCGGCCGTGCTGGCGGAGATCGCGATCGGCGCGCCGCTCAACGGCACCGTCGAGGTGGCCGGGCCCGAGCCTATCCCGATGGATGCGATCGCCCGGCAGTTCCTGACGGCCAAGGGCGACCGGCGCCAGGTGATCGCCGATGTCCGGGCCCGCTATTTCGGCGCCGAGCTGGACGACAGGTCGCTGACGCCCGGCGAAAATCCGCGCCTGGGGTCGACCCGCTTCGCCGACTGGCTCAGTGCGTCGGAAGTGCGCGCCTGAGCGCGAGGATCGTCCTGCAGCGCATCCCGAACAGCCATTCATCCCAATCCGGGAGAGCATGACAACCCTGCCGCCCGTACCCGTCAGCCCAGTGGCTGGCGGTAGACGATGAAGCCCGATTTGTCGGCGACCTTGTCGTAGAGCGCCTGCGCCTGCAGGTTGCTCTCATGGGTCTGCCAGTAGACGCGGAAGCAGCCCTTGGCCTGCGCCATCTGCTTCACCGCTTCGATCAGGGCTCGCCCCGCACCGGTGCCGCGCGCTTCCGGGGCGGTGAACAGATCCTGCAGGTAGCAGATATCGCGGATGTTCCAGGTGGAGCGGTGGATCACCCAATGCACGATGCCGATCAGCCTGCCGTCGCGCTCCGCGACGAAGGCGCCCATGGGCTCCAAACCGCCGGTCAGCCGGGCGAAGGTCGTGGCGGTGATGTCAGGCGCGATCGAAGCTTTGTAGAAAGTCAGGTAGCCCTGCCAGAGCGGCTCCCACTGCGCACGGTCGGAGGAGGCGAGGGGGCGGATGGTGATCTCGGTCATGGCAGGCTCCGGCAGAAGGAGCGAACCTAGCGTCGGCTTTGCCGCCTGTCTCATGACAAGGCGATATCGTATCGATCAAGCAGGCCTACGCTGGGTCGAGTATCGGCGACTTGTCGCGTCAGGCGCGAGATGCCAGAAATTGGCAGAATAACGAGACGAACCGATGCAGCGACGCAAGAGGAGCGCGGTGATGCGACATGTCCGGCCAGTTTTGATGTCGATCGCAATCGCCATGCTTCTGTCGGCCTGCCAGACCTCCCAGTCGCGGCAGCAGCAATTGGCAACCATCTGCGCCGATCCGGTCAACCGGGCGCCGGGCTCCTTCTACTGGAGCGAATGCCAGGCGATCATGCCCTCGAGCGATGCGCAGTTGCAGAAAGACTATCAGCTCGGGGCGCCGGGCATTTGATCCGCAGGATTTGGCGCTGTCTGACGCAATGAAAAAGGCCCGCGCCAACCCGATCGGGCGACGCGGGCCTTGGATCGATACGAGCCCGCTCAGAGCTGTGCGAGCAACGCCTCGGCGCCGGAGATCTCGGCCTTGCCCGGGCCTTCCTCGACATTGAGCGACGTCACGACGCCGTCATCGACGATCATCGAATAGCGCTGCGAGCGGGTGCCCAGGCCGAAGCCCGAACCGTCGAGCGAGAGGCCGATCTCCTTGGCGAAATCGGCGTTGCCATCCGACAGGAACTCGATCACGCCAGCGCCGCCGGTCGCCTTGGACCAGGCGTCCATGACGAAGACGTCGTTGGTGCTGGTCACCATGATCGCGTCGACGCCCTTGGCCTTGATCTCGGTCGCCTTCGCGAGATAGCCGGGCAGGTGGTTCTTGTGGCAGGTCGGCGTGAAGGCGCCGGGAACGGCGAAGAGCACGACCTTCTTCCCCTTGAACAGGTCGTCCGTGGTCTTGGCGGCCGGACCATCGGCGGTCATGACGCGGAACGTCGCCTGCGGAAGCTTGTCACCCACCTTGATGGTCATCGTGCCTGTTCTCCGTGAAGCCTGCGGCAGCCTGCCGCCCGGCTCAGGGATTAAGGCTTGGGCGCGGGGATGTCGAGTTCGAGCCGAGTCTCGATCGCCGCCGGCTTGCCGCGCACGGTGATGATCAAGGGCACCGGCCCGGCCGCGCTTTTGGGCTGTTCGATGATCCGCAGCAGGGCGACGGTCGTTCCGTCCGGCTGGCGGCGCAGCGTCGGCTTGCCGAAGGACCACATGCCGGCGCCCTCGATGAAGACGTCCTGGACCAGGCCGTCCGGCGGGGTCTGCAGCACGAGGCGAAGCCCCGGATCGATCGCCCCCTCGTCGAACTTGGCTTCCAGCACGGAGATCTTCTCCTTGTGCGGGCCGAGCTTCACGGGCAGCGGCACGCGCGCCTCGAAGCTCTCCAGCCGCGGCGAGGTCACCGAGGTCACGCCCGGCTCGAGCCAGAGGCGGGCTTCGCCTTTCACCGGGATGCAGATCTTGTCGCAGACGGCATAGTCGAGCTTCAGCACGAGCATGACCGGCTTGTTCGGATCGACCGGCTGAACCGAAACCGGGATCACCACCTCGCCGACATAGCCGATGGAGTAGCCATTCGCATCCTGGAAGCGCTCCGGCGCCGGCCAGCGCGCGTCGAGCCCGCCGATATTGGTCGAGCCGCTCCAGTCGAAGACCGGCGGCACGCCGAAATCGCCGGGGCTGCGCCAATAGGTCTTGTAGCCAGGCGCCATCACGATCTCGACACCGACGCGCTGCTTGCCGGATGCGGCGGTCGCGCCCGCGATCAGGCGCAGCGAAGCATGGTCGCTCTTCGACCAGGGCGACATCGCGGCCTCCTGCGCATGCGCAGGAGCGCCCAGCAGCGCTGCGACGAAGGCCAGAAGGGAAAGAATGCGTTTCACAATCGAGATTTATGCGCTGCGGTTGGAAATTGCGACCAAAACCATCGCGCCCTGCCGAACAATCACGTGATGGGTGGGTTTGCGAGTATGCTGGCGCAGCATTGGGGCACAATGGCGGTCGTCGATGTTCCGACGCAAACCCCTGTTCCCAGCATGGGCCAAAGTGATCTAGCATGCTCTCATGAAGATCGGCTCAAATCAGCGTGTCAGCGGTCGCAGCTATCTCGACGGGCAGTGCCTGATCGCGATGCCCGGCATGTCCGACACGCGCTTCAGCCGCAGCGTGGTCTATGTCTGCGCCCATTCCGAGGACGGGGCGATGGGCATCATCGTCAACAAGCCGGCGGCCGACACCCGCTTTCCCGATCTCCTGGTCCAGCTCGACGTCATTCCTTCCGAGGAATTGATCCGCCTGCCGAGCCAGGCCGAACGCCTGCAGGTGCTGCGCGGCGGACCGGTCGAGACCAAGCGCGGTTTCGTGCTGCATTCGGCCGATTTTTTTCTGGAATCGGCGACGCTGCCGATCGACGACGGCATCTGCCTGACCGCGACGCTCGACATCCTCAGAGCCATCGCCATCGGCAGCGGGCCGGAGAGCGCCGTTCTGGCCCTGGGTTATGCCGGCTGGGGCGCGGGCCAGCTCGAATCCGAGATCCAGGCGAATGGCTGGCTGCACTGCGCCGCCGACCACGCCTTGCTCTTCGACGACGGCATCGACACGAAATACAACCGCGCTTTGGGCAAGATCGGCATCGACCCGGCCTTCCTGTCGCGGGAGGCGGGACACGCCTGAGAGGCCGCATCCGTCATTCCGGGGCTTCGCGTAGCGAGGAGCCCGGAACCCATGAACACGACGATCCTCCAGCGTCATTGCGAGGAGCGAGGCGGCGAAGCAATCCAGGGGGAAGTGGGCTGAACGGTTCAACCCAGTTCTCCCTGGCTTGCTTCGCTGCACTCGCAATGACGGTGCGCGGTCAGCCAACCATGTCGTGTTCATGGGTTCCGGGCTCAGGCCTTCGGCCTGCCCCGGAATGACCGGCGACTTGGTCAGGCCGCTTCGCTCGAACTCGCAGCCGCCGCGCCCATCAGGCGGCGCGCTTCGGCTGCGCTCATCGGCTGGCCGAAGATGTAGCCCTGCGCGTACTGGCAGCCGAGCTGGTAGAGTTCGATCGCATCCGACTCGCTCTCCGCGCCTTCCGCCACCACGTCCATGCGCAGGTCCGCCGCGAGCTGGACGATCGAGCGCAGGATCACCGGCGGCTTGCCGCTGCCCATCTGGCGCACGAAGCTCTGGTCGACCTTGATCGTGTCGAAGGGGAAGCGCTGCAGATAGGACAGCGAGGAATAACCCGTGCCGAAATCGTCGAGCGAGAGGCCGGCGCCGAGGTCGCGGATGCGCGAAAGCATCTGCGCGGCGTATTCGGGGTTCTCCATCACCAGGCTCTCGGTGATCTCGAGCTTCAGCGTGCCCGGCAGGATGCGCCGGCGCGCCAGCACGGTCTTCACGTCATGCAGCAGATCGTGGCGCAGCAACTGCCGGCTGGAGACGTTGACGCTGGCGAAGATCGGCGGATCGACTTCGAGCGCCGCCTGCCAGGCCTCCAGCTCGCGCGCGGTGCGGTCCATGACGTAGACGCCGAGATCGACGATCAGCCCGGTCTCCTCGGCGATGGCGAGGAAGTCCTGCGGCATCAGCCGGCCTTCACGCGGATGATCCCAGCGCACCAGCGCCTCGAAGCCGGCGATGGTGCGGTCCTCCAGCCGGACGATCGGCTGGTACATCACCTGAATCTCGCCGCGTTCGATCGCGCGGCGCAGGTCGCTTTCAAGCGCAAGGCGGTCGTTGCGGTCGGTCCGCATCGCCGGCACGAAGACCTCGATCTTGTTGCCGCCCTGGCGCTTGGCATGGGCCATGGCAAGCTCGGCGTTCTTCAGCGCATCGTCCTTGCGCGCGGCCGGCGCCGGGTCGAACAGGGCGAGGCCCACCGAGGGCGTCAGCAGGATTTCGCGCTCGGCGAAGGTGATCGGCGTCGAGACGGCCCGGCGCACCAGTTCGGCCAGCGCCAGGATGCGCTCGGGGTCGCGCTCCGAGACCAAAATCATCGCGAAGGTGTCGCCGCCGATGCGCGCCAGCGTGTCCTGAGCCCGAAGTAACCGGCCGAGCCTGCGTGCCAGCGTCAGCAGGATCGAATCGCCGGCCGAGAAGCCGACGGATTCGTTGACCTGCTTGAAGCGGTCGATGTCGATCACCAACACGGTCGGGCGGATGCTCTCGTCGGCGCGTGTGAAGCCGAAGACGGCCCCGAGCCGGTCCTGGAACAGCTTGCGGTTGGGCAGGCCGGTCAGGTTGTCATGGACGGCGTCGTGCAGCATGCGCTCCTGCGCGGTGCGCTGCTCGGTGACGTCGGCGAGCGTGCCGATGACGCGGATGACCTCGCCGTCCGAGCCGATCACCGGCCGGGCCTTGAGGTTGAACCAGTGATAATTGCCCCCGGCGGCCCGCAGGCGCAGGTCGAGATTGAGCTTGCCGCGGCGCTGCTCCAGCACGGCGTCGAGGGAAACGCGGTAGCGGTCGCGATCGGCGACATGCATGTGCTCGAACCAGCGCGCGGCCGAACCTTCGAGCGCGCCGCGCGACAGGCCGAGCAGCGTCTCGATCTGCGGCGAGACGAAGATCTTGTCGGCGCTGACGTCCCAGTCGAAAACGAGATCGCCCGAGCCAGAGAGGGCCAGCGCCCGTCGCTCGGTATCGGAAACCAGACCCTGCGACAGGCCGCTGCCGGCGAAGGCGTGCTGGATCACGGTGAAGCCGATCAGCAGCACGATCAGCACGAGCCCGCCAAGAAGAGCCGGCGCCACGAGGTCGCGTTGAAATTGCCCGGTGACGGTGAAGCCCGCCGCCGTCACCCAAATCGCCAGGAGGAACCAGGTCGGGATCAACATCACCGCCCGCTCATAGCCATGCGTCGCCAGATGCAGGATCAGTACGAAGCCGACGGCCGCCACCGCTGCGATCGAGATGCGCGCGATGCCGGACGCCATCGGCGCGTCGAAGACGGCGAGGCCGACGAGCGCGGCGAGTCCCAGCATCCAGACGATGGTGACGTGGCTGTAGCGCACATGCCAGCGCGCCAGGTTGAGATAGGCGAAGAGGAAAACCAGCAGCGTGGCCGCCAGCACCACCTCGGCGCCGGCGCGATAGATTCGCTCGATCGCCGGCGTCAGCGGGAAGATGCGCTGGAAGAAGCCGAAATCGAGCCCGGCATAAGCCAGAACCGCCCAGGCAAGCGCCGCCGCCGCGGGGAAGATCACCGCGCCCTTGACGACGAAGATGATCGTCAGGAACAGCGCCAGCAGGCCGGCGATGCCGATGATGATGCCCTTGTAGAGCGTGAGGCCATTCGTCTTCTGCCGATAGGCTTCCTGCTCGTAGAGATAGAGCTGCGGCAGGTTGGAGGATTTGAGCTCGGCGACGAAAGTCACCGTCGTTCCCGGATCGAGCGTGATCAGGAAGACGTCCGCATCCGGGCTGACCTCACGCTCCGGGCTGAGGCCCTGGCTCGCGGTGACGGCTTCGATACGGCGGTCGCCGAGATCGGGCCAGATCACGCCCGAGCCGATCAGCCTGTGGAAGGGCGCGACCAGCAGCCGGTCGATCTGCTCGTCGGAATCATTCGTCAGCGCGAACACGATCCAGTCCGGCCGCGCGCCGGATTCGCGAGCCTTGACCGCGATGCGCCGCACGATGCCGTCGGGGCCGGGAGCGGTCGAAATCTGGATGACGTCGCCGTCGGAGCGGTTGCGCTCGACGACATTGGTCAGGTCGAGCACGGTGGCATCGACCGGCACGCGTACGGCCTCGACCGCGGCTGCCGGGCTGGCCGCCGCGAACACAAGCCAGAGCGCAAGCCCGGCAAGGCTGAGGCCGAACCGGGGAAGGCGGTCGAAAAAGGTCAAGCTGCGCTCAAATCTGGGGCAGGGGATAGTCATGCGGCGTCGGGCGTCAGTCCTATCGGCGGCTCGTGGCGAGGGCAAGGCATCCGCGGCCCTGGGCGAGGGCCATGCACGGCCTGCCGTCACCGGGGCTCACCCGCCAGCCTGTCGCTCGCCAGCGCTGCATAGAGCAGATGGTCGGCCCAGTTTCCGTTGATCCGGAGATAGGCCCGGGCCATGCCCTCCTGCTGGAAGCCGACGCGCTGGAGCAGCCGGCGGGAGGGTTCGTTGTTGGGCAGGCATGCCGCCTCGACACGGTGCAGCGCCAGATCCTGGAAGGCGAAGCGCAGTGCGCCGCGCACCGCCTCGGTCATGTGGCCCTTGCCGGCATGCCGCTCGCCCATCCAGTAGCCCAGCGTGCAGGCCTGCGCGACGCCGCGCCGAACGAGCCCGAGCGTCAGCCCGCCGAGCAGCGTCTCCGAGCGCGCATCGAGGATGAACAGCGAATAGGCCTCGTCGGCGGCGATCTCGCGGGCGGCGCGCTTGACCCGCAGGCGAAAGGAGGTTCGCGTCAGGTCGTCCTCGTTCCAGACCGGCTCCCATGGTGTCAGGAAGGCCCGGCTCTCCATCCGCAGCACGGCCCAGGCGGCATAGTCCGTCGCCTGCGGCGCCCGCAGGATCAGGTTCTGTGTCCGCAGCAGCGGGCGCGTCGGCGGCTCGGTGGAGAAGCGGAAGAGCGCCATGACCAGACCCTATTCCGCAGCCCGGGCCGCGTGCCGCAGCCTGTTGGCCGATGGCAGCCCCTGCAGGGGGCCGACGGCAGCGACCGTGGGCTGGTGGCCGAGCAGCGAGCGTCCGGCCGCGCGCACATCATCGAGCGTGACGGCATCCAGCCGCGCAGCCAGTTCCTCGCGGGGAATCGCCCGGCCGAACAGCAGCACCTGTCGCGCCATCTGCTCGAGCTTGCCGCCGGGGCTTTCCAGCGAGGCCAGCAACCCGACCTTCATCTGGGCGCGCGCGCGCGCCACTTCCGCCTCGGTCGTATCCTCCGCCGCCTGCCGCAGGCAGGCGAGCGCGACCTCGATCAATTCGCCGACATCCTCCGGCGCGGTGCCGGCGCCGATGCCGAAGACGCCGCAATCCGAGAACGGCCAATGGAAGGCGTCGATCGCATAGGCGAGCCCGCGCCGCTCGCGCACCTCCTGGAACAGCCGCGACGACAGCCCGCCGCCGAGCACCGAGGAGAATATCTGCAGCGGATAATGCGCGCCATCCTTGAAGGCCTGGCCAGGGAAGCCGAGGACGAGATGGACCTGCTCCTCGTCGCTGCCGACCCGGGCCTCGCCGCCGAGATAGCGCCCGTCCTGACGCGCAGGCGGGATCGCGGGGCTTTCCGGCAAGGCGGCGAGATGCGTCTTCGCCAGCACGACCAACTCGTCATGGTCGACGGCGCCGGAAGCCGCGAGCACCATGTTGCCGGCATGGTAGTTGCGCGCGAGATAAGCGCGGATGGCATCCGGCGTGAAGCCCTTCACCGTCTTCGCCGTGCCGAGGATCGGCCGGCCGAGCGGCTGGTCGGGAAAGGCCGCCTGAAGGAAGCGGTCATAGACGAGGTCGTCCGGCGTGTCCTGGACGGCGCCGATCTCCTGCAGGATCACGCCCTTCTCGCGCTTCAGCTCCTCTTCGCTGAGCGTCGACGCGGTCAGGATGTCCGACAGGATGTCCACGGCCAGCGGCAGGTCGGAGCCGAGCACGCGCGCCGTGTAGCAGGTGTATTCGACCGATGTCGCGGCGTTGAGATCACCGCCGACGCTCTCGATCTCCTCGGCGATCTCCAGCGCGCTGCGACGCGCCGTGCCCTTGAAGGCCATGTGCTCGAGCAGATGGGCGAGCCCATGTTCATGGGGAAGCTCGTCGCGCGAGCCCGAGCCGATCCAGATGCCGAGCGAAACCGTCGAGGCATGCTCCATGCGCTGCGAGACGATGCGTAAGCCGGAGGGCAGGGTCGTCAGATCAACTTCGGGATCATGCGCGCCGCGCGACCCGCTGGCCGCGACCTCGGCGATCTCGGCGGGTCCCGTCGCGCTCATCTCGGCGCTCATGCCGCCGCTCCCCGCACGGCCCGTGCATGGGTCCGGACGAAGCTCTCGATCGCACCCTGGTCGTTCGGCAGCAGGGTGAAGCGCTCCTTGCGCTCCATCAGATCGCCGAGATGAGCGGGCAGGGCTGGCGTCACGCCGCTGGCGGCCTTCACTGCCGCCGGGAACTTGGCCGGGTGCGCGGTGCCGAGCACGATCATCGGTGTCGCTGGATCCTTCACGAGCCCGCCGCGGGCGGCCGCGACGCCGACCGCGGTGTGCGGGTCGAGCAGATAGCCGGCCTCGCGCCAGGTCCGGTCGATCTCGGCCGCAGTCGCGGCCTCGTTGATGCCGACCGCATCGAACTCAGCTCGGATCGCGGCAAGCGGTTCGGCTGCGATCTCGAAGCGTCCGGATTGCTGCAGCGATTGCATCAGCCGGCGCACGGCGGCGCCTTCGCGGCCATGGACCTCGAACAGCAAACGCTCGAAGTTCGAGGAGATCTGGATGTCCATCGAGGGCGAGGTCGTCGCATGCACGCCCTTCATTTCATAGGCGCCGCTGGCGAGCGTGCGCGCCAGGATGTCGTTGCTGTTGGTGCCGATCAGCAGCCGCTCGATCGGCAGCCCCATCCGCTTGGCGACGAATCCCGCGAGCACGTCGCCGAAATTCCCGGTCGGCACGGCGAACGAGACCTTGCGGCCGGGCGAGCCGAGCGAAACCGCCGAGGTGAAATAGTAGACCACCTGCGCCGCGATCCGGGCCCAGTTGATCGAGTTCACGCCCGAAAGCCCGATCTCGTCGCGGAAGGCGTGGTGGTTGAACAGCGCCTTCACCAGGTTCTGGCAGTCGTCGAAGGTGCCCTCGACGGCGATGGCGTGGACATTGTCGGCCTCGACCGTCGTCATCTGCCGGCGCTGCACGTCCGAGACGCGGCCCTGCGGATAGAGGATGAAGACGTCGACCCTCTCCAGCCCCTTGAAGGCGTCGATCGCCGCCCCGCCGGTGTCGCCCGAAGTCGCGCCGACGATGGTGGCGCGCTCGCCGCGCAGCTTCAGGACATGGTCCATCAGCCGCCCGAGCAACTGCATCGCCACGTCCTTGAAGGCGAGCGTCGGGCCGTGGAAGAGCTCGAGCACGAAGAGATTGTCGCCGATCTGGTTCAGCGGGCAGACGGCTGGATGCCGAAAGGTGGCATAGGCCTCCGCGATCATCGCCGACAGCGCCTTGCCCTCGATGTCGCCATCGGCGAGCGCGCCGACGATGCGCTCGGCCACCTGCGCATAGCTCTGGCCGGAGAAGCCGGCGATCTCGTCGGTCGTTACGTTCGGCCAGGCCTTGGGAACGTAAAGCCCGCCATCACGGGCGAGCCCGGCGAGCAGGGCGTCGGAGAAGGAAAGGGCGGGCGCTTCCCCGCGGGTGGACACATGCAGCACGGCGTCGGGTCTCGGTGAACTGGGCGTGACGTGAACTTGCCAAAAGCTATAGGCCGCTCCGCCGGTTTGGGCAAAAGCGAAGCGGCGTCAGTCCATCGCCTCGTGGGCCTTCCTGCGCCCCTGCCAGGCAAAAGCCGCGAACACCCCGATCAGCGTCGCGGCCAGCCCGAACCAGGTCAGCGCATAGGAGAGATGGTTGTCGGGAATGCGTCCGATCAATTCCTTCGCATCGACGCCGGCCGGCGGGGTCAACGCATCGCCCTGGCGCTCCGCTTCCAGATAGAACGGCGCGACCGGACCGAGGCTGAGCGCAGCGGCGATGGCGGCCGGGTCGCGGGTGTAGAACTCGCGCTGCGCCGGCAGGTCTGACGGCGTGAAGGAGCCTCGCCCTTCTGGCGCCCGCAGGAAACCGGTCACGCTCGCGGGGCCGCTCAGCGGCTTGATCTCGCCGAGCCGGCCTTCCGGCACGAAGCCGCGATTGACCAGAACGACGCCGCCATCGGCCAGCCGGAAACCCTGGAAGATCCAGCGTCCGAAGCCCGAGAGTTGGCGCGTGCCGGGCCCGCCCGAGGCGATGGTGGTGCGCACGCCGGCGACAGGGCCTTCGATGAAGCTCCCCTGCGCCGTGACCCGCGTCAGGTCGAGCCTGGCCGGGTCGAGCCCGGCCCAGGTGCTCGAGGCCGGCATCGGCGCCGGAGCGCCGGCCGCCTGCGCCGAGAGCCGCTCGATGAAGACGCGCTTCTCGGCCATGCGTGCGATCTGCCAGGCCCCAAGTGTGCAGAGAATCGCGACGCCCAGCAGCGACAGCAGCGTCGGCCAGAGCAGGCGCCGGGCATGCCCGACAGGGGAGGCGGCCTCGCTCACTTCTCCAGCCTGCCTTCTTCGGCCTTGTGGACATATTGCAGCGAAACCGCGAGCCCCTTCATCGGTCGCAGCAGCGCGAGGCAGACGATCACCGCGAGCGGCAGCCACATCACCAGATGCAGCCAGATCGGCGGCTCATAGGCGATCTCGACATAGAGCGCCGCGCCCAGCACGGCGAAGCCGGCGATCAGCATGATGAAAACGGCCGGACCGTCGGCGGAATCGGCGAAGCTGAAATCGAGTCCGCAGGCCGCGCAGCGTGGCCGCACCTTCAGGAAACCCTCGAACAGCTTGCCCTCGCCGCAGCGCGGACAGCGGCCGGCAAGGCCGGTCGAATAGGGCGAGGGCAGGATGTGCTGGTGGTCATCGGCCATGGCGGCCTCCCGAAAAGCGAAAGGCGGCCGAGGCCGCCTTCCAAGGTTTCTGTCGGGCGGCGCGCCTCAGTGCGCGGCCGGCGCCCCGGCGGCCCAGACATAGATCGCGGCGAACAGGAAAAGCCAGACCACGTCGACGAAGTGCCAGTACCAGGCGGCGAACTCGAAGCCGAGATGCTGCTCCGGCTTGAAGTGTCCGAGATAGGCCCGGTACAGGCAGATCGCCAGGAAGATCGTGCCGATCACCACATGCGCGCCGTGGAAGCCGGTCGCCATGAAGAAGGTCGCGCCATAGATGTGGCCGCTGAAGGCGAAGGAGGCGTGCGAGTACTCGTAGACCTGGCAGATCGTGAACAGGACGCCGAGGATCACGGTCAGCCACAGGCCCTGCTTCAGGCCCTTGCGGTCGCCATGGATCAGGGCGTGATGCGCCCAGGTCACGGTGGTGCCCGAGGTCAGCAGGATCAGCGTGTTGAGCAGCGGCAGGTGCCAGGGGTCGAAGGTCTGGATGCCGACCGGGGGCCAGACGCCGCCGGTGAACTCCTTGCGGGTGTAGTTGATCGCCTCGCCGGAGAACAGGCTCGCATCGAAGAAGGCCCAGAACCAGGCCACGAAGAACATCACCTCGGAGGCGATGAACATCAGCATGCCGTAGCGGTGATGCATCTGCACGACGCGGGTGTGGTGGCCCTCATGCTCGGCCTCGCGGACTACGTCCATCCACCAGGCGAGGAAGGTGTAGAGCACGCCGAGCGCGCCGATGCCGAAGACCAGCGGGCCGAGCTTCATGCCGCCCAGCGTCAGCGCCTTCATCCACATCACGGCGCCGGTCGCCATGATCGTCGCGCTGATCGAGCCGACGAGCGGCCAGGGGCTCGGGTCGACGAGGTGGTAGTCGTGGTTCTTGGTATGGGCCCCGGCCATCTTGTTCAGTCTCCGCGTCCGACTTTGCAGCGCTCGTTTCCGGCGCCGTTATTTACAGGTTCGACTTTGCCGCGTCACCCTTGGCGGGGTTGGCCCCGCCCTGAGCGAGCGGCTGCCCCGCCTTCGAGGCGAAATAGGTGTAGGAGAGCGTGATCGCCTTCAGCCCGTCGAGTTCGCGATTCGCTGCGATCTCGGGGTCGATATAGAACACGACGGGCGCCTCCAGGCTCTCGCCCGGCTGGAGCGTGTGCTCCGTGAAGCAGAAGCACTGGATCTTGACGAAGAAGGCAGCGCCCTTCTCCGGCGCGATGTTGTAGCTCGCGATGCCCGTCGAGGCGCGATCGGTCTTGTTGGTGATCTTGTAGAACACCGTCTTGGTCTCGCCGACGCGCAAGGAGATCTCTGGGCTTTCCGGCTCGAACTTCCAGCCCAGCCCCGGTGCGACATTGGCGTCGAAGCGCACCGACATCGTCCGGTCGAGGATCGTGCCGGTCGCCGCCGTGCCGACCTTCGGCGTGCCGCCGAAGCCGGTCGCCTTGCAGAACATGTCGTAGAGCGGCACGGCTGCGAAAGAGAGCCCGGTCATGCCCATGACGACGCCGGCGCAGATCAGCGCCGTGCGGCCGAGGTTTTTGGGGGGCTGCGGTGTCGCCGTGCTCATCACAGCGGCCTGTTCAGAATGGCGGGGCCGGTCTTCACCAGCGTCACCACGAAGAAGAACACGACCAGCCCACCGAGCACGAGCGCCAGCGCGATCGAGCGACGGCGACGACGCGCCATGTCCTCCGGCGAGAAGGCGGCGGGCGCGGGCGGCTTTCTGCGCGACTCGCTCATCCCAACACCTTCGGCAACGCCCACATCAGGCCCAAGCCGTTCTCGACGAGCAGCACGGCGAAGAGGCCGAAGAGATAGAAGATCGAGAAGCCGAACAGCGTATAGCAGGCCTTGGTCGCGGCCGGGCCTTCGGTCGTCCGCCAGACGCGGAAGGCGAGCGCGATCATCGCGAGCCCGGTCGTGACGGAGACGACGAGATAGGCGAGGCCGCCGAAGCCCATCAGGGCCGGCAGCACCGCGACGGGCGCCATCACCAGCGAGTAGAGCACGATCTGGCGGCGCGTCGAGGCCGGGCCGGCGACGTTCGGCATCATCGGGATGCCGGCGCGGGCGTAGTCGGCCGATTTCACCAGGGCGAGCGCCCAGAAATGCGGCGGCGTCCACAGGAAGATGATCGCGAACAGCACGATCGAGTGCAGGCCGAGATCGCCGGTGACGACCGCTTCGCCGATCATCGGCGGAAAGGCGCCGGCCGCGCCGCCGATGACGATGTTCTGCGGCGTCGAGCGCTTCAGCCACATCGAATAGACGACGGCATAGAAGAAGATCGTGAAGGCGAGCAGCGCCGCCGAAAGCAGGTTCGCGACAAGGCCGAGCACCAGCACCGAGCCGACCGACAGCGTCAGGCCGAAGGAGAGCGCCTCGGAGGGCAGCACGCGGCCGGACGGGATCGGGCGCTTGGCCGTGCGGCTCATCAGCGCGTCGATATCGGCGTCGTACCACATGTTGAGGCAGCCCGACGCGCCGGCGCCGACAGCGATCGCCAGCAGAGAGGCGAGCCCGATCACCGGATGCACCGAGCCCGGTGCGGTCGCCATGCCGGCCAGAGCCGTGAACACGACGAGCGACATCACCCGCGGCTTGAGCAGCGCGAAGAAGTCGCGCGCCTCGCCGGTGGAGGTCAGCGCGACGCCGTCGTTGCGGGTGTCGAAGGCAGCGGACATGAGCTTCGTCGTTTCGATTCCTGAAGGCGCTCGAATGCGCCCGTCGGCCTTGTTCAGCGGCTGTGCCGCCCGTCTCCGGAAAGCCCTCGGGGAGGGCGCTCGGGGGAAGGGCGGCGGCGGGCCGGCAGGCCCGCCGCCTCTTGAAATCAGTGGTCCGAGCCGGTGATGCGCGGCAGCGTCTCGAACTGGTGGAAGGGCGGCGGCGAGGACAGGGTCCACTCCAGCGTCGTCGCGCCTTCGCCCCACGGATTGTCGCCGGCGAGTTCCTTCTTCGTGAAGGCGACGAACAGCCCGTAGAAGAAGATCAGCAGGCCGGCGGCGAAGATGTAGGAGCCGATCGACGACCAGAAATGCCAGCCCGCGAAGGCATCCGGATAGTCGGCATAGTGACGCGGCATGCCGGCCAGCCCGAGGAAGTGCTGCGGGAAGAACAGCAGGTTCGCGCCGATGAAGGCGACCCAGAAATGCAGGCGGCCGATCCAGTCCGGGATGATGTAGCCGCTCATCTTCGGGAACCAGTAGTAGAAGCCGGCGAAGATGCCGAACACGGCGCCGAGCGACAAGACGTAGTGGAAGTGCGCCACGACGTAGTAGGTCGCGTGCAGCGAGCGGTCGACGCCGGCATTGGCCAGCACCACGCCGGTCACGCCGCCGACGGTGAACAGGAAGATGAAGCCGATCGCCCAGACCATCGGAGCGGTGAAGCGGATCGAGCCGCCCCACATCGTCGCGATCCAGGAGAAGATCTTGATGCCGGTCGGCACCGCGATGACCATCGTCGCGAACACGAAGTAGCGCTGCGTGTTGAGCGAGAGCCCGGCGGTGTACATGTGGTGCGCCCACACGATGAAGCCGACGACGCCGATTGCGACCATGGCGTAGGCCATGCCGAGATAGCCGAAGATCGGCTTCTTCGAGAAGGTCGAGATGATGTGGCTGACGATGCCGAAGGCCGGCAGGATCATGATGTAGACTTCGGGGTGGCCGAAGAACCAGAACAGGTGCTGGTACAGGATCGGGTCGCCGCCGCCGGCCGGATCGTAGAAGGTCGTGCCGAAATTGCGGTCGGTCAGCAGCATGGTGATGGCGCCTGCGAGCACCGGCAGGGCCAGCAGCAGCAGGAAGGCCGTCACCAGCACGCCCCAGGCGAAGAGCGGCATCTTGTGCAGCGTCATGCCGGGAGCGCGCATGTTCAGGATGGTGGTGATGAAGTTGATCGCGCCGAGGATCGAGGCCGCGCCCGCAAGGTGTAGCGCGAAGATGCCGAAGTCGACCGACGGGCCGGGGTGGCCCGACGACGAGAACGGCGGGTAGATCGTCCAGCCGGTGCCGACGCCATGGGCGCCGGGTGCGCCTTCCATGAACATCGACATGATCAGCAGCACGAAGGCGGCGACCGTCAGCCAGAACGAGATGTTGTTCATGCGCGGAAAGGCCATGTCCGGCGCGCCGATCATCAGCGGCACGAACCAGTTGCCGAAGCCGCCGATCACGGCGGGCATGACCATGAAGAAGATCATGATCAGGCCGTGGCCGGTGACGAAGACGTTGTAGCTCTGACCGTTGGCGAAGATCTGCAAGCCAGGCTGCTGCAGCTCGATGCGCATCATGATCGAGAGGAAACCGCCGACCAGGCCCGCCATGATCGAGAAGCACAGATAGAGCGTGCCGATGTCCTTGTGGTTGGTGGACATCAGCCAGCGGCGCCATCCGGTCGGATGGGCGTGTTCCTCGTCATGATGTCCGTGGGCGTGAGCGTGCGGAGCCGCTGTTGCCATCGCCTTGGTCTCCTCGTGCGAAATCGCTTCGCGACAGTCAGTCAAATCAGTTTCGCCATGGGCCTCGCGGTCCATGACAGGTTAAGGGCGTCACTCGCCGGCTGCGGCGACCTTGCCGGCGGCGTCGCCGGCATTGGCGAACTTCTGCTTCGATTCGGCGAGCCAGGCGGCGTAGCGCTCCTGGCTGACGACGCGGAATGCGATCGGCATATAGGCGTGGTTCTGTCCGCAGATGAACGAGCACTGGCCGTAATAGATGCCCTCGCGGTCGGCCTTGAACCAGGTCTCGTTCAGGCGGCCGGGGATGGCGTCGATCTTGATGCCGAAGGACGGCACCGTGAACTTGTGGATCACGTCGGCGCCAGTGACCTGCACGCGCACGATCTTGCCGACCGGCACCACCGCCTCGTTGTCGACGGCGAGCAGGCGAGGCGCCTCTTCGGCAGCGATCTTCTTGGACGCGATCGCCTCGGCCCGCTGC
This sequence comes from Allobosea sp., assembly GCA_036525085.1. Classification (GTDB taxonomy): domain Bacteria; phylum Pseudomonadota; class Alphaproteobacteria; order Rhizobiales; family Beijerinckiaceae; genus Allobosea. The sequence continues at coordinate 18,493 of DATDBB010000091.1, forward strand.
TTCTCGTCGAGCATCAACGAATCGAAGCCGAAAGCGCCACCATCCTGAGCGTACTCATAGGACCAGTACCACTGCTTGCCGGTTACCTTCATGGTGATGTCGGCCTGCGGGATCTCGAGCTGCAGCTTGAGCAGGCGGAAGGAGGGGATCGCGATCACGACGAGGATCAGCACCGGAATCACCGTCCAGGCGACTTCGAGCAGGGCGTGGTGCGTCGTCTTGGAAGGAACCGGATTGGCCTTCTCATTGAATCGCCAGACCACATAGATCAGCAGCCCCAGCACGAAGAGCGTGACGATGGCGATGATCACGTTCAGCCAGTCGTGGAACCAGTGGATGTAGTGCGCGACCTCGGTCACAGCGCCCTGGAGGTTCAGCTGCCAGGGGCTCGGCATGCCGGTTCCAGCCATGGCGCTCCCCGCGAGGAGTGTCGTCGCCGCGGCGGCAAGGGCCGATGCGGCCAGAAAGGCTGGGGTCTTGCTCAGAAAACGCATCGATCCGACATAGCTCCTCATCATGCCCTGCATGGCCGCCCCCCAGAAGCCTCCACCGGGAGCGCTCATGAAGGCGTTTTGTCCATGCGTGGCCAGTGCGACCGCGAGGTCACCTTGCTCTTCGAGATTGCGATAAATCAAACATCACGCTTGCGCCAGTGGGGCAATGCGGGGCGCCAACGCATCCTGTGCGGCATAATCGCGCGAGGCCGGGCCGCCATGGCCTGCCTGTGGAGGCTCTCGCCTTGACAGGACCGGGCCTGCATGGTCCCAACGCACTCCATGATGGGGTGAAGCGGGATTCCGCCTGGCGGGACCGGCTTTCTGCCTGAATTGCGCGCTTTGCTTCGCGCGCAGGTTTTAGGTGCAGGATTTCAAATGCACGTCCGGCGACGGTCGCCGGTTTGGAGGAATCGCAGGGATGGGTAGGATCATCGGACCTGTCTGCGCGGCTGCCCTTGCGCTGGCCGGGGTTGCTCTGGGCGCGGGCCAGGCGCTGGCCCAGGGCGCGGTCAAATCGACGCATGGCGACTGGCAGATGCGCTGCGAGGTGCCGCCCGGTGCCAAGGCCGAGCAATGCGCGCTCGTCCAGAACGTCGCGGCCGAAGATCGGCCGAATCTGACGCTGCTCGTCATCGTGCTGAAGACGGCCGACCAGAAGAGCCGGCTGCTGCGCGTGGTCGCCCCGCTCGGCGTGCTGCTGCCGTCGGGCCTCGGCCTCAAGATCGACGACAAGGATATCGGCCGTGCTGGTTTCGTGCGCTGCCTGACCACGGGGTGCGTCGCCGAGGTCGTGATGGACGACAATCTGCTCGGGCAGCTCAAGGGTGGCAAGAACGCCACCTTCATCGTGTTTCAGACGCCGGAAGAGGGGGTGGGCGTTCCTGTCTCCCTCAACGGTTTTGGCCCCGGCGTGGAGACCCTGCCGTGAGTGATGCGCTTCTTCGCCGGCAAAGCCTGCTTGCCTTGCCGTTCCTTTGTCTTGGCCTGGCCGGTTGCGGTTCTTCCAGCTCGTCGTCGGGCCAGCCGAGCGCGATGCAGAAGGTCGCCAATGTCGTGATGTTCCAGTCGACGACGCCGCCTGCGGCCACGACGGTATCGAGGGAGCAGAGACAGGAAGAGGAAGACGAGCAGCTCGTCTGTCCGGAGGTCATCATCGCCGATGGCGGAGCCGCGGTTCGGGCCCAGTCCGGACAGGACAGCGGCGGCCTGCGCCACCAGATCTCGATCCTGAACGTCGCGCGCGAATGCACGCCGACCGGCAATGGCGGCTTCCGGCTCAAGGTCGGAGTCGAGGGCCGCGTGCTGCTCGGGCCGGCCGGCGGCGCCGGCAGTTACGGCGCGACGCTGACGACGCTCGTCACGCGCGGTACGACCCAGATCGCCCGCCGCGCCGCCCGCGTCGGCGGCACGGTGTCGTCCGGTCAGGGGGGCGTCGATTTCTCGCATGTCGAGGACGGCATCGTCGTCCCGGCCGGTCGCGGTGATGTCGAGATCATCGTCGGGCTCGGCGCTGGCGGAGCCACCCCGGCGCGCGCGCGCCGGCGATAGGCGCAGCAGGCGACGTCAGCGCCATAAAGAGTCGCGGGGATTGCCAACAAACTCGGCAGTGCCGCGATTGACTTGGTGACGCTGTCTTGTATCTGTGCCTGCAGCCGCAACATCCCCGCGGGAGAGACCGGGTCCGGACTTGTCCGGTTCCGGCGCCGAAGGCGCAACCGCCCCGGAAACGCTCAGGCAAACGGACCGCGTGGGAACTGGCACTCTGGAAAGCGGCGGGGGAAACTCCGCCCACCGACGGGTGTAACCTGTCCGGCGTCATCATGCCGGCACGGGGAAATCTCTCAGGTTCCAAGACAGAGGGGGCGCGTTCCGGACAGTTCCGTCCGGGGCTTGCGCTCGACTCTGGAAGGGGCCGTCCATGGCTGCCGATGTTGCTGAAGCCGTTGCCGAGGGTGCATCCGCACCGGCGCTGAAGACCCCGCTCCATTCTCGCCACGTCGCGCTCGGCGCCCGCATGGTGCCCTTCGCCGGCTACGACATGCCGGTGCAGTATCCGATGGGGATCCTGACCGAGCATAACTGGACGCGCGAGAAGGCCGGGCTCTTCGACGTCTCGCATATGGGCCAGTGCTTCCTGGTCGGCCCCGATCACGAAACGACGGCGCGCGCGCTCGAAGCCCTGATTCCCGCCGACATCGTCAACCTGGCCCCTGGCAAGCAGCGCTATTCGCAGTTGCTCAACGAGGAGGGTGGCATCCTCGACGACCTTATGGTGACGCGCTCGATCGACCCCGATGAGGACGGCGCGCTCTATCTCGTCGTCAACGCCGCCTGCAAGACCGACGACTACGCCCAGATCGAGGCGCGGCTGCCCGCCACTGTGAAGCTGATCAAGGCCGAGCATCGCGCCCTGATCGCGATCCAGGGTTCGGCTGCGCAGGCGGCGCTGGCGGCGATCGCGCCCGAGGCGGCGCAGATGGGCTTCATGACCTCGCGCACGATGAAGGTCGCGGGCATCAAGGCCAATGTCAGCCGTTCCGGCTACACCGGCGAGGACGGCTACGAGATTTCGGCCGCGGCAACGAAGATCGGCGAAATCTGGGATACGCTGCTGCTCGACGCCACCGTCAAGCCGATCGGGCTCGGCGCTCGCGATTCGCTGCGCCTCGAAGCCGGCCTTTGCCTCTACGGCCACGACATCGACACCACGACTTCGCCGGTCGAGGCCGCTCTGACCTGGTCGATCCAGAAGCGCCGCCGCGAGGAAGGCGGCTTCCCGGGCGCCGACCGCATCCAGCGCGAATTCGCCGAGGGTGTATCGCGCGTCCGCATCGGCCTGTTGCCGGAAGGCCGGGCGCCGGCCCGCGAGGGTGCCGAGATCGCGACGCCCGAGGGCGAGATCGTCGGCAAGGTCACTTCGGGCGGCTTCGGCCCGACGCTGAACGCGCCCTGCGCCATGGGCTATGTCGCCAAGGCCCATAGCGCGCCCGGCACGCGGCTCGACCTGATCGTGCGCGGCAAGCCGCTGCCGGCGATCGTCGCCGCGATGCCTTTCGTCCCCAACGGCTACAAGCGCTGAACCCGACTTAAGCCCGTTTTCCCGCTCCGGAGACCTGATCCCATGGCCGAGACCCGCTACACCAAGGACCACGAATACATCCGCATCGAGGGCGATACCGGCACCGTCGGCATCTCCGACTACGCCCAGGGCCAGCTCGGCGACGTCGTCTTCGTCGAGCTGCCCGCCATCGGCAAGAGCCTCGCCAAGGGCGGCGAGGCCGCCGTGGTCGAGAGCGTCAAGGCCGCCTCCGAGGTCTATGCGCCGGTCTCCGGCGAGGTCGTTGCGGTCAACAGCGAACTCGAGGCAGCTCCCGGCACCGTCAACGAGGACCCCGCCGGCAAGGGCTGGTTCCTGAAGATCAAGCTCAAGGACACGGCCGAACTCGAGAGCCTGATGAGCGAGGCCGAGTACCAGAACTACGTCAAGACGCTTTGAGGCGGGTCATTCCGCACGCGCTGCGGCACGAAGTGCTGCTGCGCAGATGCGGGACCGCCCTCCGATAAAGGCGCCTTCTCGTCGCAACGGTCCCGTGTCTGCGCAGCGGCATTTTCATGCC
>DATDBB010000092.1:0-10577 GCA_036525085.1 Allobosea sp.
ACGCGCTGGCCGAGGTTTTTCCGGCCGATCCTCCGCGCTTCATCGAGCGCACGCCGCATGGCTATCATGATATCGGGACGATAGAGCTCGATGTGATGGCTGGCGGATTCCCGAGGCCGACCATCGAGCATGTCGAGAAGCACGCCCATGCCGCTTCCGCGATCGATGTCGCGACGGGTTTCTGCCAGGGCACGCCGATCCGCGGCGAGATCGAGGCACGCGGCGGGCCGGGTCTCACGGCCGTGACCGAGGCGGTGGCAAGGGCGCTGGAGCGCCGCTTCGGCTCAGGGCCGATAGAAGCAGCCATCGCCGCCTTCGTCGTCTCGGCCGAGCGCGACTAGCGCCGGCGACATTTCGCAGGCCCTGGAACGTCGCTCTCCGTTGACTCGGGTCGCGCCCCATGCGACCCCGCGCCCATGACCATCGCGACCTCTCCTGCCCCCTCGAAGCCCCTGCGTATCGGCCTTGCCGGCCTCGGAACCGTCGGCGCCTCCGTGCTGCGCATCTTGCGCCGGCAGGAGAATGTGCTGAGCGAGCGCTGCGGCCGCGCCATCCGCGTCACCGCCGTCTCAGCCCGCGACCGCACGCGTGATCGCGGCGTCGATCTCGGCGGGCTGACCTGGTTTGACGATCCGGTCGCGCTGGCGAAGTCCGGGGAGATCGATTGCCTGGTCGAACTCATCGGCGGCTCTGACGGTCCGGCCAAGGCCGCCGTCGAGGCCGCGCTCGTCTCCGGAAAATCCGTCGTCACGGCCAACAAGGCGCTGCTCGCCCATCACGGCAGCGCGCTCGCGGCGCTGGCCGAGGAGAACGGCGTCGCGCTCGCTTTCGAGGCCTCGTCCGCGGGCGGCATCCCGATCGTCAAGACGCTGCGCGAGGCGCTGGCCGGCAACAACGTCACGCGGCTCTACGGAATTCTCAACGGCACCTGCAACTACATCCTCTCGCGGATGGAGCTGGAGGGCCTGACCTTCGAGGCCTGCCTGAAGGACGCGCAGCGCCTGGGCTATGCCGAGGCCGACCCGACCTTCGACGTCGAAGGCTATGATACCGCCCACAAGCTCGCCATCCTGACCAGCCTCGCCTTCGGTACGAAGATCGACGCCGAAGCGATTCATGTCGAAGGCATTTCCTCGATCACGCCGCTCGACCTGAAGATGGCCGATGAACTCGGCTACCGGATCAAGCTGCTCGGCGTCGCCGAGCGCACCAAGACCGGCATCGAGCAGCGCGTTCACCCGACCATGGTGCCGAAATCCTCCGCCATCGCGCAGGTCATGGGCGTGCTCAACGCCGTCACCGTCGACGCCGACGCGGTCCGCGAGATCACGCTGGTGGGGCCCGGCGCCGGCGGCGACCCGACCGCCTCGGCCGTCGTCGCCGACATCGCCGATGTCGCGCGGGGCACGGCGGGGCTGCCCTTCGGCCTGCCGGTGGCGCGCCTCGAAAGCGCGACGCGCGCACCGATGCAGCGCCATGAGGGCGGCTACTATGTTCGCCTCGCGGTCGTCGACCGGCCGGGCGCAGCGGCGGGCATCGCCACCCGCATGGCCGAGGCCGATATCTCGCTGGAGAGCATCGTGCAGCGCCGTTCCGAGGCTGCCGTGGCGCAAGATCCCGCCGGCCGTTCCGGCGCGCCCGTGCCGGTCGTGCTCATCACCTACGCCACCAGCGAGGCCGCGATCCGCGCCGCGCTCGAAAAGGTCTCCGCGGACGGCCATGTCGCCGAACCGCCGCAAGTCATCCGTATCGAACGGGAGTAGGTGGCCGGCTGGCGCATCGCGACGACTGCCTGCTGTCGATTGCCGAAACAAAGGGAACCGCTCATGTCCGAAGACCTTCGCATCTCCCCGTCCCAGATCATCGAACGCTATCTCTCGATGGAACTGGTGCGCGTCACCGAGCGCGCAGCGGTCTCGGCAGCGCGCCTGCGCGGCCACGGCAACGAGAAGGCGGCGGACCAGGCGGCGGTCGATGCGATGCGGCGCGAACTCAACCGCCTGCCGATCGATGGCGAGATCGTCATCGGTGAGGGCGAGCGCGACGAGGCGCCGATGCTCTTCATCGGCGAGAAGGTCGGCACCCGGCAGGGCCCCAAGGTCCATATCGCGGTCGATCCGCTCGAAGGCACCACGCTCTGCGCCAAGGACATGCCCGATTCCATCGCCGTGATGGCGATGGCCGAGGCCGGCAAGCTCCTGAACGCGCCTGACGTCTACATGGACAAGATCGCGATCGGCCCGGGCTATGCGCGCGGCGTCGTCGATCTCGACGCCTCGCCGACCGACAACATCCATGCGCTGGCCAAGGCCAAGGGCGTCAAGCCGAGCGAAATCTCGACGCTGATCATGGACCGCCCGCGCCATGCCAAGCTGATCGAGGAGGTCCGCAAGACCGGCTGCTCGATCCGCCTCATCACCGATGGCGACGTCGCCGGCGTGATCTACTGCACCGAGCCGGACAAGACCGGCATCGACCTCTATCTCGGCATCGGCGGCGCGCCCGAGGGCGTGCTGGCGGCGGCCGCGCTGCGCTGCGTCGGCGGCCAGATGCAGGGCCGCCTCATCCTCGACACCGAGGAGAAGCGCGCCCGCGCCCTCACCATGGGCATCTCGGATCCGAACCGGAAATACAGCATGGAGGAGATGGCCTCCGGCGACACCATCGTCTGCGCGACTGGCGTCACCAATGGCGGCATGCTCAAGGGCGTGAAGTTCGGCAAGGACGTGATCGAGACCGAGACCATCGTCTATCGTTCGATCACCGGCACGGTCCGCCGCATCTATGGCGAGCACCGCGAGTTCGGCAAGTTCAAGCTCGATTGAGCATGGCGGCCGGAGCCGCCAAGTTCAAGCTCGATTGAGCATGGCGGCCGGAGCCGCCATGTGGGGCTGATGAAATGGGATGGCCGGGCTCGCCCGGCCATTTTCGTTTCGCTAGCCCGAAGCGCCCCGATCGATCTGTCCGTGAGGACAGCATACGGCCGGGGTGATTTGCGCTATCCTGCGGCGGTCTCGTCGTAGGAGTGTGCCATGCGTCACGTCCTTCTGCTTGCCGCCGCCGTTGTCCCCCTCGTCATCGCCAGTGCCGAAGACGCGTCCGCCCAGCGACATTTTGGCGGGGGAGGCGGCTGGGGCGGTCGAGCCGGTTGGCATGGCGGCGGTGCGTGGCGCGGCGGAGGATGGCATGGCGGCGGCGTAGCCTGGCGCGGATCAGGCTGGCGCGGCGCTGGCTGGCACGGCGCTGGTTGGCGCGGTGCAGGCTGGCGTGGCGGGGGCTGGTATGGCGGCGGCTGGAACCGGCCCTATGTCCGCGCCGGCTGGGGTGTGCGCCGCGGCTGGGGCTATCCTGGCTATGATCGCGGCTGGAATTCCGGCTGGGGCTGGGGCGCCGCCGGCCTTGTGGTGGGCACGGCCATCGGCGCCGCGGTGGCTGCGCCATACTACGATCCCTATGTCTACGGCTATCCGGCCTACACGACGCGGGTCGCAATCTCGCCGGGCGGCTACTGTGCGACGCCCGTGCGGACCTGCCAACTGATCGACATCGGAGTGGTCGGGACCGGCTGCTCCTGCCGCGTGGATGGCGGGCGCGCACGGGGAACCGTGATCCCCTGACAATCGTCTAGAGGGCCGGCTGCCAGGGCACGGCTCGCTGAGATCCCGGCGAGCCGCCGCTGCCGATGCTTCAGCCGGCGAGCCCGGGCGGCAGCGTTCCACCGGCCAATGTGTGCTCGACGCAGCCATCGACATGGCGAGCCAGAACCGCCGTGGCACCGGCCGTGTCGCGCTTCATCGCGCAGTCCAGCAGCATCTGGTGCTCCTGCGCCGCGATCGCGCCGCGGAAGATCACCGCTACCATCTGGTAGCGCAGATACTTGTCGTAGATCGCCGCATGGGTCTCCAGCAGGACCCGCGAGCCGCAGGCCGAGATCAGCGCGTGGTGGAACTCCCAGTCATAGCGCTTCCAGAGCTCGGGCTCGGCGCCATCGCGCGCGAGCATGCGCCGCTCCATCAGGGCGAGCTTGTGATGCGCCGCGACCACGCGGCCCTCCCATTCCATGTCGCCGGACTCGAAGGACTGTGCCAGCGCATGGCCTTCGAGCAGCAGCCGCATCGCCGCGATCTCCTGCAGGTTGGTCGCCGAGACGGGCGTGACCACGAAGCCCTTCTGCCCCTCCGCCTCGATCAGCCCTTCCGAAGCCAGCCGGTTGAGCAACTCGCGCAGCGTACTGACGCTCGCGCCATAGCTCTCGCGCAGCACGTCGAGCTTCAGCTTCTGCCCCGGGGCAAGCCGCCCGAAGATGATGTCCGAGCGGATGCGCCGATAGGCCGTCTCGCCGATGGAGGGGGGCGGTGGCGTGATGGTGAGCATGATCTGGCCTTGGGATTTGCGCTCTCCGGCACGGCGGAGTCACCCGTCGTGACGAGCGGGTCATCATAGCCAAACAGAAGGTGAGATCAATTTATATGGTAAAATGAAAAATCTCATACGAAGCGATAAATCCGTGTTGCGCCTCGGGCGACTCGCGGCAATAGTGCGCCCCACAAGGCGGCGTCACAGTCCGCTCACAGGGGAGGTTCGACATGGCCATTTCAATCGACAGGCGTGCTCTGATCACAGGCGGTGCGGCTGCAGCGGCGGCGGGTTTCAGCGGCGGCGCTTTCGCGCAGGCCAAGCCCAATCTGCGCTTCTCGGCGGTGTTCTCGGAGCAGGACATCCGCGCCGAGATGATGAAGCGCTTCGGCGACGCCATCAAAGACGACTTCACCCTGCAGCCCTATTTCGGCGGCAACCTCTTCAAGCAGGGCACCGAGTTGGTCGCCATGCAGCGCAACAACCTCGATATGGGCAACATCGCGCCGCAGGACGTCTCGAACCAGATTCCCGAGTGGTCGATCGTGACCTCGGCCTATCTGTTCCGCGACGCCGACCATCTGAAGAAGGTCTTCGCCAGTGATGTCGGCGCCGATCTCAAGAAGGTCGCCGAGGACAAGCTCAACATCAAGATTCTCGGGCCGACCTATTTCGGTGCCCGGCAGGTCGGTCTTAAGCCCAAGAAGAAGATCACGACGCCCGCCGACATGGCCGGCATCAAGCTGCGCATGCCCGGCGGCGACGCCTGGCAGTTCCTCGGCCAGTCGCTCGGCGCCAATCCGACGCCAATGGCCTATGCCGAGGTCTATACCGGCCTTCAGAGCGGCGCGATCGACGGCCAGGACAACCCGCTGCCGAATGTCCAGAACATGAAGTTCTACGAGGTCTCCTCGCAGATCGTGCTGACCTCGCACCTTGTCGGCTTCGACCTGCTCTGCGTCACCGACCGGATCTGGAAGGCGATGTCGCCGCAGAAGCAGGCCGCCTTCCAGGCCGCAGCCGACGCGGCGATGGACTGGAGCGCCAAGACCCACCTCGACAAGGAGAAGGAGCTCGTCGACTTCTTCAAGAAGCAGGGGCTCGAGGTCTATACGCCCGACGTCGCCGCCTTCCGCGACTTCGCCCAGAAGAAATATCTCGCCTCCGATCTCGCCAAGAGCTGGAAGCCGGGCATGATCGAGAAGATCAACGCGCTCTGAGGTTGGGCGCGCGGAGGGCTGCGGCGTGAGCGATCGCTTGAAGGGGCTCGGCGGGTGGTTGGCCCGCCGCGCCGAGAATGTCCTGGTGCTGATGCTCGGCGCGATGTTCGCCGTCTTCATCGTCCAAATCGTCTTCCGCTACCTGCTGAACTTTCCGATCGGCTGGACGCATGAGATCAGCGTGATCCTCTGGCTCTGGATCGTGCTGTTCGGCTCGGCCTTCGTCACGCGCGAGAGCGAGGAGATCCGCTTCGACATCATCTACGGCGCGGTCGGTGCTCGCGCCCGGCGGGTGATGGCGGTGGTCACCGCCGTCGCGCTGGTCGTGCTCTACACGATCTCCCTGCCGGCGATGGCCGACTATGTCGCCTTCATGAAGGTCGAGCGCACGGCCTATCTGAAGCTGCCGTTCAACTGGGTCTATTCGATCTATCTCGCCTTCGCGGTCGCCGCGATCGCGCGCTATCTCTGGCTCGGCTGGCAGGCACTGCGGGGGACCGCGCCCGAGGCCTTCGATCCGACCAAGGCAGGCTCAGGCGTATGACCAGCCCGTTCTCGCTCTGCATCCTCGCCATCGTCGCGCTGTCGCTGCTCGGCCTGCCGATCGGCCATGCCATGATCGCGGGCTCGATCTTCTATCTGCTGATGGCGGGGCAGGACCTCAGCATCGCTGCCGAGCAACTGCTCAACGGCATGTACACGAACTACGTCATTCTCGCCGTGCCGCTGTTCATCCTCGCTGCCGAGTTGATGAACATCGGCTCGATGACCGAACGCCTGCTGCGCTTCTGCGATGTCATGGTGGGGCGTTTCCGCGGCGGCCTGGCGCAGGTCAACATCGTCCAGAGCGTGATCTTCGCGGGCATGTCGGGCTCGGCCATCGCGGACGCCGCCGGCACCGGGCGGATGATGCAGGCGATGATGACCAAGGACGGCAAGTACCCGCCGAGCTTCGCCGCTGCGCTGACAGCCGCCTCGTCCGTGATCGGGCCGATCATCCCGCCCTCGATTCCGATGGTGCTCTATGCGCTGGTCTCGGACGCCTCGATCGGCTTCCTCTTCCTCGGTGGCGTCATTCCCGGCCTGCTGATGGCTGGCGCACAGATGGGAATCGTCGGTTTCACGGCCAGGCGTCGGAACTTTCCGGTCGAGCCGCCGATCCCGCTGCGGGAATGGCCTGGCATCACCTGGCGTGCCTTCCCGGCACTGATGATGCCGGTCGTGCTGCTCGGCGGCATCTATGGTGGCGCGACGACGCCGACGGAAGCCGCGGCGGTCGCTGCCGCCTATGCGCTGGCGATCTCGGCGCTGCTGTATCGCAGCGTCTCCCTGCGCGCCTTCTATACCTCGCTCGCCTACAGCGCCCGCACCACGGCCTCGATCGGAATGCTCATCGCCGGCGCGCTAGTGTTCAACTATGTCGTCACGATCGAGAACATCCCCGAGAGCCTAAAGGTGCTGCTCTCGGGCTGGAACATGACGCCGATCGGCTTCCTGCTCCTCGTCAACGCCATCCTACTGGTGCTCGGCTGCCTGCTGGAGGGCACCGCGATCCTGCTCATCGTCGTGCCGGTCTTCATCCCCACGGCCAAGGCGCTCGGCATCGACATGGTGCATTTCGGCGTGGTCGTCGTTGTCAACATCATGCTCGGGCTGATCACGCCGCCCTATGGGCTGCTGCTCTTCATCATGAACAACATCACCGGCGTGCCGCTCAGGGACATCGTGCGCGAGTGCATGCCGTTCCTCTTCGCGATGATCGCGGCGCTGGCGCTGATTACCTTCCTGCCGGACCTGACACTCTGGCTGCCGCGCCTGATGGGCTACCAGGGCTGACGGGGCGGCGCAGTCGATTGAACACATCACAGGTGCTCGCGTGACCAAGCCGATCTACGTCCTCAACGGCCCGAACCTGAACCGTCTCGGCACGCGCGAGCCGCATCTCTACGGCGCGACGACGCTGTCAGAGGTCGAGGCGATGTGCCGGGAGGCTGCCGGTGGCACCAAGCTGGAATTCCGCCAGTCGAACCGTGAATACGAGCTGATCGACTGGATCCATCAGGCGATCGATGGCGGCTGCGCCATCGTCATCAACCCGGCCGCCTTCACTTTCACCTCGATGGCGATCCTCGACGCGCTCAAGATGTTCCCCGGTCCGATCATCGAGCTGCACATCACCAACATCCACCGCCGCGAGCCGATCTATCACCGCTCCTACGTCTCGCTGGCTGCGACTGCGATCATCGCCGGGCTCGGCGCGCAAGGCTATGCAGTGGCGGTCCGCTCGGCGCTCGATCTGGTTGGCGCCAAGGCAGCCTGATCGCTAGCCGAACCGCCACGCGCCTGACTTGCCGCAACACCACGGTTGACGAACGGCTGCGCCTGCGCGACGCCCTCTGCCCATGAGTCTCGAACCCCCGCGCGCCTTTCTCGGCGTCACCCGTTCCGTGCTGGGCAGGCCCTGGCGCGACCGGCTCGACGCCGCGGGCCTCGGCCGCGCCGAGGCACTGTCGCAGCTCGAGGGCATCCCCGACATTCTCGCCCGGCTGCTGGCGGGCCGTGGCGTCGAGGCCAGCGAGGCCGCGCTCTATCTCGAACCCAAGCTGCGCGACCTCCTGCCCGATCCGGGCACGCTGGTCGACATGCAACCGGCGGCGGCCCGCCTCGCACGCGCCGTTGCGATGCGCGAGCAGGTCGCGATCTTCGGCGACTACGATGTCGACGGCGCCTGCTCCGCGGCGCTGCTTGCCAGTTTCCTGACGGAAGCGGGCGCGCGCCCGCGCATCCACATTCCCGATCGCCTGATCGAAGGCTACGGTCCCAACAGCGAGGCAATCCGCCAGCTCGCGGCCGAGGGCGCGACGCTGCTCGTCACCGTCGATTGCGGCACGACGAGCCATGAGCCGCTGGCGGAGGCAAAGCGCCTCGGGCTCGATGTCGTCGTGCTCGACCATCACCAGGCTCCGGAGCGACTGCCGGAGGTCGAGGCGTTGGTCAACCCGAACCGGCAGGACGATCTCTCCGGGCTCGGTCATCTCTGCGCCGCCGGCGTCGTCTTCCTCGCGCTCGTCGCGACGCGCGCCGAACTCCGCCGCCAAGGCGTCTGGGCACAGCGCGGCGGAGAGCCCGATCTGCTGGCGGCGCTCGACCTCGTGGCGCTGGCGACGGTGGCCGATGTCGTGCCGCTGCGCGGCCTCAACCGCGCCTTCGTCCGGCAGGGGCTCGCCATGCTGCGCGGCCGCGCCCGGCCGGGATTGGCGGCGCTGATGGATGTGGCGGGGCTCGATGGTCCCGTCCAGCCCTGGCATCTCGGCTTCCTGCTCGGCCCGCGCATCAATGCCGGCGGGCGCATCGGCGATGCGGCGCTGGGCGCAAGGCTCCTGCTGACCGCCGACGAGATCGAGGCGCGCGGCATCGCTGCCGAACTCAACCGCCTGAACCAGGAGCGGCAGGAGATCGAGCGTCTGGCCGTGCTGGAGGCGACGTCGCAGGCCGAGCATGCGCTGATGCGCGATGAAGACATGGCCGTGCTGCTCGCAGCTTCGGCGGACTGGCACCCCGGCATCGTCGGCCTCGTCGCAGCAAGGTTGAAGGAGCGCTTCCGCCGGCCGGCCTTCGCGCTGGCGCTCAACGGGGAGGGCGGCGCCACCGGCTCCGGCCGCTCCGTCGCGGGCGTCGATCTCGGTCGTGCCGTGCGCGCCGCCGTCGAGGCCGGGCTCGCAGTCAAAGGCGGCGGCCATGCCATGGCGGCCGGCGTGACGCTGGCGGCGGGGCAAGGCGAGGCCTTCCATGCCTTCCTGATCGAGCGCCTCGCCGGCGAGGTCGGTGCCGCGAGCGAATCCGAGGCGCTGCGGATCGATGCCGCGCTCAGCGCCGGCGGCGCCAATCCGCGCCTGCTGGCGGAGATCGAGCGGGCAGGGCCCTTCGGCGCAGGCAGCCCCGAGCCGGTCTTCGTCTTCCCGTCCCATCGCCTGACCGATGCCGTCGAGATCGGCAGCGGCGGCCATGTCCGCGTCAAGCTCAGGAGCGGAGACGGCGCGACGATCGGCGGCATCGCCTTCCGCGTCGCGCAGGAGCCGCTCGGCCGCGCGCTGCTGGCAGCGCGCGGCGAAACCGTCCATCTCGCCGCGACGCTGACGCTCAACCGCTGGGGCGGCAACGAAAGCGCTGAATTGCGCGTCCTCGACCTGGCGCGGCCGGTGTGACCCGGCGAGGTCCGACATGGCAGGGCGGTGAATCCGGCTCGCAGCGGGATTTGACCACAGAAACTGGAAACTCACGGCTTGCGGAGCCGGGAAGCTGCCACTATACCTCGCCCCGCTTCGACACGAACCGCCCGCGGTTCGGAAGCCCGCGACCTTCGTCTATCGGTTAGGACACCAGCCTTTCACGCTGGGGAGACGGGTTCGACTCCCGTAGGTCGCGCCACTCATGTGGCTAAACCATTGATTTTTCAACGAATTGTCTGATGCAAAATGAGCCGAAATCGGCTCTGGTACGATTCCTGGTATGAATCAGCACCGGAAGAGGTGCTGATGGGACGCTCTTCGACCTCCGGCATGGTCTACTTGGTGAAGCGTCCCGAGTGCCGCTTCAGCTGCATCTGCGATCTACCAGCCGCCCTGTTCCAGAGTGTCTCGGGCGAGCTTGCCCTATCTTGGTCGCGGTCCTTCGGTTCTGTCTCATCTGCGCTCCAAAATGGCTGCGATGATTCAGAGACCTTCCCTTCCCGAAAGCCCCTAAATGGTCTCAAGGGCGCTGAAGGCAGACAGCGGTGTAGCGTTCGATGGCAGCGCGTGCGTTGAAGAGCAACCGGTCCGGGCCGAGCAACGTGTCCAAACCTGCATGGCGAATGACCTCAAGCGCACCAGGGTTGAGGCCCACGAACCAGACCGTGATACCCCGTTCTGTCATGCGTTTCTCGCCTTCCAGCAACATCTGGAGGGCCGAGTACTCGATGTCTGGAACGCGGCTGAAGTCGAGCGCGAGGACCCGCGGCTT
>DATDBB010000093.1:0-12926 GCA_036525085.1 Allobosea sp.
GCAAGGAGGCTCGCGCCCAAGTGATCGATCTCGTTCATGCCTGCTCTGGTCCGTTTGCGAGGCATCTTCTAGGGTGTCGCCAGCGTCGATGCTAGAGGCAATCATGCCGGCAAAGCAGCGCAGCAACGGCAAAAGCGGGGCCTTTCGCCATGAAGAGCGCAGTTGCATGACAATCATGTCGCAATGGCGGGCGCTCCCGGGTGCGGCGCTTCTCTGCGTCGCCGCGGCTCTTCTCCACCTGTGGTCGGCCCCTCCGGCCGCCGCCCAGGAAGGCCGCCGCGTCACGGTCACAGGCGAGATCAGCGACACCTGGTGCACGATCAGCGGGTTGATGTTCGCCAAGGGCACGGCGCACCACCAATGCGCGGTCTGGTGCGCGCTCGGCGGCATCCCGGTCAGCATTCGCGATGCCAAGGGCGACCTCTACCTGATCCTCAGGATCGGCGACGATGACGAAAGCGCCGCCAATCCCCGCATCGCCCGGATCGCGACGCATGAGGTGACGGTCGATGGCGAACTGCTCGAACGCGACGGGGTGAAATACCTGCTGGTCGACCGCATCGCCGACGACAAGGGCGTGATCACCATGACCCATGAGGAACACGGCATCCAGCCGTTCGGGAACTGAGGCGATGCGGTGGATCGTCGGCTCGCATCGCGCCCCAGTGCCAAATGAAACGCTGTCATCCCGGGCGGAGCGAAGCGCAGACCCGGGATCCATGCCTGAGCCGTTCCGGAATGGATCCCGGGTCTCCCTTCGGTCGCCCGGGATGACGACGTCGAGGGAAACGATGGCGGTTTCAGCCCTGTACGGGTTTCTGCTGGTGGCCTGCCTCGGAGCAGATGCCACCCTCGCCGCCGAGCCCTGGGGCATTCCGCATGAGAGGCCGCTCGTACTGAAGGGCCGCGTCGTCGATGCGCTCTGTCATCTCAAGGGTCGCTGTGCACCTGATTGCGGCGCCGGAAAGCGCCAACTCGGACTGGTCCTGGCGGATGGCACCTTCAGGCTCGTCGCCAAGGGCAATGTCGATTTTGCCGCTGCGATCCCGGACCTGATCGGCTTCTGCGGCAGGCAGGTCGAAGCCGACGGGCTGCTGATCGAGAACCCGGCCGTGACGCTGTTCTTCGTGCAGGGCGTCCGTGCCGACGGCGACACGGCGCCCTTCGCTCCGGCCGAGCGCTTCAAGACCGAATGGGAAGCCCGCAACGGCAAGGCCGAGGAATGGTGGCGCGCCGATCCGGAAGCGAACCGCATCATCGCCGAGGACGGGCCGCTCGGCATCAAGGGGCTCGTACCCAAGCCGAAGCCTTGAGGCGCAGCATGCCACGGGGACTCGCGCGCCGGACGCTGCTGGCAGGGCTCGCCGGTTCCGCCATCGCCCGCGCGCAAGCGCAGAGCAAAGGCGGCCATATCCATGGCAGCGCCGGCCAGACGGCACCCGATCCGCTGGCCGGCCGCTTCGGCGGCCCGTTCTCCCTCATCGACCATCACGGGCGGCGCGTTGGCGACGACGCCTATCGCGGCCGCTTCATGCTGGTCTATTTCGGCTTCACCCGCTGCACCGACACTTGCCCGGTCGATCTCCCCACCATGGCGCAGGCGCTCGATGTTCTCGGCCCGCTGGCGCAGCGCGTTGCGCCGCTCTTCATCACCGTCGACCCGGCCCATGACACGCCGCCGGTACTCGCGGCTAACGTCGCAGCCTTCCATCCGGCGCTGATCGGGCTGACCGGCAGCGAGGTCGAGATCGCGGCGGTGGCGAAGGCCTACAAGGTGCATCGTCGCAAGCTGACGCAGCCGCATCACGGCGCCGGCGAATACGCCGTCGACCATGGCTCGCTGACCTATCTGATGGATCGCGACGGGCGCTTCCTGACCCTGCTGCCGCACAAAACCGGGGCTGAGCGCATGGCGGCGGTGCTGCGAAGCTACCTCGCCTAGACTATGCCTCACGCCTCACCGGATCGATGCCATGCCTGACAGCACCGCCCAGAAGAATTCGCCCTCCTATCGCCTCGCGGCGCTCGACCATGATTTCCTGCTCGGCGATTCGACGCGTGGCGCCCGCTTCATGCTCGAATACCAGAAGGCCGAGGACCATCTGCGAGCACGCGGCGTGGTCTCGACCATCGTCGTCTTCGGCTCGGCGCGGGTGCGCGAGGGCGATCCCTGGTACGAGGCCGCGCGGGCCTTCGCCCGCCTGGCCTCCGAGCGCGGCGGCGCGCTCGCCGAAGGCAACAGCGGCCGCGACCATGTCATCGCCACCGGCGGCGGGCCCGGCATCATGGAGGCGGCCAATCGCGGCGCGACCGAGGCCGGGGCGCTCTCGATCGGCTTTAACATCACCCTGCCGCATGAGCAGGAGCCGAACGCCTGGTCGACGCCGGACCTGACCTTCCGCTTCCACTATTTCGCCATGCGCAAGATGCACCTCGCCATGCGGGCGGCGGCGCTGGTGGTCTTCCCCGGCGGCTTCGGCACGCTGGACGAATTGTTCGAGATCATGACGCTGGTGCAGACCGGCAAGATGGGGCCGGTGCCGATCGTGCTCTATGACGGCGCCTACTGGAAGGCGCTGCTCAACCTGCAGGCCATGGCCGATGCGGGGATGATCCGGGCCGAGGACCTGTCCCTGTTCTGCTATGCGGATTCGCCCGAGGAAGCCTATGCCCGCATCGTCGAAGGCGCAGGCGACGGCTGGAGACCGGCGACCGAAGACAGCGTCGAGACGTGAAGGCCGGCGCAACCGCAAACGAAAAAGGCCGGCATCGCTGCCGGCCCTTTCCATAGTCTCAGTGCCTAGAAGCTCAGGCAGCCTTGGCCTGCGCCTCGGTGCCGAGCGCAGCCTTGACCGACTCGACCACCGCCGCGAAGGAGGCGGCATCGTCGATGGCCATGGCCGACAGGGTCTTGCGGTCGAGCTCGATGCCGGCCTTGTTCAGGCCGTTGATGAACATCGAGTAGACGAGGCCATGCTCGCGCACCGCAGCGTTGAGACGCTGGATCCAGAGCGCACGGAACGAGCGCTTCTTGTTCTTGCGGTCGCGATAGGCGTACTGCATCGAGCGATCGACGGCCGCCTTGGCGGCGCGGATCGTATTCTTGCGGCGGCCATAGAAGCCCTTGGCGGCCTTGAGTGTCTTCTTGTGCTTGGCGTGGGACGTTACGCCCCGTTTCACGCGAGCCATGTCATGATCTCCGGAAGGTTAGGGGGCGTCAGCCGTTGGGGAGGAAATACTTCTTCACGTTGGCCGCATCGCCCTCGAAGAGAGCGGTGGTGCCGCGGTGATTGCGGAGCTGCTTGTTGGTCCGCTTGATCATCCCGTGACGCTTGCCGGCCTGGGCGTACATAACCTTGCCGGTTCCGGTGATCTTGAACCGCTTCTTGGCGGCCGATTTCGTCTTGATCTTGGGCATTTTAGCTCCTCATAGGTCGCGAGCGCGCGAGTTGCGCCGCTTCATGTTTTGCTTGCTGGAAGCAAAGAACGACCGCCACGGCAGCCCTTATCAGCCGGGCGATCGAAGGCCGGGCGTATGACAGAAAAGGGCGGACATGGCAAGCGAGGCGGTCACGGGCCTCGCTTTCGGCCGCTCAGCGGCACTTCGCCAGCACGGTCGCCAGCATCGCGACGCCGCGCCGCAGCACATCGACGTCGAGCGCAGCGTAGCCGAGAACGAACCCTGCCGTCCCGGGTTTTGGAGCTGCCGCATCATAGAGCGGCGACACCGGATGGAGGCCGAGCCCGACGGAGTGTGCGGCCTCGACGATCTCGCTCTCGCGGTCGGCAGCGACACCGTCGATCCAGATCACGAGATGCAGCCCGGTCTCGGCGCCCTCGACGGTGACGGACGCCCCGCATTGCGCCGAGAGCACCTGGAGCAGGACGGCCCGTCGCTCCGCATTCTTCCGGCGAATGCTGCGGACATGGCGTTCATAAGCGCCGCTGGCCAGCAGTTCGGCCAGAGCTTCCTGCTCCAGCAGCGGGGCATGCCGGTCCGTCAGACGCTTCGCCTCGGCGAAGACCCGGACCAATCCGGCGGGCAGGACGAGATAGCCCAGCCGCAAGGTCGGCGAGAGAATCTTGGAGACCGTACCGACATAGATCACGGATTGCGGATCCAGCGTCTGCAAGGGCGGGATCGGCGCGATGTCGTGCCGGTACTCGCCGTCGTAATCGTCCTCGATGACGTAGCCATTGGTGGACGTGGCCCAGGCCAGGAGCGCGCGGCGGCGCGGCGCGGACAGCACGCCGCCGAGGGGGAACTGGTGGGAGGGCGTGACATAGGCGAGCCGGGCGGGCGGCAAGGTGTCCGTCACCAGGCCGTCGCCATCGACGGGGATCGGCACTGCTTTACCGCCCGCCGCGACGAAGGCATGCCGGGCCAGGATGTATCCCGGGTTTTCCATCAGGAACGGCTCGCCGGGGTCGAGCAGCAGCCGCGCGCAGAGGTCGAGCCCCTGCTGGGAGCCGTTGACGATGAGGATGTCGTCGGCCGAACAGGCGATGCCCCGCGCCCGCCAGAGATAGCCCTGCAATGACGAACGGAGGTCGGGGTCGCCCTGCGGATCGGCATAGCGCAACCTCGCCTTGCGCCGGAGCGCGACCTTGGCCAGCGCGCGCCGCCAGGCCAGAACCGGAAAGTCGGCCCCCGACAGGTCGCCATAGCGGAAGTCGGCGAGCTTGAACGATCGCGGTGGCGCCGGCGGCGGGAGCGCCAGCAGGCGTTGTGCGACGGTGGAGAGGGGACGCCCGGGCGACGCAGCCATGGGTGCCGCTTCCTGCCTTGCCGCCAGCCCCTGCGCCACGATCGGACGGGCGCCTGGCCGCGTGACCAGATAGCCTTCCGCGATCAACTGGCCATAAGCTGCCGTGACCGTGGTGCGGGACGCTCCCCATTCTGCCGCGAAGGCCCGGCTCGACGGCAGGCGATCGCCCGGCCGATAGGCTCCGCCATGGATCCGCTCCTTGATCGCCGCGATGATCCGGCGTCCGATGCCTTCCGACTGGACCACGTCAATCTCTCGAAACTGGCTATTTCCAGCAAGCCAGATTGCCGGCATTGAGGCTGCCGACGCAAGGAGATCCGCGATGTACACGCCACCCGCCTTCCGCGACGACGACAGGGACAGCATCCTGGCGACGATCCGTGGCGCACGGCTCGCCAATTTCGTCACGGCGACGGAGGGTGGCGTGCTCGCCACGCCGCTGCCGCTGTTCCTCGACGAGACCGAGGGCGAGCATGGCGTGCTGTACGGCCATCTCGCCAAGGCCAATCCGCAGTGCCGGACGCCAGCCCTCGGCGACGGGCTCGCCATCTTCATGGGCCCCGACGCCTACATCACCCCGTCCTGGTACGAGACCAAGCAGGAGACCGGGAAGGTCGTGCCGACCTGGAACTACGTGGCCGTCCATGCCTATGGCCCGGTCGAGTTCTTCGACGACGCCACGAGACTGCTGGAAGCCGTGACACGGCTGACCAACATCCATGAAGGCGAACGCCAGGCGCCATGGGCGGTATCCGACGCGCCGCCCGAGTTCGTCCAGGCGCAGTTGCGGGGGATCGTCGGGATGCGCATGCCGATCACGCGACTGGAGGGCAAGCGCAAGATGAGCCAGAACCGGCCCCTCGGCGACCGCGCGAATGTCGCCGCCGGCCTTGCGAACAGCGCCCGGCCTTCCGAGCGTGCGGCTGCTTCGCTCGTCCCCGTCGATTGATCGCGGACGCAGGCCTCCCTTCGAACTCGGTATCACTCGTCATGCCCGAACTCAGCCAATTCGCGCTCTATGTCGCCGCAGCGCTTCTCCTCGCGATCACACCCGGTCCCGGCATCTTCTATGTCGCAGCCCGCACGCTGGCGGGCGGTCGCAGCGAAGGCATCGCTTCCAGCTTCGGCACCGGGCTGGGCGGCATGGTCCATGTCGTCGCCGGCAGCCTGGGTGTGTCCGCGATCGTGCTGGCGAGCGCGGAACTCTTCACGGCGCTCAAGCTGGTGGGGGCGGCCTATCTTGTCTGGCTCGGCTGGCGCACCTTCCAGGTGGCGCGACGGGATGCGGCGAACGTCCTCGGCGGCGGCGCGGTCGAGCCGGCCATCGGTGTGGCAAGGGCCTTTCGCGAAGGCGTCGTCGTCGAGGCACTCAACCCCAAGACGGCCGCCTTCTTCCTGGCTTTCATTCCCCAGTTCGTCGACGGCACGGGAAGCGTCGCGCTGCAGTTCCTGATGCTGGGCTTCGTTTCCGTCCTGCTCAACACCCTCGCCGACATCGTCGTCGCCTTTGCGGCGAGCGGCATCCGCGACGGCGCTGCCGCCCGCCCCGGCCTGATCAGGCGCCTGCGCGAGGGTTCGGGTGGGGCAATGATCGCGCTCGGCGTCGGGCTTGCCCTGGCGAAGCGGCCTGCCACCTGAGCGCGCCGCTCCTCGCGGGGCCTCGGGCGATAACCGGCACGGCGAAGCGCCGGCCTGGCGCACCGGCGAGATCGTCTCGCCATCGGCGCTTGTCGCGCGAAGGGCTGCCTAGCGCCTGCCCGCCCGGTTGACCGGGCCGCCACGGTTCATCGGCGTTCCCGGGCGCACACCCACGCCCGGCGCGCCGACGCCCGGCGTCACCGCGGCACGCGCGACCGGCCGCGGCCGCAACACGACACCGGGCCTGACGATGCAGCCCGCGGGATAGTTGACGTATTGGCAGTAGACGACGGCACCGACCTCGCCGGTACCTGTGGCCATGAAGCCCGCCACCAGGACGGGCAACGCAATCAGGAACTTCATTGTCGGCTCCCTCAACTGCCTTCAGGCAGGAACGACGAGTTGATCGAGATTGGCGTCTTTGAATTGCCTGTCATTTACGCGTTGCACGCGGTGGTGAGTAGCAGCGGCAGGGTGTGCGCGGTCTTGAGGAAGCCCGAATGGCTCAATGACCCAACGCGCCCCATCAAGTTTGACCGCAACCGCTATGCTGCCGGAGGTGAATTGCCTCAACTATTGTCCCTGGGGACAATGCAGCCTCTCGCTCATTGATCTCCGGGTCTCGAGGGACGTCGCCCGCCCCGGCCGAGGCTGGCGAGTATCCTGCCGCGATCAATCGACATCGGCGGCAGGGAAGCGCTAGACTCGACACTGGCCGGGGGCGCCGGAGCCGATGCATTGCGGGAGGTTTGCGTGCGCAGGAATCTGACGGCGAAATCGCTCTTCTTGCTGCTTGCCTTCATGACGAGCCTGATTCCCCCGATTCCCGGCATCGGATCGGCCGAGGCGCAGGTTCGCTCCGGCGGGCGAAATGTTTCGCACCAGAATGCTCGTGGTTCCCGGCAGGGCACGGTTCACAGGAGCCATCGCGGCTCCGGCTCGCATGTCGACCGGGGCCGGGTTAACCGCGGCCAGGTCCATCGCAGCCATCCCAACCGCAGCCATGTCTATCGCAGCCATCGCAGCCGGCCCGTCGTCCGCCACACCTACCGGCCGGGGCGTGTCGTCGTGGTGCATCCGCGCCGTCACTGGAACCGGGGCGGAGCCATCGCGGCCGGCGCCGCGATCGGCTTCATCGCGGGAGCGGCGGCGGTTTCATGGGCGGGGCAGCCACCGCGCGCGGGCTATTGCTGGTACTACACCACGCCGGCGCGCACGACCGGCTTCTGGGACTGGTGCCCGGTCCGCTGAGGCGGCGGGCGCAAGCCGGCGCTCCTACTCCGCCGCACGGATGAAGTGCTCGCTGCTTTCACCTTGGAGGCGCGCGCCGAGCCGGTCGACATCGAGCACCATCAGCATGCCGGCGGGCTCGCCCCTGGCGTCGCGCGCCGCGACGACGCCAAGCGCCGGGACGTCGGCCTTGGCGCTGAGGTCGCGCAGCGCCTGCAGTTCGGAAACGGCGATCTCGGGGATCAGGCCGAGCGCATCGACGATCAGCCCCAGCGTCCGGCCGGCGGCGCGCACGATGACGATCTGCTGCTCTTCGGAGGAGGCGTCGGGAATGCCGAGCAGGCGCGCGAGCCGAAGCACCGGCACGGGCTGGCCCTGATGCAGCTTGTAGCCGGCGAGCAGCCCGTCATCGGCCTTGCGCGCGGAGGGCTTCAAGCCGACCACGTCGACCGCCTCGATGACGTCGCGAGCCTTCACGCCGAGCCAGTGGCGGCCGATATGGAAGGTCGCAACCTCGAAGGCTTCGACGCCATCGGCCGGCTTGTGCGCCGCGAGCGTGCCCCGCCCTGCCCCGCCGATCGCGGGCCTGGCGAGCGCACCGGTCGCGACCTCTCCCAGCGGCACGGCACAGAGCGCCACGACATCGGCGCGATGGCCGTCGCTGGTCTTGTATTCGCGATAGCCCTTCGAGAGGGCCGCACCGACGGCCATGTGCTTGCCTTCGAAGCTGCGGATGCAGGCGAGATCGCCATCGCGCTCAAGGCTGACGGGATCGACCGGCAAGGGGCTCTCGGAGCCGATGGCGAAGCGCGGATCGCTCGAGGAGATCACCCGCCCGTCGCTGTCGACGAGAAGCGTGAAGGCTCCTGCCAAAGCTGCGCCATCCTCGTCGGTCGGCAGGGAATCGCTCAGGATCGCGGAAAATTGCGGGGTCGAATCGAAGACGATGGCGATGCCGCCGAGAGCCTTGCCGCCGGACGCAGCCTGGACCGCCGCCGTATAGACCAGCGTCGAAGCGTCGTCATAGAGCGGGCTCGGCTCGAAGCCGGAAACCGCATAGTGCTGGCCGGAACGGAGCGCGAGCGTCCGCGCCACCCATTCGGCATCGAGCGTGCTGCCGACGAGATGGGCCTGCGAGGGCTGCGATACGGCGACGACGCCGCCCTGCGCATCGAACAGGATGAGATTGCTGTAGACCGTGTAGAGCGCGTTGATGGTCGCGAGGATCTCGCCGCAGAGCCGGCTGCCCTCCGGCGACGGCGCGGCCAGCACGCGCGCGAAGCTCGCATTCAGCGCCCACCAGCGGCAGTCATTGGCGCGCTCGTAGAGATTGCGGTCCATCACGTCGATGGCGAAGGCGGCGCGCGAGCGGCATTTCTCCATGATCGCGGCGACGACCGTGCGATGAAGGTCGCCGATCGAGGCGTCGCAGACGGCCTGCGTCTTGCGGCCGGCACTGGAGATTTCCCAGAGCAGGATCTTCGAGAAGGCGGCGTTGGCGGCGGTCGAGCCGGCCTGCCGAATCGAGCCGTTCCAGACCGAGCGGTTGAGATCGCCCTGGATCGCCGCGGCCTGGCGCGAGACGCTGCGCAGTTCGGCCGAGAACAAGCCCGCCTGGCTGGTGACGGCGGCGAGCAGATCCTCGCTGATCGCCTTGCCGAGTTCGCCATCGTCCTGATCGAAGGCGGCTTCGAGCGGGATCAAGCCGAGCCCGATCCAGCCCGGTCCCATATAGCCCTGGTAGCCGGAGCTCTTGCAGGCCATGGCGAGATATTACCGGCCGCCGAGCCTGACGATCGGATCGCGTCCCTGCAGCGCGGCCGGCGACAGCTTCAGCCCGGCCGGCAACTGGATCGGGCAGGAGCCCGCGACCACATCGCCCTGTGGCGAGACGCAAGCGAGCACGGTCCAGTCATGCTCCGGCAGGAGCTTGCGGAAGATGCCGGCCATCTCGTCGGCCAGCTTGAAGACCAGCACGAGCACGCCCAGCGGGCGCTTGGCCGCGTCCTCGACCCGCCAGGCATAGACCAGCGCCTGCTCCTCGGAGACGAAGTCCAGAACGCCATAGTGCTCGACATAGGCGCCGTGCGAGGACAGCGCCTCGTCGATGATGGCGTGCCGCGCCGTCTGCGCCTCATGGGCTGCGAGCCTGGCGCGGATCGCGCCCTCGCAATCAACCAGCACGATATCGGAATAGACCGAGTATTTCGCGACATAGTCGCGGAAGCGGGCCTCCATCGCGACACGCGAATCGGCAGAAGGCTTGGCCTCCAGCATCTCGCGGATATCTGTGTCGGCGGCGAGGAAGCCGATATCGGCCGTGCGCTCGAACAGGTTGCGGACCAGCACGTCGATGGCGTTCTGCGCCTTGATGCGCAGATCGGCCATGACCTTGTCGCGCGTCTCCTTGGCGAGGTGGCCGAGCAGGCTCGCTGTGAGGCCCTCAAAGGCCGAGCGCGTGCCCGACATCTCCGTGGCATTGCCGGACAGTTGCCCGAGCAGGGTCAGCGTGTCCCAGGACGCCTGGAGGCGATCGAAGACCTGGCGATAGTCATCGATGGCGCGCATGTGCCGGATCAAGCCGGCAAGCGCGGGGTCGATCTCGATTCCCTTATGCAGTGTCGGCAAAGTCGGTAGTCCTCTCGTCAGCCCGCCGCCACGACCGCCGGGCCGCGAACGTCGGAAATATCCGGGCATGACGAACCTGCCCCCGCGCGGGATGAGATCATCAAGCCCGCTGATTCGCATCAGCTCCGACAGCGAAGCGCGCTCAAATTTACAGCAGAATGATGCGTTTCTCCGCGTGGCCTCATGTCTGCCGTGCTAGGATGTCGCACCCGGCGGACGGCCAGACGTCCCGTTCGGAGCCGCGCGGCGACAAGCCCGCCGCCGCATGGTGCTTTCGACGGAAACCCCGGGTCGGGAGACGTGCCATGACGACCTATATCATGCTGGCGAATTGGACCGACCAGGGCGCGCGCAACGTCAAGGATTCACCGGCCCGTCTCGATGCCGCCAAGAAGCTGCTCGGGAGCATGGGGGGCGAGTTCAAATCGTTTTTCATGACGATGGGCGAGTATGATCTGGTCGTCGTCTGCGAGGCTCCCGACGATGCGGTGCTCGCCCGCTTCTGCCTGCAACTCGCCATGCTCGGGAACATCCGCACGAAAACCCTCAAGGCGTTCCCCGAAGCCGCCTATCGCGAGATCGTCCGCTCGGTCAGCTAGAATCCCGGGCGCCGGTGCGCCAAGCACCACCATCCCTCCACCAACCGCAAGCGCTGACCAACGGCATGGCGGCGCCAGACATGAAAAAGCCCGGCACTGGGGCCGGGCCTTTTGGCGAATCGCTTGGCGCGATCGGCGAATGCTTGGCTTGGGCGCCAGCTCTCACTTCGGAGCCAGCACCATGACCATCTGGCGGCCTTCGAGCTGCCAGTCGCTCTCGACCTTGGCGGTCTCGGCCAGATCGGCCTTGACGCGCTCGAGCACCTTCACGCCGAGATCCTGGTGCGCCATCTCGCGGCCGCGGAAGCGCAGGGTCACCTTGACCTTGTCGCCCTCCTCGAAGAAGCCGAGCATGGCCTTCATCTTGACTTCGTAGTCATGCTTGTCGATGCCCGGACGCAGCTTGATCTCCTTGATCTCGATGGTGCGCTGCTTCTTGCGCGCCTCGGCGGCCTTCTTCTGCTCCAGGAAGCGGAAGCGGCCATAGTCGAGAATCTTGCAGACCGGAGGCACAGAGTTGGGGGCGATCTCGACCAGGTCGAGACCGGCATCCTCGGCAATCTTCAGGGCCTCGAAGAACGAAACCACGCCACGGTTGGCGCCGGTATCGTCGATGAGCTGGACGTCGCGGACACCGCGGATGTCGCGGTTGGAACGCGGGCCGTCTTTGGTCGGGGTCGGGGCAGCGCGGAAAGGACGACGAATGGTGGTATTCTCCTGTGAATGGCGCTCCTCGCGCCCGTGAGCAGACACATTGCACAAAGATGCGCGTTGTCAATGGATGAGGCGGATTTGGTCAGATGGTTACCGACCGAGCAGCGCGCAATAGACGTCGAGCGTTTCGGCGACCATCGTCTCCAGCGAAAAATGGCGCTCGACATGCTGGCGCGCCCGTAAAGCCAGGTTGTCGCGAGCCGATGGGCGCAGGGCCAGCGCCCCTTCCAGCGCGGCCGCGAGCGCTGGCGCATCGCCCGGCGGGACGCGCCAGCCGGTGCGCTCGCCCGGACTGACCTGCGGCGGGGCGAGAACGGTTTCGGGCACGGCGCCGAGATCCGACACGACGACGGGCGTGCCCATCGCCTGCGCCTCGACCGCGACCCGCCCGAAGGCCTCCGGCTCGGTCGAGGGCACGGCCACGACGGAGGCGGCGAGCAGCGCTGCCGGCATGTCGGCGCAGTGGCCGACCCGTTTGACACGCCCTTCCAGCCCGGCCTTGGCGATGAGCTGGTCGAGTTCCTTGACATAACCCTCGCGGCCCTGCGGATCGCCGGCGAGGATGAAGGCGGTGTCGGTGTCGCCGCCATCGCGCAGGATGCGGGCGGCCTCGATCAGAACGCGCTGGCCCTTCCAGTTGGTCAGGCGCCCCGGCAGCAGCACGATGCGCTGGTGCGGCTCGACGCCCCAGGCCCGGCGCAGGGCCTGGATGCGCTCCGGCGTCACCGCCTGCGGCGCGAAGGCCGCGAAATTCGTGCCGCGGTTGACGACACGGATATGATCGCGCGCGAAGCCATGCTTCGCCAGGATCAGCTCGGCCGTATAGGCGGAGTTGGCGATGACGACGTCGCCGCGCGCCATCACGGAATTGTAGAGCGTCTTCACCGTCGAGCGGCTGGCATAGGAGCCGTGATAGGTGGTGACGAAGGGCAGCTTGAGGATGCGCGCCGCCGCGAGCGCGACCCAGGCGGGCGCCCGCGAGCGGGCATGGATCAACTCGACGCCCTCATGCCGGCAGAGCAGCACGAGCTTGCGCACGTTGAGCGCCATGGCGAGCGGGTTCTTGGAAGCTGCCGGAAAGGGCAGCCAAACGCCGCCCTTGGCCTGCAATTCGGCCACGAGCCTGCCGCCCTCGGTCGCGACCAGGGCGCGGGCGCCGACATCCGTCAGCCCCTTGGCGATATCGACCGCCGTGCGTTCGGCGCCGCCCGCTTCCAGATCGGGGATGATCTGCAGGATCGTCCGCCCGACGAGCGGATGGGATTCAGTGGACGGCAGCGAGAGATGCGCGCCTGGCTGGAAGGACATACTCACCGTTTCGGAACAACGCTTTCGATTTGCGCGAGGA
>DATDBB010000094.1:0-5857 GCA_036525085.1 Allobosea sp.
TCGACCTCGTTCAACTGCTCGACGAAGCCGAGGATGGCGTTGAGCTCGCCTTGCAGCTTGGGCAGATCGGCCTCCGGCACGGCGATGCGCGCCAGATGCGCGACGCGTTTGACGGTGGCGAGATCGACCGACATGGCGGGCTCCTGGATTGGCGCAACGGCGGCGCCGAGAACGGTTCGCCGCGCTATAGCAGAGGGCTGGGTCAATAGGTAAGTGCTTACTGAACCAAGCCGTCATCCCGGACAAGCGGCGAAGCCGCGCCGATCCGGGATCCATGCCGGAGCGCTTCCGACAGGGGTTCAGGCATGGATCCCGGGTCTTCGCTGCGCTGCGCCCGGGATGACGGTGCGGTGAAACGATCTCAGATCGTGAACGCCTCGCCCTTCTTCGGCACCAGCGCGTGCACGTCGCTGCCCTTCAACCCGGCGACGAAGGCATCCGCGTTCTGGTCGATGATCGGGAAGGTGCCGTAATGGCTGGGGATCGCGACCTTCGGCTTGACGAAGCGCGTCATCGCCAGCGCGGCGACCTTGCCGCCCATGGTGAAGCGATCGCCAACCGGGCAGATGCAGGCCTCGACGCCATGGATCTCGCTGAGCAGCGCCATGTCCGAGAAGATGTCGGTGTCGCCCATGTGCCAGAGCGTCTTTTCAGCCCTGGCCTTGATGATCGCGCCATTGGCGTTGCCGACCGGGACATTGACGCCGCCCTCGCCCATTCCGGCCGAGTGATCGGCCCGCACCAGCGTCACGCTGAACGGGCCGAGATCGACGGTGCCGCCGGTGTTCATCGGCTGGAAGTTCTTCAGGCCGTTCGAGGCCAGATGCATGGCGAGATCGTAGTTGGTGATCACGGTCGCGCCGGTCTTGTCGGCGATGGTGAGCGTGTCGCCGACATGGTCGCCATGGCCGTGCGTGACGACGATATGGCTCACGCCCGTGGAAATCGCCGCGACATCGCCCTCGAAAGCCGGATTTCCCGTGAAGAAGGGGTCGATCAGGATGACGGCGCCGTCGATCTCGGCGCGGAATGCGGAATGGCCGTACCAGGTGAGTTTCATGCGAAGGCTCCAGGCTCTCGAAATGCCGGCTCCTGTCTAGGCCGATCCGACCGGCCGACCAAGTCGACAATGCCATCGGCCGCATGCAGGCTGGCTGCAACGCAAACGCACGGAATCGCCCCATGACCGATGCCACCACAATCGCCCGCCGGATCACACAGGGACATGGCGACGAGCCGGCCGATCTCGTCATTCGGGGCGCAAGGCTGCTCGATCTGGTGACGGGTGCGCTGGTCGAGACCGATATCGCGATCTGCGGCGACACCATCGTGGGGACCTATGGCCGCTATCAGGGCAAGGCGGAATTCGACGCAGCCGGTCTGATCGCCGTGCCCGGCTTCATCGACACGCATCTGCATGTCGAATCCTCGCTGGTGACGCCGCTCGAATTCGAGCGCTGCGTGCTGCCTCACGGCGTCACCACCGCGATCTGCGATCCCCATGAGATCGCCAATGTGCTGGGCGCCGAGGGCATCCGCTATTTCCTCGAATGTGCCGAGGCGATGCGGATGGATCTGCGGGTGAACCTGTCGAGCTGCGTGCCGGCGACGCATCTGGAGACGGCCGGCGCCCGGCTCGATGCGGGCGACCTCACTCCGATGATGGACCACCCAAAGGTGATCGGGCTGGCGGAGTTCATGAACTTCCCGGGCGTGATCCATCGCGATCCCGGCTGCCTCGCCAAGCTGGAAGCCTTCTCGCACCGGCATATCGACGGCCATGCGCCGCTGGTCCGGGGCATGGACCTCAACGCCTATCTCGCGGCCGGCATCCGCACCGATCACGAGACGACCACGGCCGACGAAGCCCGCGAAAAACTCGCCAAGGGCATGGCGATCCTGATCCGCGAAGGCTCGGTTTCGAAGGATCTGCATGCGCTGATCCCGCTGATCTCGCGCGACGCCTCGCCCTTCCTCGCCTTCTGCACCGACGACCGCAATCCGCTCGACATCGCCGAAGAGGGGCATCTCGACTACATGATCCGCACCGCCATCGCGGAAGGCGCGGATGTGCTGGCGACCTACCGGATCGCCTCGCTCTCGGCGGCGCGGAATTTCGGGCTTTTCGACCGCGGCTTCATCGGGCCGGGCAAGCGCGCCGACATCGTGCTGGTCGAGGATCTGGCGGCCTGTTCGGTGAAGCAGGTTTTTGCCGGCGGCAGGCTGGTCGAACCGGCGCTGTTCGCGGACCGCGTCGACATCGCGCCCGTCGGGCTCGGCAGCGTGAAGAGCCGCAAGCTGATCCCGGCCGACTTCAAGGCGGCGGCGCGGGACGGCGAGACGCCGGTGATCGGCGTGGTTCCCGGCCGGATCATCACCGAGCGGTTGGGGATGCGGCTGCCCACGCGCGATGGCGAGGCCCTGCCCGATCTGGATCAGGACGCCGTCAAAGTCACGGTGATCGAACGGCACGGCAAATCCGGTGGTATCGCGACGGGCTTCGTCCATGGCTTCGGCATGAAGCATGGCGCGATCGCCTCGTCGGTCGGGCATGACAGCCACAACCTCTGCGTCGTCGGCATCGACGAGGCCTCGATGGCGGTCGCCGCCAACCGGCTGATCGAGATCGGGGGCGGCTTTGCTGTCGCCAATGGCGGGGCGGTGACGGCGGAGCTGGCGCTGCCTGTCGCCGGGCTGATGAGCGACCAGCCCTTCGAGACGGTGCGGCATGGGCTGGAGGGCTTGCGGGCGGCGGCCAAGGCGCTCGGAGTGGTGCTGGCCGAGCCCTTCCTGCAGGTCGCCTTCCTGACCCTGCCGGTGATCCCGCATCTCAAGATCACCGACAAGGGGCTGGTCGATGTCGATGCGTTCGATTTCGTGTGAGGGAAATCGAATCCTCGCCGTCATCCCGGGCGGAGCGTAGCGAAGACCCGGGATCCATGCCTGAGCGCTTCCGGTGGAGGTTCCGGCATGGATCCCGGATCGGCGCCGCTTCGCGGCTTGTCCGGGATGACGGCGTGGTTCGTTAGAAGATCACACAGCTAGCAATTCCGCCGGCATATCAATCCCTTCCGCCTGCGCCTTGGCGCGCAGCGCCAGCCGCCTGACGCCGGGCAGGCGGGTTCCCTCCTGCTCCTCGATCGCATGGGCGAGGACGCGCATGCGCTCGTCGAACCAGTTGCCGCCCATGGCGTGCGGGTCGATGGCGAGGATGAGTTGGCCGGTGTCGGGCGGGCCGCCGACGGTGTCGATAAAGGACGAGGCCTGGAAGCCGAAATGCGCCCCGACCAGGGCGGCAGCGAGGATCTCGACCATCATGGCGAGCGTCGCGCCCTTGGCATCGCCGAGCGGAACCATGGTGCCAGCGAGTGCGGCGGCAGCGTCCGTCGTCGGCTTGCCGTGGACGTCGAGCGCCCAGCCCTCGGGGATCGACTCGCCCTTCTGTTTCGCCGCGACGATCGGGCCGCGGGCGACTTTCGAAAGGGCCATGTCGATGACAACGGGCTCGCGGCCGGCCAGCGACGCCGCAAAGGCGATCGGGTTGGTGCCGAAGACCGGCTTCGAGCCGCCCCAGGGGGCGATCGCGCCGGGCGTATTGGCGAAGAGCATGGCGACCAGGCCCTGCTCGGCCAGACGCTCGACATGGAGGCCGGCCGCGCCGCAGTGGCTCGAGCGGCGGATCGGGGCTGCGACCACGCCCTGCTCGCGCGCGAGGCGCGGCAGTTCGGCAACGGCAAAGTCGATCGCCGGATAGGCGAAGCCATGGCCGGCATCGATTGCCAGCACGCCGGGCTTCGGCCGCGTCGCCTTGGGCACGACCTGCCCGTCGATCTTGCCGGCCCTGAGCATGGCGAGATAGGTCGGCACCCGCGACAGGCCATGGCCCTTGAGGCCGTCGGCCTCGGCCATCACCAATGCCCAGGCGACGGAGGCGGCATTGGCGGGCGAGGCGCCCGCTTCCGAAAAGATCTCGGTCAGGCGGGTTTCGGCCTGCGCGAAGGACAGGCGCGTCATGCCCTGCCCTCCAGCGCCGCCATGACGCGCTCGGCCACCAGCCCGGAGACGCGGCCATTGGATTCGACGGTGTTGCCGGCGATGTGCGGCGTCAGGATCAGGTTCGGCACGTCGGCGAAGACCTTGCCGGCGCCGCGCAGCGGTTCCTCGGCGAAGACGTCGACCGCCGCACCGCCGAGCTTTCCCCCCTTCAAGGCTGCGACCAGCGCTCCCTCGTCCATGATGCCGCCGCGTGCCGCATTGATCAGAATCGCATCGGACTTCATCCGGGCGAAGGCGTCTTTGCCGATCAGGCCCTTGGTCTCGGGGGTCAGCGGCAGATGGATGCTGATCACGTCGGAGGTCGAGAGCACGGCCTCGAGATCGAGCCGCTCGGTCGCGGCCCAGGCCTTGTCGTCGGCAGGCACATAAGGGTCATACGCGACAGTGGTCATGCCGAGCAGGCGGCCATGGGCGGCGGTGTCGCGGGCGATGGCGCCGAAGCCGACGAGGCCGAGGCGCTTGCCGGCGATCTCGCGGCCGATCAGCTTGGTCTTGGGGAACTCGCCCGCCACCATCGCGGCATTGGCGAAGTAGGCGCCGCGCAGCAGCATCATGGCACTGCCGATGACGTACTCCACCACCGAAAGGCTGTTGGCGCCGGTCGCCGGGAAGACCTTGATGCCGCGCTCGGTGCAGACATCCATGTCGATGTTGTCGAGGCCGACGCCGAGGCGGCCGACGACCTTCAGCTTCTTTGCGGCGGCCAGCACATCCCCCCTCACCTGCGTCTGGTTGCGCACGATCAGGGCGGGGACGTCGGCGACGAGCCTGGCCAGTTCGTCGGGTTTGCCGAAGAGCTCGGGGTCGTGATGGACCTTGTAGCGGGCGCTCAGCGCAGCGACAGCCGCCTCGTCCATGAATTCCGTGATGACGATGTCGGTCATGGCAGGCGCCTTTTCAGCTTTCGACGGTCAGCCCAATGCGATCAGGCCGCCGGTGACGATGACGAGGATGACGAGGCTCGTGCCGGTGACCAGCACCATATGGCGCCAGCCCAGCCGGGCCATGGCGCCGAGCGAGGTGCCGAGCCCCAGCGCCGCGATGGCGATGAGCAGGCCCCAACCGGAGACCGCGAGCAGCAGGTTGCGGATCGGCCCGTAGACCGGCGCCAGCGCGGGTTGCGTCGCGAGCACGCTGTTCACCAGGCAGAGCACGAGGAACATGATGGCGAAGACCGGCACCGGCACCTTGGCCTTGTCGGCGACGTGGCCGGCGCGCTTCGCGTCGTCATGCACCAGCCACCAGCCGACGATCAGCACGGCCGGCAGCAGCAGGAAGACACGGAAGAGCTTGACGATGATCGCGGCATTGGCGGCCTCATTCGAGACCGACTGGCCGGCGCCGACGACCTGCGCCACGTCATGGATGGTGGCGCCGAGCATGATGCCGGTCTGCGATGGCGAGAAGCCGAGCCAGACGCAGATCAGCGGATAGGCAAGCATCGCCAGCGTCGAGAGCGCGTTCATGGCGATGACGGTGAAGGCGACGTCGGCAGCCTTGCTCTTGTAGTCCGGCACGACGGTCGCGGTGGCGAGCGCGGCCGAGGCGCCGCAGACGGCGGTCGCGACACCGCCTAGCGCGCCCATGCCGATCTCGCGGCCGAGCCAGCGTGCCAGCAGGAAGCCCGAGAGGATCGTCGCGGCCATCGCGACGATGACGAGAAGCGCGGTGGTCAGGCCGAGCGCGATGATGTCGCCAAGCGCGACGCGCAGCCCGAGAAGCGCGATCGCCCAGCGCAGCATCTTCTTGACACAGAAGACCATGCCGGCCTGGAAGCGCGGCGCGTTCGCATAAGGGTGCA
>DATDBB010000095.1:0-3994 GCA_036525085.1 Allobosea sp.
CAAGGGAAGCAGGACCGCGAGAAGCTCGACGGCCTCTATGAGTGCATCCTCTGCGCCTGCTGCTCGACCTCCTGCCCGAGCTACTGGTGGAACGGCGACCGCTATCTCGGCCCGGCCGCGCTGCTGCAGGCCTATCGCTGGCTGATCGATTCGCGCGACGAAGCCACCGGCGAGCGCCTCGACAACCTGGAAGACCCCTTCCGGCTCTATCGCTGCCACACCATCATGAACTGCGCGAACGCCTGCCCGAAGGGGCTGAACCCTGCCAAGGCGATCGCGGAGGTGAAGAAGATGATGGTGACCCGCCAGGTTTGAGGCGGGCGTTCAACGGCGTCCCCCGCGCCAGTCCTGGCGCGGGTCATCCCGGGCGACCGAAGGGAGACCCGGGATCCATGCCGGAACCTCTCCAGCAAGCGCTCCGGAATGGATCCCGGATCGGCGCCGCTGCGCGGCTTGTCCGGGATGACGGCGTGGTTCTACCGCGCGACGATTAGATATACCGCCCCGGCGCAAACGGCTTCGGGTCCACCGGGGGCGTCTCGCCGCAGACCAGCGCCGCGACGATCTCCCCGGTGATCGGGCCGGTCGAGAAGCCGAGATGCTGGTTGCCGAAGGCGAGCCAGAGGCCGGGGTTGCGCGGCGCCTCGCCGATCATCGGCAAGGAATCCGGCAGGGTCGGCCGAGCGCCACGCCAGGTTTCGCCAGTGAATTCCTTCAGCGGGAAGGCTTCGCGGGCGCTCTCCGTCACCATGTCGATCTGGCGGTGCTCGTCGGGCGCATCGCGATGGCTGAGGTCGACGCCGCTGGTGATGCGGTAGCCCTGCTCCATCGGTGCCATGAAATAGGCGGCGTCGACGTCGTAGACCGGGCGCGCCAGGCTCGCGCCATCTTTAGCCTGGAGATGGCGGTGATAGCCGCGCTCGACATCGAGCTTGCTGTCGAGACCGAGCGGCCCGATCAGGTCCATGCTCCAGGGGCCGAGCGCGACGACGGCGACCTCAGCCTTGAAGGTGCCCTTGGCTGTCTGCGCCTGCCAGCCGGCTGCGGTGCGGGCGAGCTCTTCGACCTGCGCCTGCACGATCCTGCCGCCGCGGCTCGCGAAGAGTTCGGCATAGGCAGCGGTCACGGCACCCGGCGAATCCACCGAGGCGTTTTCGAGACAGAGCAGGCCGGCATGGAAGATCGGGTTCAGCGCGGGCTCGACGCCGGAGATGCCCTGCCGGTCGAGCACCTGCGAGACGATGCCATGCGCCGCGAGGAAGTCCTGCTCCGCCTTGGCGGCGGCGTGCCCGGCTTCCGTCCGCCAGACCTTGAGCGTGCCGGTCTGGCGCAGGCGGTGCGAGACGCCGGCCTCCTCCATCAGGGCGCGGTGGCGCTCGACCGTGCTCGCGGTCAGGGATTCGAGAGCGGCGATCCGGGCGGCCGCCTGCGAGGGGCGCGCTTCCCACAGGAAACGCAGCAGCCAACCCGGCCGGGTCAGCGCCCGCTTCCAGTTCAGGTTCAGCGCCGGATGGCGGTTGCCGAGATAGCTCGTCAGCTTCGAGAACAGGCCGGGGTTGTTGAGCGGCACGATCGAGGAGCGGGCGAGCACTCCGGCATTGCCGTAGGAGGTCTCGCGGCCGGGCTCGCGCCGGTCGATCAGCGTGACGGCGAAGCCGCGCTTCTGGAGCGAAAGCGCGCAGGAGACGCCGACCATGCCGGCGCCGAGAACGAGTGCTGTACGGGTCACGCGGATTCAGTCTCTGCCGGGGCTTTCAGCCAGTGGTCGAGGAAGCGGTCGAGCCAGAGCCGGATCGCCGGATCGTGCTGGTACCAGCCCTCGAGATGCAGGTGCCGGAGCTGGGCGCCGGGCATCAGCGTGCGCTCATGGCCGCGCACGCCCCAGCGGCACATCATCGCCGGCGTCACCTCGGGGTGGAACTGGATGCCGTAGCAGCGCGATTCGGCCTTGATCGCCTGTACCGGAAAGTCGCCGCCGGTCGCGAGGCATTCCGCGCCGGTCGGGCAGTCGAAGCCGTCGCGATGCCATTGATACACCGTGCCCGGCCAGTCGAACCCGGCCTCGGCGGCGTGGTCGCGGCCCGCATCGGTCTGGTTGAGCTTGTAGTAGCCGACCTCGGCCCGGCCCTCGCCATGGGTGTAGACGCGCGCCCCCATATGCTTGGCCATCATCTGCGCGCCCAGGCAGATGCCGAGAAAGGGCGCGTCCTCCTTCAGGCAGGTGCCGATCCAGTCGATCTCGGTCTTGACGAAGTCGTCGGGGTCATTGGCGCCCATCGGCCCGCCGAAGATCACCGCGCCGGCATGGCCCCGCATCGTCTGCGGCAGCGGATCGCCATAGCGGGGCTTGCGGATGTCGAGGGCGTGGCCGCGCGCCTGCAGCAGCCGGCCGACACGGCCCGGCGTCGAGTGCTCCTGATGCAGCACGATCAGCACGGGCTTGAGCGCAGGCAGCTTCGACGACGCCCGGCGCGTGCGCCCTGGCGAGCGAGGCCTGGTCGAAGGCGTCTTGCGGTACGGGCGGGCCGGAATGGCGTGGTCGGTCATCGCGAAATCAAGGTCGTCCGGAAGCGGTCTCGATGGGGAGATGCGCACAACGCCATGCCATCTCCAAAGAATGTGGTCGCTGCAAGGGAGAGGCAAGCAATTAATGGGCCTTTGCCGGCATGGCGAGACCGCCTCAGATGCATAGCCGCGGCCCGCGAAACCGCCTCGTGCGCGCGCCGCAAGGCTTCGGAAACCATGGCAGATGGGTTCCGGCTTGACTTGGCGCCGAGTCTTCGGCATGAGAATGAACGTTCATTCTCATTATTTGAAGGCTTCGCGT
The DNA here is from genome assembly GCA_036525085.1 of Allobosea sp. Classification (GTDB taxonomy): domain Bacteria; phylum Pseudomonadota; class Alphaproteobacteria; order Rhizobiales; family Beijerinckiaceae; genus Allobosea. The sequence continues at coordinate 2,828 of DATDBB010000095.1, forward strand.
GCAGTCTCCCGCCGCCATCCCTGCGCCCGAACGCGCCCCATCGGAACGTCAGACCCGCATTCTGGACGCGGCCGAGCGCGTCTTCGCGCGCGCCGGCTTCCATGCCGCGACGATGCAGGATGTCGCCGCAGAGGCCGGCATGAGCCCGGGCAATCTCTACCGCTACTTCGCCTCCAAGGATGCGATCATCGCCGGCATGGCCGAGCGCGACCGCACCCTGATCGCGGCCGATTTCGCCGAGCTCGACCCTGCCAAGGGCAATGTTCTCGACCAGCTCGAGGCGCTCGGGCGCAAGCATCTGATCGAGGAGCCGCGCGAGAAATCCATCATCTGCATGCAGATCTGGGCCGAAGCGGCGCGTAATCCGCAGATGGCGAGCATGTGCGCCGCGATCGACAGCACCGTCGTCGGCGGGCTCGCCTTCGCCATCGCCGGCGCCAAGGCCAGTGGCGAGCTGCCCGCCAATCTCGACGATGCGCGCTTCCTCCAGGCGATCTTCATGATGGCGGACGGCTTCTTCTGCCGCCGCGCCACCGATCCCTCCTTCGATCCCGTGATGGCCGCCGACACCCTGTTCAAGGCGATGCGCGGGCTGGCGCAGGTGCTTCTTCTTCCTGAATCCGAGAGCGTCCAGCCGTGATCGCCTCATCCTCTCCCACCCGGAAAGTCCGTCCGATGTCGCCCGTTCTTGCCGTTTCCCGCCTCGCCGGCCTGTCGCTGCTGGCGCTCGCTGCCGGGCTCGTTTCCGCCTCGCAGGCCCAGACGCCTGCCGCCGCGTCCGTGCAGGGCGCACCGGCTGCCGGCCCCTCCGTGACCGTGACGAAGGCGAAGGTCTCGGAGATCGTCCAGAGCGTCGTCGTGTCCGGCTCGATGATCGCCCGCGACGAGGTCATGGTGCAGCCGGAGGTCGACGGGCTCGCCATCGTCGCGATCCTGGCCGAGGAGGGCGACCGCGTTGCCGCCGGCCAGGTGCTGGCGCGGCTTTCGCGCACCACGCTGGAGGTCCAGAAGGCGCAGAACGACGCTCAGATCGCGCGTGCGGAAGCCGCCGTCGCCCAGGCCAATGCGCAGATCGTCGAGGCCGAGGCCAATGTCGTCCAGGCCAACAACGCCTTCGACCGGACCAAGGCGCTGCGCGACAGCGGCAATGCCAGCCTGGAGACCTTC
>DATDBB010000096.1:0-8071 GCA_036525085.1 Allobosea sp.
AGATCCGTGACCGCGTGCAGAAGCCGCCGGCGTGCATCCGACGAGGTCTCCGCAGCGAGTTTGAACAGGGAGTGCAGCATGACGCCCTCCAAGCCTTTCTGATCAGGGCCAGGCTTGCGAGAAGCCTCGACAAATGTGGCGTAGCGCCGTCACCACGCAACCATTGTCATGGAATGGTATGAACAAAACCTGTTGCCGGCCTTGCCAGGGTTAAGAGGCGGGGAGGCCTCTCCGTCGGGCCCGCGCCGTACAAAACGCGTCAGCCGACGCGCTCCCAGCCCTGCGGCAGCAGGCGCTCCTGCGGCAGGAAGCGCTCCTTGTAGGCCATCTTCGGCGAGCCCTCGACCCAATAGCCGAGATAGACGTAAGGCAGGCGCAGGCGGCGCGCCCGCTCGATATGGTCGAGCACCATGAAGGTTCCGAGCGAGCGCGATTCCAGCGCCGGATCGAACACCGAATAGACCATGGAGAGCCCGTCGCTCAGCGTGTCCGTCAGCGCCATCGCATAGAGATCGCCCTGGCCGCGCCCGGTGAAGCCGCTGTCCGGTCCACGCCGACGATACTCGATCAGCGAGGTTTCGACATGGCTGTCCTCGACCATCATCGCGAAATCGAGCGCCGACATCGTCGCCATGCCGCCATCGGGATGGCGCTGGTCGAGATAGGAGCGGAACAGAGAGTAATGCTCGGAGCGGGGGCGCGGCGGCAGGCTCTCGCCGATCAGGTCGCTGTTGCGCGACATCACCTTCCTGAAACCGCGCGACGGGCGGAAATCATCGACGATGACCCGCACCGAGACGCAGGCCCGGCAGGTCTCGCAGGCCGGCCGATAGGCGATGCTTTGCGAGCGCCGGAAGCCGCCCTGGCTGAGCACGTCGTTGAGGTCGCGGGCACGCGACCCGACCAGATGCGTGAACACCTTTCGCTCCTCGCGCCCGGGCAGGTAGGGGCACGCGGTCGGCGACGTCAGATAAAATTGCGGGGCATCCCGCAACGGGCGCGTCACGTCAGGTTCGCTCCGGAAAACCGCTTCGCTTCCTCAGTGTATCACCCGCCGCTCCCGCAACAAGCGTCGCCCCGATCAGCCGAACATCTTTTGCTTGCTGAGCCCGAAGATGTCGTTCGCGAGCGCGGCCGCGATGCCGAGTGTCATGACGATGAGGCCGGTCATGAAGAGGCGCTGCGTGCGGTCGTAGCGTGTCACAAGCAGCGAATCCCGGCTCATGAGGTTGGCGAAGGCCTTGAGTTGGATGCCGATGCCAGCGGCGAGCAGGACCAGCGGGATGAAGTCGATCCGGCTCCACTCGTTCGGATTGGCGGCCCAGCGGCTGAGGAAGCTCAGCGAAAAGCCGAGGATGATGCCGACGGCCGTGAGCGAGCCGGTCCGGAATGTCGACTCGATCTTCTCGGGTTGATCCGGATCGGTGGCCATCGGCTTCGCCCGTCTCGCTAAGATTCAGCTAAGAAAGGCAGAAAGCGTGATGCGAGGCAATGGGCCGGGGCGGCACGACGAGCGACCACTGGCGGCGGCCCGGAATGACGCCTTGCCTGTCGCCCGGTCGAGCCGTCAGGCGCGCACCACCACGAGCCCGGTCAGCAGGTCGTGGCCGAGGCGGCGGTCGCTGCGGACGATGCCGCAGAGGATGTCGAGCAGCCAGAGTCCGACAGTACCCGCCGCGACATAGAACAGCAGCGCATGCACCGCCGCCGCCAGCCCGTCCGGGCGTCCGCCGGTCGCGGTCTCGACCCGCAGGCCGGCCATCCGCATGCCCCAGGTCGCCTGGCGCTGGCCGCCGATGGTCAGTGCGGCATAGCCCAGCGCCGTCGCCACGCTTGCGATCGGGATCAGCAGCCAGGCCGCGCCGAAGGTGACGATGCCGAGCAGGAACAGCGCGAAATAGATGATCGAACCCAGGATGAAGAGTACGATGATGTCGCCGATCCAGGCGAAAATCCGCGAGCCCAGCACGCCGCTGACGTCCTGGACGGGGCGTTCGCCGACCGCGACGATCGGGGGCCGGCTATAGCGTGTGTCGGTCATCTGTCTTTGGTTCCATCTCGTGCAGCCGGATCGGCCGTCCTGGCAATAATGTCGGTTCAGCGCCCCGGTTCCGCAAGGCCACGTGGCAGCACGCGATGCGGCGCGAAGCCGCCCTCGCGCAGCGCCGTTTCGATCGCTGCCGAATGGGCGCTGCCGCGGGTCTCGACGGTGACGTCGAGCGTCACGCCCTTGGCGGGAACGTCCAGGAAGAGCCGGCCATGGCTGACCTCGAGGATGTTGGCGCCCTGCTCGCCGAGCAGGCTCGCGACCTTGCCGAGCAGGCCGGGCCGGTCGCTGGTGGTCAGGCGGAAGGCAACGATCCGGTCCTCGCGCTCGAGCTCGCGCACCATCACGGCGGCGAGCAGGCGCGTGTCGATATTGCCGCCGCAGAGCACGAGGCCGACCTTGCGCCCGGCATAGCGCCCGGGCTCCTTCAGCATGGCGGCGAGCCCGGCTGCGCCGGCGCCTTCCGCAAGGCTGTGCTGCAGGCTGGCGTAGGCATAGACGGCCCGCTCGATCAGGTCCTCGCCGACGAGCACGATGTCGGAGACCAGGCTGGCGACGATCGGCAGCGTCAGGACGCCGACCGTCTTGACCGCGATGCCCTCGGCCAGCGTCGCGCCGCCGATGGGCAGGTCCTCCGCGTTGATCGCGTTGAAGAAGGACGGATAGAGCGCAGCCTCCACGCCGATCAGTTCGATACCCGGCTTCAGCGCCTTCGCCGCGACCGCATTGCCGGCCATCAGCCCGCCGCCGCCGAGCGGGATGATCAGAACGTCGAGATCGGGCTCGTCGTCGAGCATCTCCCGGGCGATCGTGCCCTGGCCGGCCATGATCGCCGGATCGTCATAGGGATGGACCAGGACGAGTTGCTCTGCCTGGGCGAGCTCGCGCGCCTTTTGCGCCGATTCGTAGAGCGTCTCGCCATGCAGAACGACGCGGGCGCCATGGGAGCGGGTGTTCTCGACCTTCACCAGCGGCGTCGTCTCGGGCATCACGATCGTCGCCGGGATGCCGAAGCGGCGGGCGTGATAGGCGACGGCCTGGGCGTGGTTGCCGGCCGACATGGCGATGACGCCGCGCTCGCGCTCGTCCTCGTTCAGCGTCAGCAGCTTGTTGACCGCCCCGCGCTCCTTGAACGAGGCCGTCGCCTGCATGTTCTCGTGCTTCACCAGCACGGTCGCGCCGGTCAGCTCGGAGAGCCGCGGCGCTGGCACCAGCGGCGTGCGCAGGACATGGCCCTCGATGCGCCGCGCCGCCTTCTCGACATCCGCGGGGGTGATCACGAAGGGCTCGCTCATGGCCGGGCTTCCGTTGCTCGTCGTCGTGGGATTGTCATCAGGATCAGACTTCGCGCGGCGCCAGCGCGCCCTCGCCGAAAAAGCCGCCGGGCCGCAGGATCAGCACCACGGCGAGCAGGGCATAGACGGCGATGTCGCGCTGTTCGAGCGGCATGGTCGACGACCAGAGCACTTCGAACAGCGCGATGCAAAGCCCGCCGAGCGCCGCCCCCGCCGGCGAGCCGATGCCGCCCAGGATCGAGCCGACCAGCGCCTTCAGCCCCAGCGAGAAACCGCCCGCGAAACCCATGCCGCCATAGACGGCGGTGACGATTACGCCGGCCATGCCACTCGCCGCGCAGGCGAGGATCAGGGCCCTGTCATGGACGGCGCGTGCATCGACGCCGAACAGCGCGGCTGTGCGCGCATCGTCCGCTACGGCGCGCCACTGCCGGCCATAGGCCGAGCGCGCAATCATCCGGACGAGGCCGAGCGTCACCGCAAAGCCCATGGCGGCCACTGCAAGGCCGAGCGGCGTCACCGTGACGATGAAGTTGCCCGCCCGCGCCAAGGCGATCGGCTCGTTGAAGACCGGCGGCAGCCAGCGCAGCACCGCTCCCTGCGCCAGCCGCAGATATTCCGACAGCGCGATGGAAAGCCCGATCGTCGCGATCAGCACCTGCTGGCCGGGAGCCTGCCCAAGAGAAGCCCGCCCAAGAGAAGCCTGGCGAAGCGGCGCCTGCCGACCCTGGCCCAGCGGGTCGAAGGCATGGTCGAGCGGGCCCAGCACGAAGCGGCCCATCGCGAAGCCGTGCAGGGCGCAGGCCAGGATCGCCACGACGAAGGCGACGACCAGCCCCGAGGCCGGGGTCGAGGCGGCGAGCGAAACCAGCAGCGCGGCGCCGACCACCGCGGACAGGGCTCCCAGCGCCGCGAACTCGCCGAAGCTCAGGATGATGCGCCCGGTCAGCCCGTAGATCAGCGCATAGGCGCAGGCGAGCAGGGCGTAGATCGCGGCGGAGGGCAGGGCGCTCAGCCCCTGCTGGAGGCCATAGGCGAGGCCGGCCGACAATTCCGGCAGCGCCTCGGTGCGGGCGGCGCCGGGATCGGGCGGCGGCTCCTCGCGATTCTCCAGATAGAAGCGCCGCAGCAGGTAGAAGCTCGCATCGCTCATCGGCCGCCCGTCGCTGGCGATGCCGATCAGCGCGCCGCGTTGCAGGCTCTGGCCCTCGCCGGCGAACAGGCAGTCGATGCGCCGCCGCTGCACGCCGCCGCCCCCCGCCGGCACGCTGTAGAGGATGCGCAGCATGTTGGCGCGCGGCCCGTCCTCGACGCCGTCGATCGTGATCGGCGTGCCCGGCGCGTTCAGCGCCGGAATCGCCTGCCGGCAGAGCCGCTGCTGGTCCGTGTCGAAGCTCTCGCCGCAGGAGGCGAGCGCCAGGACAAGCAGAATCGGCAGCAGGAGAGGGCGCATGTGGCGCGACGGTAGCTTCTGCCCCACCGCTTTGAAATACGCGCTGTCATCCCGGACGCAGCGAAGCGGAGATCCGGGATCCATTCCGGAGCATGCGCCGGAAAGGTTCCGGAATGGATCCCGGGTCTCCCTGCGGTCGCCCGGGACGACATCGCGCTTTACGACAAGGGCCGAGCCCTCAGCCGGCGGTCTTGAGCTTTTCCGCCACCTGCGGGGCGAAATAGGTCAGCACGCCGTCGGCGCCGGCGCGCTTGAAGGCGGTCAGGCTTTCCATCATCGCCCGGTCGCCGTCGAGCCAGCCATTGCGGGCGGCGGCCACGATCATCGCGTATTCGCCGGAGACCTGATAGGCGAAGGTCGGAACCCGGAAATGGTCCTTCACCCGCGCGACAACGTCGAGATAGGGCAGGCCGGGCTTGATCATCACCATGTCGGCGCCCTCTTCGAGGTCGAGTGCGACCTCGGCGATGGCCTCGTCCGAATTGGCCGGATCCATCTGATATGTGCGCTTGTCGCCGACCAGTGTGGCATTGGTGCCGATGGCGTCGCGGAACGGGCCGTAGAAGGCCGAGGCGTATTTCGCCGCATAGGCCATGATCTGCACGTCCTCATGGCCGCTACCGTCGAGTGCGGCCCGGATCGCCGCGACGCGGCCGTCCATCATGTCGGACGGCGCGATCACATCGGCCCCGGCATCGGCCAGCGCCAGCGCCTGCTGCACCAGGATCGCGACGCTGGCGTCGTTCAGGATGCGCTCGCCATCCATGACGCCGTCATGGCCGTGCGAGGTGTAGGGGTCGAGCGCGGCGTCGCAGATGATGCCGATCTGCGGCACCTCGGCCTTGATCGCCCGAACCGCCCGGCACATCAGGTTGCGCGCGTTCAGAGCCTCCGAGCCGGTCGGGTCGCGCAGCGACTTCTCGACGAAGGGGAAGGGTGCGATCGCCGGAATGCCGAGCGAGGCGGCGTGCGCGCTCTGGCGCACCGCCTCGTCGATGTTGAGCCGGTCGACGCCGGGCATCCAGGCGACGGGCGTGCGCGCCTCGCTCGAATCCATCAGGAACAGCGGCCAGATCAAATCGTCAGTGGAAAGCCGCGTCTCGCGCACCAGCCGCCGCGACCATTCCGCCTTGCGGTTGCGCCGCATGCGCCGGGTCAGCCCGAGCGAAGGGGCGTTCGTGTCCTGGCGTGCCTGCGGCGTCGGGAAGGGCCGCACGTTCCGGGTGTCCAATGATGCCTCCGTCGGCCAGGTTCTTCCGGCAATGCCGGGATTTGGGTGCCGGCAGGGCCGGAAGGTGGCTCTTAGCACATCGGAACGGTTCCAAAAAAGGGCGTCTGGTCGCATGCCGGCCCCTGCGCGCATGGGCCAGGCGGCCGGCGTCGCGTTGACAACCATCGGCGCCCCGGACCAGAACCGGAGCGAGACCGCGGAGACAGAAGGCGCATGTCGCAGAATCCTGAGATTGTTTGCGAGGTGCGCGGAGCCGCCGGCATGGTCATCCTCGACCGGCCCAAGGCGCTGAACGCCCTGAACCTGCCCATGGTGCGCGAGCTCGCCCGTGCGCTCGCGGCTTGGGAGAGCGACCCGCAGGTCGCGCGCATCGTCGTCACCAGCACGAGCGAGAAGGCCTTCTGCGCCGGTGGCGACATCCGCGCGCTGCACGATCTCGGCAACGCCGGCCGATATGACGAGATGCTGGCCTTCTGGGGCGAGGAATACATCCTCAACGCCCATATCAAGCGCTATCCCAAGCCCTATGTCGCACTGGTCGACGGCATCGTCATGGGCGGGGGCGTCGGCATCTCGCTGCATGGCAGCCACCGCATCGCCGGCGACCGCTATCTCTTCGCGATGCCCGAGGTCGGCATCGGCTTCTTTCCCGATGTCGGCGCGACCTATGCCTTGCCGCGCCTGCCCGGAGCCGCCGGCACCTATCTCGCCATGACCGGGGACCGCGTCGGCGCCGCCGATGCGCTGGCGATCGGGCTCGCCACCCATGCCGTGCCGAGCGCCCGGATGGCGGAACTGGCGGTCGCCCTGACGCAGCCCGGTGCGCTGGACGATATTCTTGCCGACTTCAGCCATGATCCGGGCCCGGCGAAGCTCGCCGCGGAAAGCAAGACGATCGCGGAATGCTTCGGTGCGGCGAGCCTGCCCGAGATTCTCGCGCGTCTCGACAAGGCCGCCGTGGCCGGCAGCGAATTCGCCGGCAAGCTGCGCCAGACGCTCGCCGTGAAGTCGCCGACCAGCGTCGCCATCGCCTTCGAGCAGATGCGCCGCGGCGCCGCGATGGATTTCGCCGAGGCGATGCGTACCGAGTTTCGCATCGTCTCGCGCATCGCCCATGGCCACGACTTCTACGAGGGCGTGCGGGCCGTCGTCATCGACAAGGACCAGGCGCCGCGCTGGCAGCCGGCCTCGATCGAAGCGCTGGACCCGGCCGCGATCGAAGCCTATTTCGCGCCGCTCGGCGCTGCCGAACTGGCGCTGGAGTCCTGAGCTTGGCTCTTGGTGGAGATGGTGACGCCCTGCGCGGCGCCCGGGCCGACGACGCTTCCGGCGGGGTCGAGGCCGCCTCGACACGCTGGCGGACCGTTCTGGTCTGGATGCTGCGCATCCTCTCGGTGCTCTGGCTCGCCAAGGGTCTGCTCGCCTGGGCCGTCATCTTCGGCGTCGGTGGCGAGAGTCAGCCGCCCTTCGAGGCCCGCCTGCTCAGTTTCCAGGCGATCACGGTCTATTTCGCGGTGATCGACCTCGTCGCCGCCGTCGGGCTCTGGCTGACCTCGACCTGGGGCGGCGTGCTCTGGCTCCTGGCCGCGATCAGCCAGCTCCTGCTCGCCTTCTTCTTCCCGCGCCTGCTGCCGATGACGCCGTGGCTGGTGGGCGGCTATGTCGCCGCGATCTTCGCCTATTTCCTGGCGACATGGGCGGCGGAGAACGAAGGCTCCTGATCCGGAAGGCCGATCGATTGCGCCGAGTCACGGTAACAAACGCTTTAGCTTAAGCGTTTCTGGCTTCACCTTGCATTCACCCAAAGGGGTAAATCCCTGATTCATCCTGATATTTAAACTCGTTTTCATCCGCGCCGCCTATGGTGTTTCTCAGAAGCGGATCGGGAGATCAATCCTGACCGGCAGTCAACAGGCGGGATATACCATGAAAGCGAGCGTCAAGACTTCGGTCGTCGAAAGGTCTGAAGAAGCTGATCTGAAGGTCAAGCCTCTCTACCTGGAGTCACTCACTCTCGTCGAGCGGCTGCATCGCCGCCTGCTCGA
>DATDBB010000097.1:0-10112 GCA_036525085.1 Allobosea sp.
CGGCATGGCCGTGCTGCGCGGCAATCTCGCGCCCGGCGGCGCCGTCATCAAGCACTCGGCCGCGTCGCCTGTCCTGCTGAGCCATACCGGACGCGCGGTCGTCTTCGCCTCGGTCGAGGACATGGTGCGGCGCATGGACGACCCCGATCTCGACGTGAAGGCCGACGACGTCCTCGTGCTGACCAATGCCGGCCCCAAGGGCGCACCGGGCATGCCGGAAGCCGGCTACATCCCAATCCCGAAGAAGCTGGCGCAGGCCGGCGTCAAAGACATGGTCCGAATCTCCGACGCCCGCATGAGCGGCACCGCCTTCGGCACCATCGTGCTGCACATCACGCCGGAATCAGCCGTCGGCGGCCCGCTCGGGCTCGTCCGCGACGGCGACATGATCCGGCTCGACGTGGAGGCCCGCGAGATCGCGCTGCTCGTCGACGACGCCGAGTTGGAGCGCCGCAAGACCGAATGGCGGCCGCCGGCGCATCTGGCGGAGGAATCGCGCGGCTACCGACACCTCTATCTCACCACCGTGCTGCAGGCCGATGAGGGCTGCGACTTCGACTTCTGCTGATCGGCCGGCCTGGCCCAAGCTTCATGAGCGAGACTGGAGCCAACCCGTCCGCACGCACACTCCCGGAGGATTTCCCATGCTCGACCGTCGTCACCTCATCGGCGCTCTCACCGGCCTTTCGCTGGCCGGGTTCTCAGTCTCCTTGCCCGCCCCGGCCTTCGCCCAGGCCTATCCGCAGAAGCCGATCACGCTGGTCGTGCCCTATGCGCCGGGCGGCGCGACGGACATCATCGGCCGCGTCGTCGCCGAGGAGATGTCGAACGGCCTCGGCCAGCGCGTCGTGGTCGAGAACCGGGCGGGTGCCGGCGGCAGCGTCGGAGCGGCCGCGGCGGCGCGCGCCCAGCCCGACGGCTACACCCTGCTCCTCGGCGCGCTGACCAGCCATTCGATCAATATGAGCCTTCAGGCGAAGCCCGGCTTCGACCTGAAGAAGGACCTCGTGCCGGTCGGCCTCGCCGGCAATGTCGGGCTGGCTCTCGTCGTCCACCCCTCGGTGCCGGCCAAGTCGGTGCCGGAGCTGATCACGCTGATCAAGGCCAATCCGGAAGCCTACTCCTACGCCTCGTCGGGCCAGGGCTCGCCGCAGCATCTCTCCGGCGAGCTGTTCAATCTCAAGGCCGGCACGAAGATGCCGGTCGTGCCCTATCGCGGCTCCGGGCCGGCCATGACCGACATGGTCGCGGGCCAGGTCAAGATCATGTTCGACACGATTCCCGCCGTGCTCCAGCATGTGAAGGGCGGCTCGCTCAAGGCGATCGCCACCACCGGCACGGAAGCCTCGCCCTTCATGCCGGAGGCGCCGACGGCGATCTCGCAGGGGCTCGCCGGATTCGAGGTCTCGTCCTGGTTCGGCATGCTCGCTCCGGCAGGCACGCCGCAGCCGATCCTCGACAAGCTCAACGCCGAGCTGAACAAGGCTCTGCAGAGCCCGAAGCTGAAGGAGGCGCTCGCGCTGCAGGGCGTCGTCCCGAAGCCGAGCACGCCTGCCGAGGCCTCGGCACGGATCGACAGCGAGATCGCGAAATGGGGCGACCTGATCAAGACGAGCGGCATCAAGGCCGAGTGACGGGACCGGGCCTCTCTTCATGACTGACACCATCCAGAAGCTCGCCATCGTCGGCGCCGGCATGATCGGCGCCAGCTGGGCGGCGCTCGCCAGCGCGCATGACGTCGGCGTCTGCGCCTATGATCCCAATCCCGAGGCGCAGGCGCGTTTTCTCTCCTATGTCGAGCGCGCGCGGGCGCAGCTGACCGAACTGGGCCTGACGGGAACCGGCGCCGTTGGCTTCTCCACCGACCTCGCCGTGGCGCTGGAGGGCGCCGGTTTCGTCCAGGAGAACGGGCCGGAGAACGAGGCGGTCAAGCGCAGGCTCCTCGCCGAGATCGATGCCCTGCTGCCGCCCGATGCGATCATCGCCAGTTCGACCTCGGCGCTCGTCCGCAGCGCCATCGTCGCCGACTGTGCCCGGCCGGAGCGGATCGTCGTGGCCCATCCGTTCAACCCGCCGCATCTCGTGCCGCTGGTCGAGATCGTCGGTGCCGACCCCGATGTCGTGGCGCGGGCAGCGGCGTTCTATCGCGCGCTCGGGCGGCGACCGGTCGTGCTCAACCGCGAAATGCCCGGCCATATCGCCAACCGGCTGGCCTCGGCGCTCTATCGCGAAGCCGTGCATCTGGTCGAGCAGGGCGTCGCCAGTGTCGCCGACATCGATGCTGCGCTCTGCAACGGGCCCGGCCTGCGCTGGGCCCTGATGGGCCCGCACATGACCTATCATCTCGGCGGCGGCGAAGGCGGCATCGCCGGCTACCTCGCTCATCTCGGGCCGAGCCAGGTGCGGCGCTGGCAATCGCTGGGCAACCCGTCGCTCGACGCCGACGTCCAGGCGAAGATCGTCGCCGGCGTCGCGGAAGAAGCCGGCGGCCGCTCGATCGCCGAGTTGGAGGCGCGCCGCGACGAGGGATTGCTCGCCCTGCTGAAGGCGCGCACGCTGGTCAGCGACTGACAGGGCCTTATTCCATGACCGATACGACCGAAGCCGCCCCGCGCATTGCGCTCCTGCATGCGCTTGAGGAATCCGTGCTGCCGGCGCGGGCCGCCTTCGCCTCCCACTGGCCGGAGGCGAAAGCCTTCGACCTGCTCGACACCTCGCTCGCCACCGATCTTGCCGCCCGCGGCAGCCTCGACCAGGCGATGAGCGAGCGCTTCCTCACGCTCGGGCGCTATGCGGCCGCGACCGAAGGCACCGCCGGGCCAGCCAAGGCGATCCTGTTCACCTGCTCGGCCTTCGGCCCGGCGATCGATGCGGTCAAGCGCGCGCTGCCGATCCCGGTGTTGCGCCCAAACGAATCCGCCTTCGCGGAGGCTCTGGCCATGGGTGGCCGGATCGGGCTGATCGTGACCTTCGCCCCTTCCCTGCCCTCGCTGACGCAGGAGTTGAACGAGATGGCGGGCAAGCCGGTCGATGTCGCGGGTATCGTGGTCGATGGCGCGCTCGCGGCCCTCAAGGCCGGCGATGGCGCGACCCATGACCGTCTGGCGGCCGAGGCCGCCGCAAAGCTGAAGGACGTCGACACGTTGATCCTCGGCCAGTTCTCTCTCGCCCGCGCCAGACCCGCGATCGAGGCCGCCACGGGCCTGCGCGTCGTCACCACGCCGGAAGCGGCGATCAGGGGGCTGAAGCGCGCTCTGCAGGCCGGGGGGCCATAGAAAAGCACGTCGGCGGTGCCGGTGATGCCGAGCGTCAGCGCTCCGCCCGTTTCCCGTCGGCCCCATAGGCCCGCAGAACACCCTCCGGCGTCGCATAGCCCCGGCGCAGATCATCCTCGATCTTGCCGGGCGGCCGCTCGCCAGGAGGGCCGAAGCCGGCGCCGCCGGCCTCGCGCAGCGTCAGCCGGTCGCCCGGTGCGAGTTCGTGGCGGCCCTGCGGCGAAATCGTCTTGCCATTGACCAGATGTTCGCGACAGGCACCGGACTGCCCGCCGGCAAAACCCTGCGCCGGGAACTGGGTGCGGTTGGCCATGGAGAAGACGCTGACCGGAAAGCCGCTGTCATTGCGCAGCACGATCTCCTGGCCGGGGCCGCCGCGATAGGTGCCCGCGCCGCCGGAATCCGGCCGCAGAACCTTGCGCTCGACGACGAGGCCGCTTTCCGGCTCGAACAGCTCCGCCGACATGCCGCCCATATTGGACGAGCCCGGCGTGGTCGGCTGGCCGTCGAGATCGCTTAGCGCTCCGAAACCTCCCGCCGCGCAGAAGGTCGTGCTCATGCCCGTGCCATCCGGCCGGCGGCCCTGCAGGGTGATGAAGTCGATCAGACCGCTGCCCGCCATCACGCGCCGCGGCACGACATCGGCCAACGCGCCGAAGATCAGCGGCGGGATGAAATGCCCGATGACGTGACGCCCTGCGGAGGGCGCCGGCGGCTGCGCGTTGAGCAGGCAACCGGCGGGCGCGCTGATCGAGATCGGCACGGTCGCGCCATCATTGTTGGGCAGCTTCGGCGCGGTAATGCATTTCAGCGTGTAGAGCGCCATCGAGCGCGTATAGGGCATCGGCACGTTGATGCCGGCGGCGACGCAAGGGCCGGTGCCGGCAAAGTCGATCGACACCGCGCTGCCGCGCTTGTCGATGCGGCAGACGAGCTTTCGAACATCGCCGAAGGCCTCGACCTCGACCTCGTTGCCGTAGACGCCGTCGGGGATCGCGACCAGAGCGGCCCTGACGGCAGCCTCGGTCTGGTCGACGATCGAGATCGCGATCTCGTCGACATCGCCGAGCCCCGCCTCGGACAGGAATTCGCCGAGCTGCCGGTCGACCACCTCGAGGCAGCTCACGCTCGCCATGATGTCGCCCAGCACCTGCTCTGGAACGCGGACATTGAGCTTGATCAGCTCGATCAGCGTCTCGTCACGCTGCCCTCCTGCAAAAAGCTTCCAGATCGGCAGCCGCAGGCCCTCATGATAGATTTCGGTCGCCGCTGCCGAGAAGCCCATGCCGCCGATATCCGGCAGATGGGTGATGCTCATGGCATAGGCCACGATGCGCCCGCCCCGGAAGACCGGCTTCATCAGGGCGAGGTCGAACATGTGCCCCGTGCCGATGACGGGATCGTTCGAGGCCACGACGTCGCCCGGCGCCAGCATCTGCGGCGGGAACCGCTTCAGCATATGCGCCATGGTGACGGGCGCCGTGCCGATGAACACCGGGATGCATTTGCGGCTCTGCGCGATCAGCCGGCCGCGCGTATCGAAGATCATCACCGAGAGGTCGAATCCCTCGCGCACCAGCATCGAGAAGGACGTGCGGATCAGCGCCGCCGCGCCCTCGTCGGTGATCGAGACCAGCCTGTCCCAGCCGATGGCGAGGTCGATCGGATCGAGGATGCGCCGCGGCATGGTGGTCGTCATGGGGGCGCGATCTCCGCAACGAGGCTCATATCGTCAGCGACGGTAGCGCGATCGCCGGCATCGAGCAGCGTCGTCGATTCCGCTTCTTCGATCAGGGCCGGGCCTGCCACCACCATCCCCGGCCGCAGCCGCGAGCGGGCATGGACGGGGCAATCGACCAGCCCACCAGCCGCCGGTAAATAGGCCGGTCGCGAGCCGATCTGCGCCTCGCCGCTCGCCTCCTCCGCCGGGCTGGTCGAGAAATGTCGCGGCGCGGCCGCGCTCGCCTCGACCTTGCAGCCGACGATCTCGATCGGCTCATCGAGATTGCCATGGAAAATCTCGCGATAGCGTTCGGTGAAGCGCATCCGCAGCGCCTCGCGGACGTTCTCGCAGGCGTCGGGAAGCTCGACCTCGATGTCGTAGTGCTGGCCGCGATAGCGCATGTCGAAGCGCCGGTGCCAGTGCATGGCGCCGGAGGAGCCGAGCGGCGCGGCGGCCTCGGCGTCGAGATCGGCGATGAGCGCCCGCAGTTCGCTTTCGTCGACCGTATCGAGACCGCGCCGAAAAGCCCGCACCGTCTCGAAGGATTGCGCGCCCGACAGCATCCCGAAAGCCGACATCACGCCGGCCCCGCGCGGGAAGATGACGCGCGACACCCGCAGCTTGCGGGCGATCCGCGCCGCATGGAGCGGCCCGCCGCCGCCGAAGGCGACCATGGCGCAGCCGCGGTAATCGAAGCCGCGCTCGGTGGCATGCATGCGGAAGGCGCGCGCGATGTCCTCATTGGCCATGTCGTGCGCGCCCCAGGCAGCGCGCAGCGCATCGACGCCAAGAGGCTCGCCGATCTGCTCGCGATAGGCCCCGCGGGCCGCATCGAGATCGAGCGCCATCGTGCCGCCGAGGAAGCTGTCGGGATGGAGGTATCCGAGCAGCAGATTGGCGTCGGTCAGGGTCGCGGTCTTGCCGCCCCGGCCATAGGAAACCGGGCCGGGCTCAGCGCCGGCGCTGCGCGGGCCGACCCGCAGCCGGCCGAGGGAATCGGGGCCGACGAGGCTGCCGCCGCCCGTGCCGATCTCGGTCATGTCGAGGACGGGGATCTGCAGCGGCAACCCGCTGCCGCTTCGATACTCGTAGGTATGCGCCGCCTCGAAGGAATAGGCGCGGAAGGGCCTGCCCTTGCGGACGAGCGCGCCCTTGGCCGTCGTGCCGCCGAGATCGAAAGACAGCAGGTCGCCGCCGACCACAGCCGTACCGATCCGTGCGGCAACCAAAACACCGGCGGCCGGGCCCGACTCCAGCAGCTTCACCGGATAGCGCCGCGCCATGTCGAGGCTCATCAGCCCCCCGCTCGACGCCATGATCCAGAGGCGCCCCCGGAATCCGCCCTCGGCCAGCCCCGTTTCGAGCCGGGAGAGATAGCGGTCGACCAGCGGCTGCGAATAGGCGTTGGCGCAGGTCGTGGTCCAACGTTCGAATTCGCGCGGATAGGGGAAGACATCGGCCGAATGGGAAATGTGGAGCGCCGGATAGAGCGCCTGTGCGATCTCGCGGGCGCGGCATTCGTGACTGTCGTCGACATGGGCGTGGAGGAAGCAGATCGCCAGCGCCTCGATCCGCTCCTCCTCGACCAGCCGGCGCGTCGCAGCGGCGACAGCGTCCTCGTCCAGCGGCACGAGCACGAAGCCGTCATGTTTCAGGCGCTCGGGGATTTCGGCCCGCAGGTCACGTTCGACGATCGGCTCGGCATAGCGCAGCCTGAGATCGAACAGGTCGTAGCGCTGCTCGCGACCGATATCGAAGAGGTCGCGGAAGCCTTCCGTCACGAGCATGCCGGTGCGGTCGCCGCGGCGCTCGATCAGCGCGTTGGTCACCAGCGTCGTCCCATGAACGATCTCGACGAGGTCGGACAGGGCGCAGCCGGCGGCCTCGCAGATCGCAAGGGTGCCTTCGAGCACGGCCTGCGAGGGATCGCGCGGCGTCGTCAGCTGCTTGTGGACGCCGACGCGCGAGCCTGCCGAATCGACCAGGGCGAAATCGGTGAAAGTGCCGCCGATGTCGATGCCCAGCCGCAGGCCACGTCCCGTCGTCGTCGCGGCAGCCTGCGCCGAGCCCGGCGCAGAATCGAAGTCGTCACGCATGGTTTGCAGCCAGCGCCGCCCGCGACAGGCGCAGGAACCCGATATCGTGGCGGGTCGAGCCGTCGCCGCTGGCGAGATCGGCGACGATCTCCCCGATCACGCTGCAGAACTTGTAGCCATGCCCCGAGCAGGGCGAGACCAGCACGACCTGCGGATGGGCGGGATGGTGGTCGAGAATGAAGTGTTCGTCCGGCGTGTTGGTGAACATACAGCTTCGCAGCGCCATGGTCGCGCCGCTGCCATCGGGGAAATAGCGCTGGCTGAACTCCCGCAGGATGCGCTCGTCCTCGGCGTCCGGCTCGCGCCTGACCTCGTCGGCGCGGCTGGTCTCGCCGCGATGGTGATAGCGCCCGAACTTGAAGCCCGGCACCTCGTAGATCGGAAAGCCATAATAGCGGCCTTCCTCGACCTGCAGGTTGAAGACCGGGAAGCGGTCGAGCGCGAAGAGTTCCGGCCGCTGCGGCTGCAGCCAGGCCAGAACCTGGCGCTCGGGCACCGCGACCGGCCGCAGCGACGGTTCGAGATCGCCGATCCAGGCGCCGGCAGCGAGCACCAGCCGCGCCGCCTCGTAGCGGCCGCGATCGGTCGTCACGACGACGCCATCGCCACCGGGCCTGACCTCCCAGCCGAGCACGGCCTCGCGGGCGTGGATCTCGGCCCCATGCTCCTGAGCGGCGCGGACATGCGCCACGATCGCCCGCTCGCTGGCGATCAAACCGCCACGCGCCTGGAACACCGCACGGTGCGACGACGGCAGGCGATAGCCCGGCCAGCGTGCGTTGATCTCGTCGCCCGTGAGGACCTCATGCGGCAGATCGTGCAGGCGGGCCGAGTTCAGCGCCCCCTGAAACAGCGGATCGTCTTCGGGGCTGGCATCGATCGAGCCGGTGATGACGAGCAATTCCTCGCCCGTCGCCTGCTCGATCTCGTCCCAGAGCTCATAGGCGCGATGCAGCAGCGGGACGTAGGCCGGGTCCTCGTAATAGGGCATGCGGATGATCCGGCTGATGCCGTGCGACGAGCCCATGTTGTGAGGGATGTCGAAGCGCTCGAGGCCGAGGACCTTGAGGCCACGGCGGGCCAGATGCCAGGCGGCGGCACTTCCCATGCCCCCGATCCCGACGATGATCACGTCATAGGCCATTCTCGACATATCCCACGCATTGTCTTCGCTGCCGGCGCCTCGGCCCGCGATTCCAATCTACGCAATAATGCGGCCAGTGCATCACCCTCCAACGACATGGGGCGGCATGCCAGGCGCAGATGTCGAAAGACCGTTCCGTTCCCGAGAGCGGCAGCCTACTCGATGACGCACCTTAACCATTCTGCAACAGTTCGCATTAAAACGCCGGCTGTTCTTGACGCGGTCATAGCGCACGAGCAGGCTTTGCGGAGGCTGGCGTAACGGGTGTTTGGGGCTGTTCATGTTGTTTGCGTTCGGTTCGTCCGGCAGCCTGCCCCCATCGTCGCGTTCCGGTGAATCGAAGTCTTACCGCTCGCCCCGAAATCTCGCCCAGATCCCGTTTCTGCCTGCAGCGCTGGTCGCTATCGGCCTCGCCGGATGCGCGGGCGATGTCCGTGGCGTCCTGGCGCCGGTGCCGCATGGCGCGCCGGGAACCAGCAAGGTCACCATGCTGGTCGCCACCACGCGCTCGGCCGACCCCGACGCGGGCGTGCTGTTTTCGGGCGAGCGCGGCCCTTCCGCCTTTGCCGAGATCACCGTGTCGCTGCCGCCGGCCGACAAGCGCAAGGTCGGCGAGGTTCAATGGCCGAGCCGTCTGCCCGGCGACCCGGCTACCGAGTTCGTGACGCTCAAGGTCGACAAGCTCGAACGGCCGGCCGCGCTGGCCCGGCTGCACAGCGCCGTCGCCAAGGTTCCCAAACGCCGTGTCATGGTTTTCGTGCACGGCTTCAACAACCGCTTCGAGGATGCGGTCTACCGCTTCGCCCAGATCGTCCATGATTCCGGCGCGCCGACAGTGCCGGTGCTGTTCACCTGGCCCTCGCAGGGCTCGCTGTTCGGCTATGGCTATGACCGCGAGAGCGCCAACTATTCACGCCACGCGCTCGAGGCCCTGCTGCAGGGGCTGGCGAAGGACCCGGCCGTCGGCGAGGTCTCGATCCTCGCCCATTCCATGGGCAATTGGGTGACGCTGGAGGCGCTGCGGCAGATGTCGATCCGCAACCGCCAGATTCCGCCCAAGATCGCCAATGTCATGCTGGCCTCGCCCGACGTCGATATCGACGTGTTCTGGACGCAGATCCAGGAGATGGAAGGCCGGCGGCCGAACTTCACCCTGTTCGTCTCGACCGATGACCGGGCGCTTGCGGTCTCGCGCCGGGTCTGGGGCAGCACGGCCAGGCTGGGCGCGATCGACCCGGACGCCGAGCCCTACAAGACGAAGCTCGAAGGGGCGAAGATCACGGTGCTCAATCTGAGCAAGCTGCGCACCGGCGACAAGCTGAACCACGGCAAATTCGCCGAAAGCCCGGAGGTCGTGCAACTGATTGGCACGCGGCTGGTCGAAGGCCAGCCGATCACGGATTCCCGCGTCGGCGTCGGCGAGCGCCTGATGCAGGCCACCGGCAGCGCGGCGGCGGCCGTCGGCACGGCGGCAGGGCTGGCGGTCGCGGCGCCGATCGCCGTCATCGATCCCAATACGCGGCGCAACTTCCACGAAAAGGTCGGTGAAGTCGGGCGCTCGCTCCAGGATGTCGGCGAGACGACCGGCAATGCCATCCGCGCACCGGCCGAAGCGGTGTCCTCGCCCTCGATGTGAGGGAGCTGGAGCAGCCGGGAACGAGCGCGTCCCTCAATCCTCGTCTTCGCGTGCCCTGCCGGTTTCGACGAGGATCTCGCGTTTGCCGGCATGGTTGGCGGGGCCGACGATGCCCTCGTTCTCCATCCGCTCCATGATCGAGGCGGCGCGGTTGTAGCCGATCTGGAGACGGCGCTGGATGTAGGAGGTCGAGGCCTTCTTGTCGCGCAGCACCACCGCCACCGCCTGCTCGTAGGGG
>DATDBB010000098.1:0-13923 GCA_036525085.1 Allobosea sp.
GAAGGTCGGTGGCGCAGTGCCCAAGAGCCGCTTCGAAGCGCTGCGCGGAATAGCGGGGCCTGGCCCTAGCACCGACGAGATCATGGCGATGCTTCGCGGCGAAGACTAAGTGACGCTGGTCGACACCAATGTTCTGCTCGACCTGTTCACGGCCGATCCAAAGTGGTCACCGTGGTCGTCGATGCAACTAGATCGGCTGGCCCTTCTGGGGCCCTTGGCCATCACCGACATTGTCTACGCCGAGTTGTCGGTGCGTTTCGCGACGATCGAAGCCGTAGACTCCGCCATCGAACGCGCCGGCTTGGTCATGCTCGCGACACCACGGCCAGCGCTTTTCTTGGCAGGCAAGGCCTATCGGACCTATCGTCAATCAGGCGGCACCAAGACTGGCGTCCTGCCGGACTTCTTCATTGGAGCACACGCTGCGGTCGCAATGCTACCGCTCCTCACGCGCGATCCGCGACGCTATCGCGCCTATTTCCCTTCGATCCAGCTCATCAGCCCATAGCGCGGCTCAAACCTCCCCCGGCGCCCGCGCGACGATCGCCAGCGCATGCACCCGGTCCGCTAGTTCCTGCGCCAGTGCCGCATTGACGAGGCGGTGACGCTCGAGCCGGCTCTTGCCGGAGAAGGCTTCGGACACGATATCGACCCTGAAATGGGTTTCGCCGCCCTCGCGCCAGCCGCCATGGCCCTGATGCTGGTGCGACTCGTCGATCACCTTCAGACGCTGTGGCGAAAGCGCCTCTTCCAGCTTGTTGGTGATCCGTTCAGCCATTCCGGTCATGATCGCGCCACCGTTGTGAATGATCCGTCCAAGGTCCGTCTTTCGAGCGGCTTGTTCCTACCCGGCCGGTGATTGAATGTTGCATCGCGCTTGCCGGTTCCGATCCCGCGTTTCATAACCATTCGATCATGAACTTCAACTCGCGCCTGTTCGACCGCATCAGGATCGGCCCTTCCGAGGCGGAAGCGGTCAAGGAATCCGACGCGCCGCATTGCGACCATCCCGGCTGCAAGCGGCCGGGCGAATTCCGCGCGCCCAAGGGACGTGGTCGCGAAGGCCAGTTCTTCCTGTTCTGCATGGAGCATGTGAAGGCCTACAACGCGACCTACAATTATTTTGCGGGCATGAATGACGATGCCCTGGCCGAGTACGCCAAGGATGCCGCGATCGGCCATCGGCCAACCTGGAAGCTAGGCGTCAACTCCAAGGCCGCGCGAATGGCCCAGCGCGGGCGCGTGGCGGGTGGGGGCGAGCAGCCGGACGTCCAGGACGCCTTCAACATCTTCGGCACCAGGCGGACGCAGACAGCAGCCCAGCCGGAGCCCCGCGTCGGCGTCGTCGCGCGCAAGGCGCTGGAGGCGCTGGGCCTCGACGAGAACGCCGATCCCGTTGCGATCAAGGCTCGTTACAAGGAACTGGTGAAGCGCTTCCACCCCGATGCGAATGGCGGCGACCGCTCGCGCGAGGGCACGCTGCAGGAAATCCTCAAGGCCTATCAGCAGCTCAAGAGCACCGGGATGGTCTGATCCGGCGCTCGTCGGCCAGAGCCCCTCAGGCGTTACCCATCTGCGAGCGCTTGGCCCAGCCGGTCATGCGGCTTTCCACGACATCGACGATCGCCACGAGAAACACGCCGAGCACAGCCAGCACGATCAGCGCGGCGAAGATCAGCGGCACGTTGAAATCGGCCGAGGCGCGGGTGATCAGGTTGCCGAGCCCGAGATTGGACGCATTCTGCTCGCCGATCACCGAGCCGACATAGGCCAGCGTGATCGAGACCTTGAGCGCCCCGAACAGATAGGGCAGCGAGCGGGGGATGCCGACCTTGGTCATGATGTCGAGCCGGCTGGCGCCGAGCGCTTTCAGCACGTCCTCGGTCTCGGGCTCGATCGTGGCAAGCCCCGTCGCGACATTGACGACGATCGGGAAGAACGAGATCACGAAGGCGGTCAGCACCGGCGGCAACCAGCCGACGCCGAACCAGATCACAAGGATCGGCACCACCGCAACCTTCGGGATCGAGTTGAAGCCGACCAGAAGGGGGTTCAGCCCCGCATAGATCAGCCTCGACGAGCCGACGAGGAGGCCCAGCGCCAGCCCGAACACGATCGACAGCCCGAAACCCAGCGACGTCATCCAGAGCGTATGGAAGGCATTGGTGTAGAGCGGCCTCTGATACTGGACGAGCGCAGCCCAGATCGCCGAGGGCGGCGGCAGGATGAAACTTGAGATCGACAGCGCCCGGCAGGCGATCTCCCAGATCGCGAAAAAGGCGAATGTGAACAGATAAGGCGCGAGCCTGAGCCAGGTCGAGCGGGTCATGGGACGCACTTTCCGACAGTGAGCCCAAACACGCCGTCATCCCGGGCGTAGCGCAGCGAAGACCCGTGATCCATGCCGGAGCGCTGATCGACAAGGTTCAGGCATGGATCCCGGGTCTCCCTTCGGTCGCCCGGGATGACGGCGCGGATGATTTTGGAGGCTGCCAGCTTCACGCCGCCTGCCTCGCAGCGCTGATGTGCCCACGAAGCTCGTGGACGATGCTGGCGAATTCCGGGGTGTAGGTGATGTCGAGATCGCGCGGGCGGGCAAAGCCGATCTCGCGCTCGGCGATGATCCGGCCCGGCCGCGCCGACATGCAGAACACCCGGTCGGCCAGGAACACGGCCTCACGCAGGTCGTGCGTCACGAGGATCACGGTGACGCCGCGCTGCGCATGCAGGTCGCGGATCACGCACCAGAGCTCCTCGCGCGTGAAGGCGTCGAGCGCACCGAAGGGCTCGTCCAGCATCAGCAGCTTCGGCTCATGGATCAGCGAGCGGCACAGCGAGGCGCGCTGCTGCATGCCGCCCGAAAGCTGCCAGGGAAACTTCGAGCCCATGCCCTTGAGGCCGACCGTCTCCAGCAGCATCTCGGCACGGGCGACATACTCGGCCTTGTTCGCGCGCAGGCGCGAGCGGTGCGGCTGCACGATCTCCAGCGGCAGAAGCAGGTTCTGCAGCGTCGTCCGCCAGGGCAGCATCACCGGGTTCTGGAAGGCCATGCCGGTGATCTTGATCGGCTCAGCGACTTCCCGCCCATCGACGATCACGCTCCCGGATTTCGGCCGCTGCAGGCCCGTCGCGAGCTTCATCATCGTCGACTTGCCACAGCCCGACGGGCCGACGATCGCCGCGAACTCACCCTCGCGGACCTTCAGCGACAGCCCTTCGACGGCAGGTGCGCCTTCGCCGCCGCCATAGACATGGGTGACATCGTGGAGTTCGACGAAGGCGGTCAAGCAAGCTCCAGGATCAGGCAGGGTGCTTCCCCTCGCCCTCGTGGAGAGGGGCTAGGGGTGGGGGGCGGAAAGTCGGAGCAAGAGATCGGGGTTTCAGTCACAAGCGCCATACCAGCGTTCACGAGCAACCATTCACCCGGTCGTTCGCCCCCCATCCCCATCCCTTCCCCACCAGGGGGAAGGGAGGAGACAGTCCGGCAGCCATCCGCCTCAGAACATCCGCTCGGCCGAGGCCGGCAGGAAGGCGTCGGTGAAGGCGTCACCGGCCTTGGCCTTGTCCTTGAAGCTGAAGGTCAGGGCGATCTGGTCGAGCGCCTTGGTCCAACGCTCCTTGTCGATGCCGCCGAAGCCGTTGGCCTTGACCCAGGGCGTCATCACGTTCTGCTCGAGCGTCATCTTGAGCCGCTCCAGCTCGACCTCGACCTTGGCGACGTCGTTGCGCTTGATCACGAGTTGCGCGCCGAGCTCGGGGTTGGCGACGGTGTCCTTGACACTCTTGGTGATCGCCCGCAGCAGGCCGCGCACGGCCTCGGGCTTCTCGGCCGCGAATTTCGGCGAGACCATCACGACATTGCCATAGAGCTCGACGCCGTAGTCCGACATCAGCATGACGACGATGTCGTCGACCGGAACGCCGCGCGATTTCAGGTTGATGTAGGAGGAGTTGGCGAAGCCGAACACGGCATCGACCTCGCCCGAGGCCAGCATCGGCTCGCGCACCGGGAAGCCGACATTCTCCAGCCGGATCTTGCTGTCGTCGAGCTTGTTGACGGTCTTGAAGATCGGCCATTGCGCGAAGGCGGCGTCGGCCGCGGGCGCGCCGAACTTCTTGCCTTCGAGGCTCTTCACGTCGGCCGTGATGCCGCGGCTCTTGCGCCCGACGATCGAGAAGGGCGGCTTGTCATAGACCATCATCACGGCCTTGAGATCGACGGCCGGATTCTCGTCGCGGAAGCGGATCAGCGAGTTCACATCGCCGAAGCCGGCGTCATAGGTGCCCGAGGCGACCCGCGGAATCGCCTCGCGCGAGCCGTTGCCGGTGTCGATGGTGACGTCGAGCCCCTCGGCTTTGAAATAGCCCTTCTCGATCGCCATCAGGAACAGCGCGGCCGGCCCCTCGAAGCGCCAGTCGAGCGTGAAGCGCACCGGCGTCTGCGCCTGCGCCGGCTGGCCCGACAGGCAGGCCACGGCGAGCGCGGATACCGCCGCGACGCTCAGGACCGCGCGCCGCGACAGGGACGCAACAAGGGCAGGCAGCACGCTGGACATTTCTGGCTCCGGACGAAGGTAGGGTTCAGGAAAGGCTTCGAAAATCACGCTCCGCCCAGCAAGCACCATGCCGGGCGATCGCTCGTTTCAGACTGGCGGAACCTTGCGACAGGTCAAGCCGAAAGCGTCATTGAAAATTTGAAATCGCATAAAATCTAGGCAGAAGGCATGGAGCGAGATCGAGCGCTCAAAGCGGCAGCGCCCCGTCGGTCTTGACCTCCTCCATCACGGCATAGGTTCGCGTCTCGCGCACCGCCGGCAGCGCCAGCAGGACCTCGCCGAGGAAGCGGCGATAGGCGTTCATGTCGGCGACACGGGTCTTTACCAGATAATCGAAGCCGCCCGCGACCATATGGCACTCCAGCACCTCGGGCGCGCGCTTCACCGCCGCGGCGAAACGCTCGAATGCGTCGGGCGTCGTCTTGTCGAGATAGACCTCGACGAAGACGAGCAGATTGAGCCCGAGCTTTAGCGGATCCAGCGTCGCGCGGTAGCCGGTGATGTAGCCCTCGCGCGACAGGCGCTTGAGTCGCTCTCCGGTCGCCGTCGGCGAGAGGCCGACCTTCTCGGCCAGTTCGACGCCAGCGATGCGGCCGTCCGACTGGAGCAAAGCGAGGATGCGACGGTCGGTTCGATCGAGCACGGGATGAATCTCTCTAGATCTGACAAAAAAGCTAGAAAATCTACGGCAGTATCTGAAAAATTGCCAATTGATATGCGGCATCGAACGCTCGATGCTTCAGATCATCCCGTCGAAACCACTTCGGAGCCTCTTTCCATGGCCGCCCCCGTCACCACGCTCCCTGCCTTCCGCGCGCCCTTCGCCGAGGATGACGGCGCGATCGCGACGCGGCTGCTTGCGGCCGCCCGCCGCGAACCAGCCGCGAAGGCGCGGATCGATGCGCGCGCAACCGGGCTGATCGAGACGATCCGCACCCGGAAGGTCGGCCTTGGCGGCATCGAAGAGCTCCTCCGCGAATACTCCCTCTCCACCAAGGAGGGTCTCGCCCTGATGGTGTTGGCCGAGGCGCTGCTGCGCGTGCCGGACGCCGCCACCGCCGACCGGCTGATCGAGGACAAGCTCGGCCAGGGCGACTTCGCCCATCACGAATCGAAGTCCGATGCCTTCCTGGTTTCGGCTTCGGCCTGGGCGCTCGGCATCACGGCGCGCGTCATCCAGCCCGGCGAGACGCCGACCAGCATCATCGGCGGCCTCGCCAAACGGCTGGGCGTGCCGACCGTGCGCACCGCCACGCGGCAGGCGATGCGCGTCATGGGCAATCATTTCGTCCTCGGCCAGACGATCCAGGAAGCGCTGAAACGCGCGGGCTCCAAGAGCGGCAAGCTCTACCGCTATTCCTTCGACATGCTCGGCGAAGGCGCACGCACGCAGGCAGACGCCGACCGCTACTTCGCATCCTACGCAGCCGCGATCGACGCCATCGGCCGCTCGGCCGGCAACGAGCCGCTGCCGGACCGGCCGGGCATCTCGGTCAAGCTCTCGGCGCTGCATCCGCGCTACGACGCGACCAACCATGAGCGCGTTCTGGCCGAGCTGACCCCCAAGGTCATCAAACTGGCGCAGCAGGCCAAGTCCTACGACCTCAATTTCACCGTCGATGCCGAGGAGGCCGACCGGCTCGAACTCTCGCTCGACATCATCGACGCTGTCGTGGCGGATCCCTCGCTGGCGGATTGGGACGGCTTCGGCCTCGCGATCCAGGCCTATCAGAAGCGCGCCTCGGCGGTGATCGCCCATATCGGCGCGCTCGCCGAAGCCCATGGCCGGCGCATGATGGTCCGCCTCGTCAAGGGCGCCTATTGGGACACCGAGCTGAAGCGCGCCCAGGAGCGCGGGCTGGCCGACTATCCCGTCTTCACCCGCAAGGCGATGACGGACCTCAACTACGAGGCCTGCGCCGCACAACTCTTGGCGCTGCGCCCACGCATCATCCCGCAATTCGCCACCCACAACGCCCAAACCGTTGCGACGGTCGCGGAGATGGCGGGCGGTTCCGACGGCTTCGAGTTCCAGCGCCTGCACGGCATGGGCGAAGCGCTCTACGAGAAGCTGCTGTCCGGTTCCGAGGGCTTCGCCTGCCGCACCTATGCGCCGGTCGGCGGGCATCAGGACCTGCTCGCCTATCTCGTCCGCCGCCTTCTCGAAAACGGCGCCAATTCCTCCTTCGTCAGCGTCTCCGGCGATCCCGACGTGCCTGTGGCTGAGCTGCTGGTGCCGCCGGCCGATATCATCGGCAATGCCGGCGCCGCGCGCCATCGCCGCATCCCGCTGCCGGCCGACCTGTTCGGCCCGTCACGCAAGAACTCGGCCGGCGTCGAACTCGGCCATGCCGAAAGCCTCGAAGGTCTTCTCGCGGAAATCGCGGCGGCCTCGGCCAAGCCCTTCCCCGAGGCCGGCCCGATCATCGACGGCAAGGTCCCGGGCGGCACGGCGCGCGATGTGCGCTCGCCGATCGACAACAAGGTGATCGGCCGCGTACGCGAGGGCGATGCCGCGTTGGCCGAGCGCGCCATGCAGGCGGCGAAGGCGGGCTTCGCCGCCTGGAACGCGACGCCCGCCCGCACCCGTGCCGCGGCGCTCCGCAAGGCTGCCGATCTGATGGAGGCCCGGCGTGGCCTGCTGCTCGCCCTGCTGCAGGCCGAGGCGGGCAAGACGCTGGACGACGCCATTTCCGAGGTGCGCGAGGCCGTCGATTTCTGCCGCTACTACGCCGCGGAGGCCGAGGCCAAGTTAGCCACCCCGACCGCGCTGCCCGGCCCGACCGGCGAGGAGAACCGGCTCGTCCTGCGCGGGCGCGGCCCGTTCCTGTGCATCGCGCCCTGGAACTTCCCGCTCGCCATCTTCGCCGGCCAGATCGCGGCCGCGCTCGTCGCCGGCAACAGCGTCGTCGCCAAGCCGGCGCCTCAGACCCCGCT
Organism: Allobosea sp.; assembly: GCA_036525085.1. GTDB lineage: Bacteria > Pseudomonadota > Alphaproteobacteria > Rhizobiales > Beijerinckiaceae > Allobosea. The sequence continues at coordinate 7,494 of DATDBB010000098.1, forward strand.
GATCGCGGCCGAGACCATCCGCCTGCTGCATGAGGCTGGCGTGCCGACCTCCGCGCTGCATCTCGTGCCGGGCGACGGCGCACTGGGTGGCGCGCTCGTCGCCCATAAGGACGTGGCCGGCGTCGCCTTCACCGGCTCGACCGCGACCGCCCGCGCGATCAACCGCGCACTTGCCGCCAAGGACGGGCCGATCGTCCCGCTCATCGCCGAGACGGGCGGCCTCAACGCCATGATCGTCGACGCGACCGCGCTTGCCGAACAGGTCGCCGATGATGTCGTGATGTCGGCCTTCCGCTCGGCCGGCCAGCGCTGCTCGGCGTTGCGCCTGCTCGTCGTGCAGGAAGACGTCGCCGACAAGATGGTCGAGATGATCACCGGCGCCGCCCGCGAACTGAAGCTCGGCGATCCCCGTACGATCGACACCCATATCGGCCCGGTCATCGACGCCGCCGCCAAGCATCGTCTCGACACGCATGTCGAGGCGATGCGCAAGCTCGGCCGGGTTGCCTGGGCTGGCGAGGCGCCTGCGCTCGGCGGCACCTTCGTCGCGCCGCATGTGATCTCGCTCGATCGCATCGCCGATCTCACCCAGGAGCATTTCGGCCCGGTCCTGCATGTCGTCCGCTGGAAGGCCGGCGAACTCGACAAGGTCATCCACGACATCGAGGCGACCGGCTACGGCCTGACGCTGGGCGTTCATTCGCGCATCGAGACGACCGTCGAAGAGATCACGAGCCGGCTCTCGACCGGCAATATCTACGTCAACCGCAACATCATCGGCGCGGTCGTCGGCGTGCAGCCCTTCGGCGGCCACGGCCTCTCCGGCACCGGCCCGAAGGCCGGCGGCCCGAACTATCTGATGCGCTTCGCCACCGAGCAGACCGTGACGATCAACACCGCGGCAGCGGGCGGCAACGCCAGCCTGATCGCGATGGGGGAGTAGGGCGCAGCGACGCCGTGCTGGCCGGGCGCAATCGACAGAAGGCGCGCGGTCATCCCGGGCGGAGCGAAGCGAAGACCCGGGATCCACGCCAGGACCTCTACCGGAAACGCTCCGGCATGGATCCCGGATCGGCGCCGCTACGCGGCTTGTCCGGGATGACGGCGCTTAGATGTGCCAGGGCCGCAGGCGGGGTTACCTCGCGAAGCCGGCAATGACGTGGTAGGCGCAGGTCCATGATCAGCCTCCCCTACCGCCCCAATGTCGGCATCGCCCTGTTCAACCGCGACGGGCTCGTCTTCGCCGGCCGCTCGCACAGCGCCGGCCCGGAAATCGTCCTGCCGGGATTCGACTGGCAGATGCCGCAGGGCGGCATCGATGCGCGGGAAGACGTCATAGCGGCCGCGCGCCGCGAACTCGCCGAGGAGACCGGCGTGACGAGCACGCAGTTCCTTGCCGCGACCGAGGAATGGTGGGCCTACGATTTCCCGGCCTATGCCGGCCCGCCGCACAAGCTGACCGCCTTCCGCGGCCAGCGCCAGCGCTGGGTCGCCTTCCGCTTCACGGGAAGCGAAGCGGAGTTCGACATCACGCAGCCGAATGGCGAAGAACCCGCCGAGTTCTCGGAATGGGCCTGGCTGCCGCTGGCCGAGATGCCCGGGCGCGTCGTTCCGTTCAAGCGGCCGGTCTATGAAAGGGTCGTGGCGGCCTTCGCAGCGCTCGCCGTTCCGACGACCTGATCCGCGTCTTCCCGCACAACGAAAAAGGGCCGCTTGCGCGGCCCTCGACGTCTCGTCTTCGTCGCGAAGCGGTATCAGGCCGCCTTGCGGTTGGCGAAAACGTGCCTGAATTCCTGCAACTGCACCAGCGTGTCGTGCAGCCGCTTCTGCTCGGCCTCGTCCTGCGATCCGACGAGCTTGGTCTCGGCGGTCAGGATTTCCTGATCGAGGATCTCGGTGTCGACATCCTCGATGAAGCGGCCCTGCTCCGCCAGGATCGTCGTCGTGGCGTGGTTGATCTCGACGAGACCGCCATTGACGAAGAATTCCTTGCCGTTGCTGTCGGTCGTCTGCACGAAGACGATGCCCGCCTTCAGCGTCGCGACCAGCGGCGCATGGCCGGCCAGAACCGTCATCTCGCCCTCGACGGAAGGGACGATGACGCTGATCACATCGCCCGAGAACAGGATGCGCTCGGGCGAGACGAGTTCGAACTTGAAGGTGGCCATCGTCTTTGTCTCCCTCCACCGTCATTCCGGGGGCAAGCGCAGCGAAGACCCGGAATCCATCCTAGAGCACAGGAGCCCTTCGATGGATCCCGGATCGGCGCGGCTGCGCCGCTTGTCCGGGATGACGGCGTTGTGTTGTTACGCCGCTTCGGCCGCGAGGCGCTGGGCCTTTTCGATCGCTTCGTCGATCGAGCCGACCATGTAGAAGGCTGCTTCCGGCAGGTGGTCGTACTTGCCGTCCACCAGGCCCTTGAAGCCCTTGATCGTGTCCTCGAGCGCGACCAGCTTGCCCGGCGAGCCGGTGAAGACTTCCGCGACGAAGAAGGGCTGCGACAGGAAGCGCTCGATCTTGCGGGCGCGGGCGACGGTCAGCTTGTCCTCTTCCGAGAGCTCGTCCATGCCCAGGATCGCGATGATGTCCTGCAGCGCCTTGTAGCGCTGGAGGATCTGCTGGACCTGGCGGGCGACGCCGTAGTGCTCCTCGCCGACGATGTCGGCCGAAAGCATGCGCGAGGTCGAGTCGAGCGGGTCGACCGCCGGGTAGATGCCCTTTTCCGCGATGGAACGCGACAGCACGGTGGTGGCGTCGAGGTGGGCGAATGAGGTCGCCGGCGCCGGGTCGGTCAGGTCGTCCGCCGGGACGTAGATCGCCTGCACCGAGGTGATCGAGCCCTTGTTGGTGGTGGTGATGCGCTCCTGCAGGTTGCCCATGTCGGTCGCGAGCGTCGGCTGGTAACCCACCGCCGACGGGATGCGGCCGAGCAGCGCCGACACTTCCGAGCCCGCCTGCGTGAAGCGGAAGATGTTGTCGACGAAGAACAGCACGTCCTGGCCCTTGTCACGGAAGTCTTCCGCGACGGTCAGGCCCGACAGGGCGACGCGCATGCGGGCGCCCGGCGGCTCGTTCATCTGGCCGTAGACGAGGGCGCACTTCGAGCCTTCGCCGCCGCCCTTCTTGTTCACGCCCGACTCGATCATCTCGTGATAGAGGTCGTTGCCCTCGCGGGTGCGCTCGCCGACGCCGGCGAACACGGAATAGCCGCCATGGGCCTTCGCGACGTTGTTGATCAGCTCCATGATCAGAACGGTCTTGCCGACGCCGGCGCCGCCGAACAGGCCGATCTTGCCGCCCTTGGCGTAGGGCGCCAGCAGGTCGACGACCTTGATGCCGGTGACGAGGATCTGTGCCTCGGTCGCCTGGTCGGCATAGGACGGGGCCGGCTGGTGGATGCCGCGGGTCGCGGTGGTCAGGATCGGGCCGGCCTCGTCGACCGGCTCGCCGATGACGTTCATGATGCGGCCGAGGCACTCGTCGCCGACCGGAACCGCGATCGGGGCGCCGGTGTCGGTGACCGACTGGCCGCGAACCAGACCTTCGGTCGAGTCCATCGCGATGGTGCGGACCGTGTTCTCGCCGAGATGCTGGGCGACCTCGAGAACGAGGCGGTTGCCGAGATTGTCGGTCTCGAGCGCGTTCAGGATCTCCGGCAGCTCGCCTTCGAACTGCACGTCGACGACGGCGCCGATGACCTGGGCGACCTTGCCGGTGCCGGTGTTGGCGGGCTTCTCGGCGGCGGCGGTCTTCTTCGTAGCGGCTTTGGCCATGGTGATAACCTCGGATTCGCGTTCAGCGTGTCGAAAAAGCCGGCGCGCCGGCCTCAATTCAGGCGGTTAGAGCGCTTCCGCGCCGGAGATGATCTCGATCAGTTCCTTGGTGATCATCGCCTGGCGCGAGCGGTTGTAGAGCTGCGTCTGCTTCTTGATCATCTCGCCGGCGTTGCGCGTGGCGGAGTCCATCGCGGACATGCGCGCGCCCTGCTCGGAAGCGGCGTTCTCGAGGATCGCGCGCAACACCTGGACGGTCAGGTTGCGCGGCAGCAGCGTCTCGAGGATTTCGCTTTCGTCAGGCTCGTAATCGTAGACCGCGTCGGTCTTCGGCGCCTCGGCCGGGATTTCCGCCGGGATGATGCGCTGCGCCGTCGGGAACTGCGAGATCACCGACTTGAACTTCGAGAAGAACAGCGTCGCGACGTCGAACTCGCCCGCCGCGAAACGCGCCAGGATGTTCTGGGCGATCGTCTCGGCATTGACATAGCCGACCTGCTTGAATGCGCGCAGGTCGATCAGCTCGATGATGTCCCTTTCGAACTGCCGCTTCAGCAGGTCGTAGCCCTTCTTGCCGACGCAGATGATCTTGACCGTCTTGCCGTCGGCCTTGAGCGCCAGCGCCTTGTCGCGCGCCAGACGCGCGATCGAGGAATTGAACGCGCCGCATAGGCCGCGCTCGGCCGTGCAGACGACCAGCAGATGCACCTGGTCGGAGCCCGTGCCGGCGATCAGCCGCGGCGCGCTCGAACCCGTCACGCCCGAGGCGAGATTGGCCAGCACCGTCTCCATGCGCTCGGCATAGGGGCGCGCAGCTTCGGCCGCCGCCTGCGCCCGGCGCAGCTTGGCGGCCGCGACCATCTGCATGGCCTTGGTGATCTTCTGCGTCGCCTTCACCGAAGCGATGCGGTTACGTAGGTCCTTCAATGAAGGCATCGGTTTTGTCTCACCCCGTCATGCTCGGGCTTGTCCCGAGCATCCACGTCTTCACCCACTTCGATCCCGGTACGCCCTGCCCTGAAGAGAGCAAGGCGTGGCTGGCCGGCACAGGGCCGGCCATGACGGAACGCCTTACGAGAACGCCTTCGCGTAATCGGAGACGATGTCCTTCAGCTTCGCGGCGTTCGCGTCGGAGAGGTCCTTCGACGAACCGATCTCGTTCAGCAGGTCGGCGTGCTTGCCGCGGACCAGGGCGAGGAGCCCGTCCTCGAAGGCGCGGACCTTGTTGACCGGCAGCGGATCGAGATAGCCGTTGACGCCGGCATAGATCACGACCGTCTGCTCTTCCATCTTCAGCGGCGAGAACTGGGCCTGCTTCAGAAGCTCGGTCAGGCGCGCGCCGCGGTTCAGCAGGCGCTGCGTGACGGCGTCGAGGTCCGAGCCGAACTGGGCGAAGGCGGCCATCTCGCGATACTGCGCGAGCTCACCCTTGATCTTGCCGGCGACCTTCTTGGTCGCCTTGGTCTGCGCGGCCGAGCCGACGCGCGACACCGAGAGGCCGACGTTCACCGCCGGGCGGATGCCCTGGTAGAACAGATCGGTCTCGAGGAAGATCTGGCCGTCGGTGATCGAGATCACGTTGGTCGGGATGTAGGCCGAGACGTCGTTGGCCTGGGTCTCGATGACCGGCAGCGCCGTCAGCGAGCCATTGCCGGCCGCGTCGCCCATCTTGGCGGCGCGCTCGAGCAGGCGGGAGTGGAGATAGAACACGTCGCCAGGATAGGCCTCGCGGCCCGGCGGGCGGCGCAGCAGCAGCGACATCTGGCGATAGGCGACGGCCTGCTTGGAGAGGTCGTCATAGATGATCACGGCATGCATGCCGTTGTCCCGGAAATACTCGCCCATGGCGCAGCCGGCGAAGGGCGCCAGGAACTGCATCGGGGCGGCGTCCGAGGCCGTCGCGGCGACGATGATCGAATACTCCAGCGCGCCGCGCTCCTCGAGCACCTTCACGAACTGGGCGACGGTCGAGCGCTTCTGGCCGATGGCGACGTAGACGCAGTAGAGCTTCTGGCTCTCGTCGGTGCCCTGGTTCAGCGCCTTCTGGTTGAGGATCGTGTCGAGCGCCACGGCGGTCTTGCCGGTCTGGCGGTCGCCGATGATCAGTTCGCGCTGGCCGCGGCCGATCGGGATCAGGGCGTCGATCGCCTTGAGGCCGGTCGCCATCGGCTCGTGCACCGACTTGCGCGGGATGATGCCGGGCGCCTTGACGTCGACGCGCGAGCGCTGCTTGGCCTTGATCGGCCCCTTGCCGTCGATCGGGTTGCCGAGCGCGTCGACGACGCGGCCGAGCAGTTCCTTGCCGACCGGAACGTCCACGATCGCGCCGGTGCGCTTGACCGTCTGGCCTTCCTTGATCTCGCGGTCGGAACCGAAGATCACGACGCCGACATTGTCGCTCTCGAGGTTGAGCGCCATGCCGCGCACGCCGCTCTCGAACTCGACCATCTCGCCGGCCTGGACCTTGTCGAGGCCGTAGACGCGGGCGATGCCGTCGCCGACGGAGAGAACCTGGCCGACCTCGGTGACGGAGGCTTCGGACCCAAAGTTCGAAATCTGGGCCTTCAGGATCGCGGAGATTTCAGCGGGGCGGATTTCCATCAGCCGACCTCTTTCATGGCAAGACGAATTGAATTGAGCTTGGTTTTCAGCGAGGC
>DATDBB010000099.1:0-22098 GCA_036525085.1 Allobosea sp.
CGACAAGATGCTCTCCTCCGAGCAGGTCGGCACGCTGATCACGGCGCTGGGCGCCGGCATCGGCCGCGAGGAGTTCAACATCGAGAAGCTGCGCTACCACAAGATCATCATCATGACCGACGCGGACGTGGACGGCTCCCACATCCGTACGCTCCTGCTGACCTTCTTCTACCGGCAGATGCCGGAGGTGATCGAGCGCGGCCACCTCTTCATCGCCCAGCCGCCGCTCTACAAGGCGGCGCGCGGCAAGAGCCATGTCTATCTCAAGGACGAGCGCGCGCTGGAGGACTATCTGGTCGAGACGGCACTGGATGGCGCCGTCTTCAAGACCAGCGACGGCGCCGAGCGCGGCGGTTCGGATCTACGCGGCCTGATCGAGGAAGCGCGCGGCATCCGTCACACGCTCTCGCAGCTCCACTCGCGCTATGACCGTCGTGTCGTCGAGCAGATGGCGATCGCCGGTGCGCTGCATCCTGTCTCCGAGGAGAACGAGGCGCAGGCCAGCGAGGCTGCGGCCAAGGTCGCGAGGCGCCTCGATGCGATCTCCGACGAACTCGAGCGCGGCTGGGACGGCAAGGTCAGCGAGGGCGGCTTCCTGTTCTCGCGCATGGTGCGCGGCGTGAAACAGGTCGCGGTGATCGATACCGGGCTGCTCGCCAGCGCCGAGGCCCGCAAGCTCGACGCCTCGGCCGTTTCGCTGCAGGAAGCCTATTCGAAGCCTGGCGTACTCAGCCGTAAGGGCGACGACCATGCCGTCAACGGCCCGACCGATCTGTTCGACGCGGTCACCGCCATCGGCAAGAAGGGCGTCTCGCTGCAGCGCTACAAAGGGCTGGGCGAGATGAACCCGGACCAGCTCTGGGAAACCACGCTAGACCGCGACGTCCGCTCGCTGCTCAGGGTGAAGAACGACCAGAACGACGAGGCCGATGATCTCTTCGTCAAGCTGATGGGCGATGTCGTCGAGCCACGGCGCGAGTTCATCCAGACCAACGCGCTGAACGCGACCGTCGACACCTGAGTCTGCCGCTTTGTGTCGGTCCGCAGCGCATGGCGATCGTGTCGCTCTGCGTTGACGCGCGTCTGGAAACCGAGCGTGATGGGTCAGGTGGCATCGGCCATTTCGAGGCTGCGTTACGGACCCACGCTGGTGCATGATGTTTTTTGGCACTGGGAAGCCGCCACCGGGCGGATATCGTGGAAACCTGGTCAGGACGGCGATGAGCGGACATCGCCGGACGCTCCAAGGCCGCTCGTCGGCGATCCCCTCGTCGCGATTGGGGCAGGAGAAATCCGGCTCAGCGAGGCGCTGGCATGCCTGCAGGCGGGCAGCGGCGTCCTGGCCGCGACGATCGCGGCGTGGCCCGAGCGCCCCGAGCTCGACGGCGCTCGCATTTCCGGGTTCCGTAGCGACGCCGTCGCGAGCGGAGTGATGCAGTGGGAGGACGGCGCCCCCACAGCGCGTCCCAACGAGCTGACCGCCGCGCTGATCGAGGGCATCGAAGCCCTGCCCGAAGCATTCGTCCTGTATGACGACCAGGACCGGATGATCATCTGCAACGAGCAATACAGGCGCCTCTACCCGCTGGTCGCCGACATGATGAAGCCCGGCATGCGCTTCAGCGACGTGGTCCACGAAAGTGTCGCGCGAGGCGTCTTCCAGATCGACGAGAACAGCAGGACCTGGGCGGAACGGCGCATCTCCTTCCATCAGGCCGGCATCGGCTTCTTCGAGCAGCACCTCTCGGACGGACGTTGGATCCAGGTCAGCGAGCGGCGGACCGCCTTCGGCGGCACGACCAGCATCCGCGCGGACATCACCGTGCTGAAGGAGCGCGAGCGGGATCTGAGAGCGGCACGCGCCAAGGCGGAATCGGAGGCCAAGGCACGGACCGCCTTCATCGCCAAGGTCGGGCATGAGCTGCGCAATCCGCTCAACGTCATCCTCGGGATTGCCCAGATCCTCGCCGGCGAGGCCCTGCCGAAGCGGCAGCGAGCGATGATAGAGAGCCTCGTCGACGCCTCGCGCGCGATGCGCGACGTGCTCAACGACGTGCTGGACATCGCCAAGGTACAATCGGGGCAAGTCGATATCCGCCTCGAGACCGTCGAGACCAAACCCTTCATGCAGGAGATGGTCAACATCGCCCGGACCATGACGGTGCAGAAGGGCCTCGCCATGCGCTCCCGCATCGAGACGACGCTCCCGGACCGCATCGTGACAGACCCGCGGCGCCTGCGGCAGATCCTGTTCAACCTGCTCGGCAACGCCGTGAAATACACGCCCTCGGGCTCGATCACGCTGGCGTGCTCGCTGCGTTCGCCGTCGGGCGGCCAGGACGTCCTCGAGATCTCCGTCACCGATTCCGGCCCCGGCATATCGCCGAGGCTGACGGGCCGGGTGCTTCAGCCCTATGCCCGGCAGCGGGAGCATGTCACGGCCGGCGTCGAGGGCCTGGGCCTCGGGCTGTCGATCAGCGAGGAACTGGCCGTCGCGATCGGCGCCCGCCTCGGCATCGGGCCGGGCCCGCGCGGCGGAACGCGCGCCTGGATCACCATTCCGGTCGGGCCGGCAGGCGAGCAGGATCATCCGCGCGTGGGACCGGCCGCGCGTCGGGAGCTCCAGCCGGGGCCGCCACTCAACATCCTCGTCATCGACGACGAGCAGACCAATCTCATCGTGGCCGACGCCCTGCTGCAGCGATTGGGACACCGTGTCACGACCGCACGCGACGGACAGGAAGGCATGAGGGCGCTGCGTGCGGGGGGCTACGACGCCGTGCTCCTCGACATCTCGATGCCGGAGATATCAGGCATCGAGATCGCGCGGCGGATCGCGGCGGAAGAACTGGGCGGCCCCGGCTTCGCGATCATCGCCATGACCGGCAATGTGATGCCCGAGGACATCAAGGCCTATCTCGCCGCGGGCTTCACCGGCTTCATCGAGAAGCCGGTCGAGTTCGACGATCTCGGCGAGCTGCTCGTCTCGGTGCGGCGGGATCTGGAGGGGCATGGCGTGCTGGGGCATGGCGAACGCGTCCGCTTTCCGCGTGCCGAAATTGCCCGCGCCTTCGACAGGTCGCCGCTCGACCGCATGGTGGCCGACATCGGCCAAGACAGCGTCGCCTCGATTGTCGCGACCGGCATCGCGACCTTCGGCCAGACCATCGGGATGCTCGCTTCGGAAGAGGGCGAGGCGCTGGGACGCCTGCTGCACAAGGTCCACGCAGTCGCCGGCCTCCTCGGGCTGGACGAGCTGGCGAGCAACGCGCAGCGCGACGAACGGAACGCCTCTGCGCTGACGCCAGAGCAACGCGACGAGCTGAAGGACATGCTCGCCAAGGCGATCGTGCAGATGGAGCTCTACGCGCTGGACCTTGAGGTCACCGCCCCGCCGGACTGAGCGGCCCGCGCGGCAGCGTCAGCTTGTAACCGACGCCGTGAACCGTCTTCAGCAGAGCGGCGTCGAGGCCGATCGATTTCAGGCGGCGGCGCAGCCGTGACATCCTGATATCGACCGCGCGCTCGGATTCAGGTGGCTCGCCTTCCGCAATGGCGTCGATGATCTGGGCGCGGGTGAGCACACGATCCGGATTGCGGGTCAGAAACTTCAACAGCGCGAACTCGGTCGCGCCGAGATCGAGACATTCTCCCGAGGGCGCGACGAGCGCGTGTCCCGCCAGATCGAGCTCGCCTCCCGCGCAGGGCAGACGAGACCCCGGCGGGCGCGCGCGCCGTTCGACGCGACGCAGGATGTTGTTGAGCCGCAGCACCAGTTCGCGCGGCTCGAACGGCTTCGTGACGAAGTCGTCCGCACCGAGTTCCAGCGCAGCGAGCCGGTCTTCGCGGCCGCTCCGGCCGGTCGAGACGATGATCGGGATCGACGAGCGGGCGCGCAGCATCCGGGTCAGCACGATACCGTCCTCGTCCGGCAGCGTCAGGTCGACGATAGCGGCGTCCCAGGTGCCGGAATCGAGCTTGCGCAGGCCTTCCTTCGCCGAGGTGGCACGGTCCGTCGCGTAGCCGGCCGTCCTGAAATAGGCGGCGAGCAACAACCCGAAAGTGTCGTCGTCCTCGATGAGCAGAATCTTCTTGATCGCTCGCCTCCCCTGCCGGAACGCCGTGGTCGGCAAACGTGGCCAGCCTCCCCGATCATGAAACCTTGATGAAACATTTTCAACACAATACCGAAATGCTCTTCGCCTAGTCTGTTTGCCGGGCCGAAGCAGCCCGCGCGACCGGCACCAACCGCCGGCCAGCAAGCAGGGGAACAACCGTGACAGACCTGACAGCTTTTTCCCGCCGGCTCGACCGGCGTCGATTCCTTGCGGCCGGCACGGCGCTGGGCGCGGCGGCGATGTTGCCGCGTGCGGCGCAGGCCCAAGCCAGCGAGCTCGTCGTCTCCAACTGGGGTGGCGACTGGAACGATCGTATCGTCAAGGGCTTCGAGGCGCCCGCCTTCGGCGGCTCCCCGCTTCGCATCGTCCACGATCTCGCCCCGGTCCCGGAGCGCAAGACCAAGCTTCTGGCCGAGCGGCGGCTGCCGCGCGGCAGCGTCGACATCACCTGGCTCAGCGATGCCGACGCCTATGAGATGAACGCGCAGGGCGTGCTCGAAACGCTCGACATGTCTCGCCTTCCAAGTGGCAAGAACATCGTCGAGAAGCTGCGCCTGCCCTATCTCGTGCCGGCGATCTATGGCGGCGTCGTCGTGCTCTACAATCCGGCCAAGATCCCCGAGCCGCCGACGAGCTTCGCCGACCTCTGGAACCCGAAATATGCCGGCCGCGTCGGCGTCATGGACCAGCTGCACTTCAACTACATCTACGCCGCCTCGCTGAGCCATGGCGGCACGATGGGCGACGTCTCGAAGGCCTTCCCCGCCCTGCTGGACATGAAGAAGGCGGTGCAGCCGCGGCTCTACCCCTCGCATCAGGCCCTCGCCGCGGCCTTCCAGTCCGAGGAAATCTGGATTTCGGCGAACTACAGCGCGCGGGCCGTGCAGTGGGAAAAGGAAGGGTTGCCGATCCGTTGGGCCTATCCGAAGGAAGGCGCGATCTTCATCTCCTTCGGCGCCGGCATCCCGAAGAAGGCGCGCAATGTCGAGGCGGCCTACAGCTATGTCGAGGCGATGCTGCAGCCCAAGCCGATGGGCGCCATCTCGCAGGCAACCTCCTATTCCGTCGTCACCAACAACGCCGAACTTCCGCCCGAGGAACGCAAGCGCCTCGAATTCACGCCGGACCAGATCGCGAAGCTGAACTTCGTCGACTACCCCTACGCGGCCAAGAGCGACCCGAAATGGGTCGAGTGGTGGAACAAGGAATTCAAGGCTTGACCGCCGTCTCCATGGTCGACGAAGGCGGCTCGGCCCATGCGCCGGGCCGCCCCATCCGACGCACGCCCCGGTCGGATGCCGGCTGGCTGCTGGCGCCGAGCCTGGCGCTGGTTCTGGCGGGGCTGGTCCTGCCGCTCGTGCTGATGGTGCGCTACAGCCTCGCCCATTACGATCCGGCCGCGACCGAGGTGTCGGGCTTCGGGCTGGAGAACTATGCCCGCTTCTTCGGCGATTCCTTCTATCTCTGGATCCTGGCGCGGACGCTGACGGTGGCCCTGGCCTGCACGGCGATCTGCCTGCTGCTCGGCGTGCCGGCCGCCTATGTCATCAGCCGGGTGCCGAGCCGGGGGCTCAAGACCGCGTTGATCCTGGCGACCGTCATTCCCCTGCTGATGGGCAACGCGGTTCGCGCCGCCGGCTGGATGGTCCTGCTCGCGGACAAGGGGCTGATCAACTCCGCGCTGCTGGTCACAGGCGTCATCTCCGAGCCCGTGCGCATCCTCTATACGGGGTCGGCCGTCGTCATCGGCCTGATCGCCGTGCTGCTGCCCTTCATGATCATCTCGCTGCAGAGTGTCTTCGAGGGCATCGGCGAGACCTATGAGGAGGCGGCCGCGACCATGGGTGCGCGCCCGTGGACGACCTTCTTCCGCGTGACGCTGCCGCTCGCCATGCCCGGTATCTTCTCCGGCTGCCTGCTCTGCTTCGTGCTGGCGGTGAACGCCTATGCCACGCCAGTGCTGATCGGCGGCCCGTCCTTCCAGATGATGGCGCCCAAGGTCTACGAGCAGGCGATCAAGGTCTACAACTGGCCCTTCGCCGCGACGCTGGCCTTCATCCTCATGGGGGTGACGCTCGCTTTGACCGTGCTGTCCAGCATCACGCTGCAAAAGCGCTACGGGGCGCTGTGACCATGCAACCCTCTGGCATGTCCGCGACGCGTTCATTCAGGCCGGCGATGATCGGCGGCTGCATCCTGGCCTTCGTCATGGTGCTCGCCCCGCTGGTCGCGATCATCTGGGTGAGCTTCTTCGAGAACAAGATCATCAGCTTCCCGCCGACAGGCTACACGCTGAACTGGTACGCCACCGCCTGGGAGATGCCGCGCTTCCGTGACGGCTTCGCGACCAGCCTGAAGCTCGGGGTGCTCGCGACGGCGATCAGCCTCGCGGTCGGCATCCCGGCATCCGTGGTCCTGGCGCGCGGGCGCTTTCCGGGGCGCGAGGCGATCCAGTCATTGCTGCTGGCGCCGCTGATCGTGCCGGGCATCGTGGCGGGCGCGGCCTTCTACATGTTCCTGATCGAGGCCGAGATCGTGACCGGCGTCCAGGTCGCGACGACCTTCGCCGGGCTCGCGATCGCGCACAGCCTGATCGCCCTGCCCTGGACGGTGCGGCTCGTGACCGCCTCTCTGCTCGGCGTCGACCCGCAGTTGCGCGAAGCGGCCCTGACAATGGGTGCGCACCCGTTCACGGCCTTCCGGCGCGTGACCTGGCCGGTCATCCGGCCGGGCGTCGTCGCGGGCGCGCTCTTCTCGTTCGTCATCTCCTTCGTCGACCTCGAAAAGTCGCTCTTCCTGGTCGGCCCCGGCACGACCACGCTGCCGATCGTCATCGTCAACTATCTGGAATGGAGCGTCGACCCGACCATCGCCGCGGTCGCCACCGTCCAGATCGCCCTGATCGCGACCGGCCTCATCATCACAGATCGCTATTTCAAACTGGCGCGAGCCTTCTGAGAGGCCCCGATGTCGCAAATATCACTCCAGGACGTCACCAAGCGCTACGGCAGCCTGACCACGGTCGACCGTGTCTCGCTCGACATCGGCCAGGGCGAGTTCGTCGCCTTCCTCGGCCCTTCGGGCTGCGGCAAGACCACCACCTTGCGCATGATCGCAGGGCTGACGTTGGCGAGCGAAGGCAGCATCCGCTTCGGCACGCGCGACGTGACCGACCTGCCGCCCTATCTGCGCAATGCCGGGCTCGTCTTCCAGGGCTATGCGCTCTTCCCGCATATGACCGTCGCGGAGAACGTCGCGTTCGGGCTGGAAATGCGCAGGATCGATCGCGCGCAGGCGCAGCGCCGGGTGCAGGAGGCCCTCGCGCTCGTCAAGCTCGACCATCTTGCCGACCGCCTGCCGAAGCAGTTGTCCGGCGGGCAGCAGCAGCGCGTCGCACTCGCCCGCGCCATCGTCTACGAACCGGAGGTCCTTCTCCTCGACGAGCCGCTCTCGGCGCTGGATGCCAAGCTGCGGCATGAGGTGCGGACCGATCTCCGGCGCCTGCAGTCGCGGCTCGGCCTCACCACGATCTTCGTCACGCATGACCAAGACGAGGCGCTCGCGGTCGCCGACCGGATCGTCGTGATGTCCGCGGGCAAGGTCGAACAGGTCGGCACGCCACGCGAGATCTATCAGCGCCCGGCCAGCCGCTTCGTTGCGGAATTCATCGGTCTCACCAACATCTTCGCGGGCAACATCGACGCGACGGGAAGCTTCCTGACAGAGGGAGGCGAGCGCTTCGCGGTTTCTCCCGAACGGGAGGCGGGCGCGGTCACCGCTTTCGCCGTCCGGCCGGAGCAGATCTCGCTGCACGATGACCTCGGCCAGAGCCAAGGACTCGGCATCCTGCCCGCGACTGTCGAGGACGTCGTCTATCGCGGCTCACTGACGGAGGTCGTCGTGCGGACCCGTTCCGGAATGCCGATCGTCGTGCATCGCCAGAACGCGGATCTTCCGAGCCAGAACGAGCTGCGGCCGGGTCAACCGGTCGTCGCGTCCTGGCCGGCTGGCGCAGCGATGCTGTTCTGACCGAAGCGGCCTGCGCCCGGCAGAAGGCGACCGAACTCAAAACATACAACGAGCCGCCGACAAGGCGGCTGGACTGCGCATGCGCGGTCGACGGAGGCGCGCATCATGGTCGAGAGGCATCCAGGATATTGCACGCTGTGCCGCTCGCGCTGCGGCTCGATCACGCTCGTCGACGGCGATCGGATGGTCGGCGTCGAACCGCGCCCGGATCACCCGACCGGCGGCGCGCTTTGCGCCAAGGGTCGCGCTGCGCCCGAGATGGTCCATAGTCCGAAGCGTCTGCGCCGTCCTCTGCGTCGGCTGAGCGCGAAGGGCGAGACCCCGGTTCGCTGGGCGGAGATCGACTGGGACGAGGCTCTCGACGAGATCGCACGGCGCCTGCTCGCGATCCGCTCGGAATCGGGGGCCGAGGCCGTCGCCTTTGCGCTCACCACCTTCAGCGGCACGCCGATCGTCGACAGCTACGACTGGGTCGAGCGCTTCATCCGCTGCTTCGGCAGTCCCAACCTGATCTATGCGATCGAGGTCTGCGGCTGGCACAAGGACTATGCCCATGCGCTGACCTTCGGTCGGGGCCTGGGCGTGCCGGACTACGACAAGGCCGAGCTCATTCTGCTCTGGGGCCATAATCCGGCGCGCACCTGGCTGGCCCAGGCGAGCCGCGTCGCCGAGGCGCGCCGGCGCGGCGCCAAGGTCGTCGTCATCGACCCCAAGCCCGACGGATCGGGACAGCAGGCCGATCTCTGGCTGCGGATGCGCCCCGGCGCGGATGCCGCGCTCGCAATGGGCGCGATCCGGCATCTGATCGAGACCCGCCGCTATGACGACGCCTTCGTGCGCAGCTGGACCAACGCCCCTCTGCTCGTCGACGAGCAAACCGGCGCCTTCATCAAGGCCGACGAAGTCGTCGCAGGTGCCGGCAGCGACGCCTTTCTCGTCCTCCGCGCCAATGGTAGCGTCGAGCCCTACGACACGCGCAGCAGCCTGTCCGATGCCGTATCGGTGTCGCTGGAAGCGCGCATTCCGCTGACGACGCTGAACGGCCGGCGGATAACCGCCGCCACGGCGTTCACGCTCCTGACCGAGCGGGCACGGACCTATTCGCCTGAGCGCGTCGCCGAACTCACCTGGCTCGAGCCATCGGACATCGCCGCATTCTACGCCTTGCTGGAGGGCGCCCCTCGCCTCGCCTACTACACCTGGACGGGCGTCGGGCAGCACACAAACGCCACCATGACCGAGCGAGCGATCGCTACGCTCGCAGCCCTGGTCGGCTCCTGCGATCGCGAAGGCGGCAATATCTGGACGGTGCCGCCACCGGCAAACGCCATCAACGACCTCTCGCTGCTGCCGCCCGGGCAACTCAAAAAGACGCTGGGGCTGGCCGACCTGCCGCTCGGGCCGCCCGCCCATGGCTGGATCACCGCGCGCGACTTCGCCGCGGCGGTGGTCGAGAAGCGACACTATCCGGTCCGGGCGCTGATGAGCTTCGGGACCAATTTCGCCGTCTCGCAGATCGACACCAGCCGCAACCTCGCGGCACTGCATGCGCTCGAATTCCATGTCCATGCCGACATGTTCATGAACCCGACGGCCGAATGCGCCGATCTGGTCTTGCCCGTCAGCATGCCCTGGGAGCGCGACGCATTGCGCATCGGCTTCGAGATCACTCAAGCTGCGGCGGAGACCATCCAGTTCCGCAAGCGCATGCTGCCGCGTTTCGCCGAGAGCCGAGCCGACTACGAGATCGTCATGTCCCTGGCGACGCGCATGGGTTTCGGCGACCGCTTCTTCGGCGGGGATATCGTCGCCGGCTGGAATCACCAGCTCGCGCCGCTCGGCATCACCGTGGAGGATCTGCGCGACCGGCCAGATGGCATGCGGGTTCCGCAGCCCTTCTCGCATCGGAAATTCGCCGATGCAGACGAGAGCGGGCGCGTACGCGGCTTCAATACGCCGACCCGGCGTGTCGAGCTCTACTCGCAGCGCCTGCACGAGCACGGCCACGACGCCTTGCCGGATTTCGTCGAGCCGGGCGACGGGCCGGCCTCCGGCGATAGCCTGCCTCTGGTGCTGACGACCGCCAAGAGCGGCTTCTTCGTCCACACTTCCCACCGCGCTATCGCCTCGCTGCGGCGCAAGGCTCCCGATCCTTCGGTCGAGATCAGTCCGGACCTCGCGACGGCACGGGGCGTCATCGCCGGGGACTGGATCCGGCTGCGCACGCGGCATGGCGCGGCCCGGCTGCGCGTTCGCCTGAATGGGGCGCTCGACGCGCGCACGGTCGTCGCCGATTTCGGCTGGTGGGAGGATTGCGAGCCGCTGGGTCGGAATGGGGGCGCCGTCGAGGGCCACGACACCGTCAACGTCAATGCCATCCTCAGCGACCTGCAGCGCGATCCGATCAGCGGCTCCGTGCCGCTGCGCGCGGTGACTTGCGACATCGAGGCCCTGCCGGCTGCGAACCGGGGCCGCTGGTCCGGCACGCGCCGGTTCCGCGTCGCAGACGCCCGGCCGGAAGGCTCGTCCGCCGTCGCGTTGTCGCTCACTCCCTGCGACGACGAAGGCCTGCCCGATTTCCTGCCCGGACAGCATGTCGTTCTGCGGCTCCCTGGCCAGTCTTCAGCAAGAGCCTACTCGCTGACGGGCAACGCATGCTCCTCCAAGGAACTGTCCCTCGCCGTGCGGTGGGACAGCGCCCGCCCGGAGCAATCAGTTTCGCTGTCGCGCCAGGTTCAATCCCTGCGCCCGGGCGACGAAGTGCTGCTCGAGGCGCCCGGCGGTGTCTTCACCATCCCTGTCCGCAGCGCGCGCCCGCTGATCCTGCTCGCCAACGGCATCGGCATCACGCCCTTCGCCGGGTATCTGGAAACGATCGCGCAACTCCGCCCGCAGCCCGACCACGCGATCCATCTGCTGCATGGCTGCCGCAGCGGTGCCGAACATCCGCTCGCCGATCGTCTCGACGAACTCGCCCGCGCGATCCCCACGCTGAAGCGCGTCACCGCCTATTCCAGGCCATGCGACCGGGATCGTGATGCCGGACGTTTCCAGCAGGAAGGTCGGCTGGATCTCGGCGCGATCGCGCAGGTGCTGGCGCAGAGCCCACTCGCCTATCTCTGCGGCTCGCCGGATTTCACCGACACGATGATCGCCGAGCTCGTCGGGCGCGGGATACCGCGCTTCGACATCTTCGCCGAAGCCTTCTCGGCACAGAGTGAGATTCCGACGTCCCTGATGCCGCGACGAATTGCGATCGCCGGCACGGGGCAGGCTTTCGAATGGTCTCCGGCCGCCGGTCCTGTTCTCGATGCGGCGCTGGCTGCCGGGCTACCATTTCCGAGCGGCTGCCGCGTCGGGCAATGCGAGAGCTGCCTGGTGAAGGTGCTGGAGGGCAGCTTCACGCATCTCGTTACGTTCGACGGCGAGCCCGGCCAATGCCTGACCTGCCAGGCCGTCCCGCTATCGGATCTGCTCATTTCGCTTTGACGGTCGGACGCGTGGCAGCATGGCAGCCGGTCCGCCGGAACGCAGCGTCAGCGTGATCGCTCGCCGCGTGGCGTCATGGGAGAGCATTCGATGAGACGCGCTTTCGCCGCCATCCTCGCTGTCGATCTGGCCACTGCCTTCTCACCGCTGGCGGCTTCGCGGGCCAGGCTCCATGCGTTCACCAGAACGACGCGTGGGACACCTCAGCCATGAGCGGGGGTCTTAGCCAGGCCCGCCAATGACCGGACTTTCGCACTTGCCCCTTGAGCCTGACGATCTCGCGTTCGATCTCCTGCAACCGGGCTTTGATGAGGTCCCCGGTGTCGCACTCAAGAAACACGAGATTGCGGCCGGCGCTCGTGTAGAGCGACCTCATTTTCGCGGCAAAATGCGTCAACAGTTCATGCATCATTGCAGTCCTCTGTCGCCGTGTGAATTGGCCGAAAGCCCGACCCGCTCTTCATCAGGACCGACGTCAGGCCGGCAGCCCGTTCTGCTTGCGCAGGCTCTTGTCGAACGCGGATGCGGGGACGAAACGGCGGAGCAGGCTGACCTGGCGCGCCATTTTGCCAGCGGCATAGCGCAGCTTCGGCGTGGAAGTCGTCGCGGCTTCGAGGATCGTCGTCGCGACGAGTTCAGGCGCATCGCCTGTTTCAATCGCTTTGCGCATGATCCCGTTCATGCCACCGCGCGCGGCATCATAGATGTCCAACACCCGGTCCGGCCTGACGAGGTTCTCCTCGAATGAGGTGCGGGTATAGGCAGGCTCGACCAGCACAACCCGAATGCCCAATGTCCGAAGTTCGTGGTCGAGCGATTCAGAATAGCCCTCGATGGCATGCTTGGTGGCCGCATAGAGGGCGGAATAGGGAGCCGGAATCAGACCCAGTAGCGAACTCAGATTGACAATCCTGCCCTGCCTTTGACGGCGCATCACCGGCAGAACCGCGTTGGTCACGCGCAGAACGCCGAAGACGTTCACGTCAAACAGCGCCTGAGCCTGCTCAATCGAGGACTCCTCCGCACCGGCGAGCAGGCCGATGCCGGCGTTGTTGACGAGCAGGTCGATACGCCCGGCCTTGGCCAGCACCTCATTGACCAGTTTCGCCACGGACTCATCATCGGTCACGTCACAGGCGAGCATGGTCACGCCCTCGACGCTTTCTGAGGCTGCCCGGCGGCTGGTTCCGAAGACGCGATAACCCGCGACCTGCAAGGCTTTGGCCGTCACGCGGCCGATGCCGGAAGAGGCCCCTGTCACGATCGCCACGGCGGAATTGGGCTTGGTCATGAGATCTGTCTCTTTCTGATGGTTTGATTGGCGAGGTGTCGACGTCGGCTCACGCGTCGCCTCCTCGCGTGGCCGCTTGGTCCGTCCAGCGCCGGAACAGCACGCTGGCGTTGACACCGCCGAAGCCGAAGCCGTTGGCGATCGCGTAGTCCAGCGCCACCGGCCGGGCCGCGTGTCTGACGAAATCGATCCCGTCGCCGGCCGGATCGGGCGTGTCCAGATTGAGGGTGGGCGGCGCTACCTGATGCTGCAGCGCGAGGATCGCGAAGATGGCTCCAAGCCCGCCGGCGGCCCCGAGCAGATGCCCGGTCGCCGACTTCGTCGCGCTGACGGCAATCCGGCCATCAGAGCCGAACAGCGTCTTGATCGCGGCGATCTCGCCGAGGTCGCCAACCGGCGTCGAGGTGGCATGGGCATTGAGATGACCGATCTCGCGCGGCGAGATTCCGGCTTGCGCGATCGCGATCTCCATGGCCCGGCGGGCTCCGTTTCCGTCTTCGGGTCCGGAGGTGACGTGATGGGCATCCGCGGTGGTGCCGTAGCCGACGAGTTCGGCGAGCGGCGTGGCGCCGCGCGCCAGCGCATGGTCGAGGTCTTCGATCACCAGCATGCCGGCGCCCTCGCCCATGACGAAGCCGTCGCGGGCTATATCGAACGGACGCGAGGCCGCGGTCGGCCTGTCATTGAAGCCGGTGGACAGGGAGCGTGCGGCAGCGAAGCCGCCGAGGCTGACGATGTTCATGCAGGCTTCCGCGCCACCGCACACAGCAATGTCGGCTTCACCCGTGCGGATCAGCCGCGCCGCGTCCCCGATCGCCTGGATGCCGGCCGCGCAGGCCGTCACGGGCGCTCCGAGGGGGCCTTTGAAGCCGTGCCGGATCGAGACATGGCCGGCCGCCAGGTTCACCAGGAATGACGGGATCGTAAACGGCGACAAGCGGCGCACCCCCCGCGTATCGACCGTACGCACCGCCTCCGTGATAGCCGGAAAACCGCCGATGCCCGACGCGATGATCGTGGCGGTGCGCAGGCGCTCGGCTTCTGCGCCCGGCTTCCAGTTCGCCTGCGCGAGCGCCTCGTCAGCCGCCGCCAGCGCCAACAGAATGAACCGGTCGATCTTCCGCTGGTCCTTCGGCGCCAGCACGGCGTCGGGATCGAATCCCCCGTCGGCATCGTCCTGACGGGAAGGAACGACGCCGCCGACCTTGGCCGACAAATCGCCCACCATGTCGTCTGGCAGCCTGCGAATGCCCGATTGGCCCTCCAGCAGGCGCGCCCAGCTCGGCGTAACGCCGGCAGCCAGCGGCGTGACCGCTCCCAGACCCGTGACCACAATCCGTCGCATCTAGCCTCCGTTCGTTTCTGGCACGCCGGCAAAACCGCTGGGCTCCGTCCGGCTCCGGCGCAGGAAGACGGGGAGAAAGGCCGCGATCGCCAGAACCGATGCCGTGGTCAGGACGACGGCAAGAGATACAGGCGGCGAGAACGGCAATGCGCTGGCGAAGGACGCGCCGATGGCGGCGCAGCTCATCTGTAGAAAGCCTAGCAGCGAGGATGCCGAACCTGCCTGCCGCCCGAAGGGATGGAGCGCGATCGCCGTACCCAACGGATTGATCAGCCCCATGCCGAAAAGATACAGGGCGATCGCCATGGTGAAGGTCGTGAAGCTCGGCAATGCGGCGAAGCCGAACATGGCAAGGCCGCCAGCGAGTGCGACGACGAGGCCCAGCAGGCCGACGGTCCGCTGACCATGGCGTCGTGCAAGGCGAGGCGCGAGAAATCCTGCGGCGAAGACGACCAGAACCGTCGCCGCGAAGGACAGGCCGAGCTGGACAGCGCTCAGTCCCAGCGTGTTCATCAGCACGCCCGGCGCAGCCGCGAAGAAACTGTATAACCCGCCGATGATCAGGCTCACAGCAAGGGCCGGGAGCAGGAACCGTTGATCGGCTGCGAGGTGCCGGTATGTGGCTGCCACCGATGAGAGCGCCAGCGGCGTTCGACGCTCGACAGAATGGGTCTCGCCGACGCCGCCGACATAGTGCCAGGCGAGCGCCACGCCAAAAATTGCGACAACGATGAAACTGACCCGCCAGCCGAACAAGCCGGACAGAATGCTGCCGAGCAGCGGCGAGAACCCGGGCGCCACCGCGCCGGCAATCATCGTCAGCGCCAGAGTCCGGCCCAGCGCTTCGCCGTCGAAAAGATCACGGGCGATCGCGCGCGCCAGGACAGAAGCCGCGCAGGCTCCGAGCGCCTGGACGATCCGACCCAGCAGGAGCACCGACAGATCGCCCGCAAGGGCGCAAACGGCGCTGCCTGCGACAAAGACGATCAATCCGCCGAGGACCAGAGGCTTGCGGCCGAACCGATCCGCGAGCGGACCCACGAAAAGCTGCCCGAGCGCGAACGCTATGAAGAAGCTGCTCAGTAGGAGGCCGAGTTCCGGCGAGGAGATCGTAAGCTCGGCACCGATCTGCGGAAAGGCCGGCAGGATGATATTGGTGGCAAGCGCGCCAAGCGCCGCTAGGCCGGCCAGCAGGAACAGGATTCCCCCTGTCACCCGCTGGCCGGAGGGCGGGGTTGTTGGCGTTTCCCGCACGGGCTCAGTGCCCGTAACGGTTGCGATGCGGGCCTCGACGGAAGAGATCGTCATTGGCGCCGGCTCGGCTGCACGTCGTCCGCTGACGACTGCGCCACGACGCTATCGGCTGCCGCCTGCAGGAACCGCTTCGACAGACGCTCGTCGTTGACAGCGCGCGAGAGCAGAACCGCGCCGACCATCGTCGAGAGAATGGCCATGGCCTTGCCATCTGGCGAGTCGCCGTCGGCCTTGCCGGCCCAGCCGCTCAGCATCTCAAGATGGTCTATGATCCCGGCTTCGAACGCCGCCTTCACGTCCGGGCCTTGCCTGGCGGCATCCGACCCGAGCGCAACGATAGGGCAGCCATCCGTTTTCTCGGCGCAGTGGCCCATGCTGAGATAGAAATCGACCACCTCCGCCAGCGGGGCCTCAGGATTGGACTGGGCGGCAGCTGACCACCGGCCCGAGGCACTCTCCAGCGCGCGCTTGGACGCCTGCGCCGCCAGATCGTCCTTGGATTCGAACTGCTTGTAGAAGGCGCCCTGCGTCAGCCCGGCGCCGGCCATCAGATCTTTCAGCCCAATACCGTCGAACCCGTGCTCCCGGAACAGGCGGCTGGCCACGTCGATGACCGTCTGGCGATTTTCCTCTGCCTGCTGGCGACTGACGCGCATCATGATCTCCAATTTTAGATTGCGTTCGTAATCCATATCGCTCATAGATGTCGAATGCAATCTAATTGGTTTACAGCGATGAGCAAGAACAAGAAGTCGGTGATTGCCGCTGGGGGTGTCGTGCTCGCAGTGGCGGCGGTGGCAGCATTCGTCACCTTGTCGGCGAGGTCGCAGAACGCGTCTGCGGTCAGCGATCCCAGGCAGAATGCTCCGATCGTCAGGCTGGTGACACCAACGCCGGTCGTGGATGCGGAGCGCCGTTTCACAGGTACCATCGCAGCCCGTGTTCAAAGCAATCTGGGCTTCCGCGTTGCCGGAAAAATCGTCGAGCGGCTGGTGAATGTCGGGCAGCCTGTAACGGCCGGTCAGGCGCTGATGCGGATCGATGAGACCGACTTGCGGCTCGCGCTTGCGGCAAAACGCAACGCCACCGCTGCCGCTCGCGCCGTCCTGGTCCAGGCCCGGGCGGACGAGAAGCGCTACGCCGTTCTGGTCAAGGATGGATTTGCGGCAAGCCCGCAGCGCTACGAGCAAGCGAAGGCGGCGCTCGACACCGCGGCGGCCCAGCTGGCGGCCGCTGAAGCGGACGAGAAGGTTGCCGAAAACGGGTCGAGCTATTCCGTCCTTGTCGCCGACGCCGATGGAATCGTCGTCGAGACCCTCGGCGAGCCGGGCCAGGTCGTGACGGCCGGGCAGACCGTCATCAGGCTTGCCCAGGCCGGACCGCGCGAGGCGGTCGTCGCGCTCCCCGAGACGACCAGACCGGCCATCGGCTCTCCGGCCGTCGCCAACCTCTATGGAGCGGAGGCCCGCCGCTATTCAGCCACCCTCCGCCAGCTCTCGGATTCCGCGGATCCGCAGACCCGCACCTATGAAGCGCGCTACGTCCTTGATGGCGAGGCCGCCGCAGCGCCGCTCGGGGCGACCGTGACCATCCGGCTCGCCAATCAGACAAGTCAGCCTGAGATGGAAGTACCGCTCGGCGCCGTGTTGGACGATGGTCAGAAGACCGGTGTCTGGCTGCTGGATGACGCCACCTCGACTGTAAAATTCCGCCCGATCACATTGGTCCGCGTGACCAGCGAGACTGCCATCATCTCCGGGCTGACCGGTGCCCCGCCAGTGGTGTCGCTTGGGGCTCATCTGCTGCAGGACGGCACACGCGTCAGGACCGTCGCTCAAAACAGGGGCACCAAATGAGCCTCAATCTTTCAGCGATCGCCGTACGCGAGCGGGCCGTCACCCTGTTCTCGATCATCCTGCTGGTCGCCGCCGGCATCTACGCCTTCTTCATGCTCGGCCGGGCGGAAGATCCGAGCTTCACCATCAAGACGCTGACCGTCACGACCGTATGGCCGGGCGCAACCGCGCGCGAGATGCAGGATCTCGTCGCCGAACCGCTGGAGAAACGGATCCAGGAGCTGACCTGGTACGACCGCGTCGAGACGACCACGCGGCCGGGCTACGCCTATATGACGGTCACGCTGAAGGACAGCACGCCGCCTTCCGCGGTTGAGGAGGAATTCTATCAGGCCCGCAAGAAACTCGGGGATGAGGCCCGCAACCTGCCGCCCGGCGTTCTCGGCCCCTTCGTCAACGACGAATATTCGGATGTGAGTTTCGCCCTTTATGCCTTGAAGGCCAAGGGGATGCCGATGCGCGAGCTGGCGCGGCAGGCCGAGACCATCCGTCAGGACCTCCTGCACGTTCCTGGCGTCAAGAAAATCAACATCCTCGGCGAACGACCCGAGCAGATCTTCGTCGAGTTCTCCTATTCGAAGCTCGCGACGCTGGGCGTATCCGCGCAGGACATCATCACGGCCCTGCAGCGGCAGAACACCGTCACGCCAGCAGGCTCGATCGATACGAGCGGTCCGCAGATGTTCATCCGGATCGACGGCGCCTATGCGGGCTTGAAGACGATCGCCGACACCCCGATTGTTGCCGCGGGGCGCACCCTCAAGCTCTCCGACATCGCCGATGTCCGCCGCGGCTATCAGGACCCGCCGACCTATCTGATCCGGCGTCAGGGCGAGGCCACGATCCTCGTCGCCGCCGTGATGCAGGCGGGCTGGGACGGTCTGGCGCTTGGCAAGGCGCTCGAAACCAAGACGGCCGAGATCGCAAAGACGCTGCCCTTGGGCATGACGCTCGACAAGGTGACCGACCAGGCCGTCAACATCGCCTCGGCGGTCGACGAATTCATGATGAAATTCGCCATGGCGCTGGGCGTTGTGCTGCTGGTGAGCCTGCTCAGCCTCGGCTGGCGCGTCGGCATCGTCGTGGCCGCGGCCGTGCCGCTGACGCTCGCCGTCGTCTTCCTCATCATGCTGGAAACCGGACGGTTCTTCGACCGCATCACGCTCGGCGCCCTCATCCTGGCGCTCGGCCTCCTGGTCGATGACGCCATCATCGCCATCGAGGTCATGGTGGTGAAGATGGAAGAGGGCATGGACCGCATCAAGGCGGCTGCCTATGCCTGGAGCCACACGGCAGCGCCCATGCTGTCGGGCACGCTGGTGACGATCGCCGGCTTCCTGCCCGTCGGCTTCGCTCGCTCTACGGCCGGTGAATATGCCGGTAACATCTTCTGGGTCGTGGGCTTCGCGCTGATCGTCTCCTGGATCGTGGCGGTGGTCTTCACGCCCTATCTCGGCGTCAAGATGCTGCCCGACATCAAGCCGATCCCGGGCGGCACGCACGCGATCTACGACACGCCGAATTACCGGCGCCTGCGCGGAATCATCACCTTCGCCGTGCGCCACAAGTTCAAGACCTGCGGCATCGTCGTTGTCGCGTTCGCGCTGTCGGGCATCGGTATGGGCGGCGTCAAACAGCAGTTCTTCCCGACATCGGATCGCCCCGAAGTGCTGGTCGAGGTCCGCCTGCCGGAAGGGACCAGCATCGAGACGACGACGGCCGCAGTGCAAAAGCTCGAAAGTTGGCTGGGTGGCCAACCCGAGGCGACCATCGTCACCAGCTATGTCGGCCAGGGCGCGCCGCGCTTCTTCTTCGCGATGGCGCCCGAACTGCCCGATCCCGCCTTCGCCAAGATCGTCGTCCTGACACCGGACGCGGAGAAGCGCGAGGTGTTGAAGCACAGGCTCCGGGCGGCCGTCTCTGAGGGCCTGGCCCCCGAAGCCTTCGTGCGCGTCACGCAGCTCGTGTTCGGTCCCTATACGCCGTTCCCGGTCGAGTTCCGCGTGATGGGCCCCGATCCGGCGCAGCTCTACGCGATCTCCGCGCAGGCGCTGGACGTGATGCGAGGCGTCGCCGACGTCCGGCAGGCCAACCGCGACTGGGGCAACCGCACGCCCGTGCTGCGTTTCGTACCCGACCAGGACCGTTTGAACCTCATCGGCTTGTCGCCGGCGGCCGTTGGCCAGCAGCTTCAATTCCTGCTCACTGGCGTTCCCGTCACGCAGGTCCGCGAGGATATCCGCAACGTGCCGGTGGTGGCACGCAGCGCCGGCAGCGAAAGGCTCGACCCGGCGCGCCTTGCGGACTTCTCGCTGATGAGCCGCGATGGCCGCCAGATCCCGCTCGACCAGATCGGGCACTCCGAAATGCGCCTTGAGGAGCCGATCCTGAAACGCCGCGACCGGACTCCCGTGATCACCATCCGCGCGGACATCAACGAAGCAACCCAGCCTCCGGAGGTCTCCAAGCAGATCATGACGGCTCTTCAGCCACTGATCGCTTCGCTTCCGGCGGGCTATCGCATCGAAACCGGAGGATCGATCGAGGAGGCGACCAAAGCCAATGTCGCCCTCGGCAAGGTCTTCCCGGTGATGATCGCCGCCACGCTGATCGTCATCATGCTCCAGGTGCGATCGTTCTCGATGATGGCGATGGTGCTGCTCACGGCACCGCTTGGCGTGATCGGCGTCGTGCCGACGCTGCTTCTGTTCAATCAGCCCTTCGGGTTCAACGCTATCCTGGGCCTGATCGGGCTAGCCGGCATCCTGATGCGCAACACACTCATCCTTACCGAGCAGATCGAGGAAAACCGGGCCGCCGGTCTCGACGACTATCACGCCGTCATCGAAGCGACGGTGCAGCGGACGCGGCCAGTGATCCTGACGGCGCTCGCCGCCGTGCTCGCCTTCATTCCCCTCACGCATTCCGTCTTCTGGGGATCGATGGCCTACACGCTGATCGGTGGCACGGCCGTCGGCACCGTGCTGATCCTGCTGTTCCTTCCCGCGCTGTATACTGCATGGTTCCGCATCAAACCGGCTGCGGATGAGAACCATCAGGTTCCCCTAGACGAACCAGCACTGCGACCAGCAATGGCTGCCCAGTAAGAACCCGTTTTGGAAAGAGATCGTTCGGGGACTCCGAGTTGCCACGGTGTCCCCGATCGTGAGGGTCCGCCTTCCGGTAGGCATCAAATGTCCGCGCGGGGCGCGATTCGGCCGAAGCTTCTTCGCCTAAGTCTCAAATGGTTGGCAACGTTAGCCGCGGAGTGCATGCTCTCATAAGGGGTTCGAGTGCGGCACAAGGCCTTGGGACCAGCTTCAGGGCACCGCATTTCCTGAGGGAGCAAACTAGGCACGATATCGGTCTTGGGCCGCGAGCCACAACATCAGCGGCTCAGCATCTTCCCAACAATAGATCTCGGTACGCAGATTGCGGAACTCGTCCTCTCGGAACTCTTCATCGATCTCGAGACGGAGAGGTCGATACCCTCGCGGGCGCACGTTGCTCCACTTCTTGCGGGCATGAACAAGGACAACTCCGATGCGATTGCTCGTGGTGGGGGCCGGTGCGACCGGCGGCTATTTCGGTGCGCGGCTGGCTGCGGCCGGGCGTGACGTCACCTTCCTGCTGAGGCCGGGCCGGGCCGCGCAAATCCGGGCGGACGGCCTGCGCATCGTCAGCCCGCATGGCGATCTGACGATGATGCCGGCCATCGTCGAGACCGGCAAGGTCTCCGGGCACTATGATGCGATCCTGCTCAGCGTGAAGGCGTTCTCGCTTGCCCCGGCGCTCGAGGACCTTGCGCCGGCGGTCGACACCGACACCGTGATCATGCCCGTGCTGAACGGCATGAAGCATGTCGATGCGCTCAAGGCCCGCTTCGGCAGTGAGGCCGTCATCGGCGGCGTCTGCCGGATCGCCAGCACGATCGACGCGCAGGGGCGGATCGTCCAGCTCGCGCCCCTGCAAAGCTTGGCCTATGGCGAGTTCGACGGGGCCGCAAGCGCGCGGATCAAGGCACTCGATGCCTTCATGCAGGGCGCGGGCTTCGATGCGCGGCTCTCCGATGCGATCGAGCGCGAAATGTGGGAAAAATGGCTGTTCCTCTCGTCGCTCTGCGCCATCACCTGCCTGATGCGCGGCACGATCGGCGAGGTCGCGGCCGCGCCGCGCGGTACGGCGCTGGCACGCGCCCTGATTTTCGAGATTCTGGCGATCATCCGTGCGGCAGGCGGCGCCCCCAGCGAGGCCTCTATCGATGCCGCGCGCAGCATGCTCATGGCTGACGG
Organism: Allobosea sp.; assembly: GCA_036525085.1. GTDB lineage: Bacteria > Pseudomonadota > Alphaproteobacteria > Rhizobiales > Beijerinckiaceae > Allobosea. Next base: position 21,675 of record DATDBB010000099.1, read on the forward strand.
CTCGAACCTGACGCCGTCGCTCTACCGCGATCTCCAGAACGGCTCGTCGATCGAGGCCGACCAGATCATCGGGGATCTGGTGGCGCGCGGCGAAGCTGCCGGCGTCACAGCTCCCCTGCTCGGCGCGGTCTATGCGCAGCTCTCGATCTATCAGGCGCGGCTGACCACCGCCTGACATTACGCGCCTTCTCAAGCCGCCCGGCGCGCTGTGCCGTATGAAGCAGGCCCCTTCTTGCGATAGGCATCGGCATCGCCCACCCCCTCCTGCCCGGTCTTGAACGCAGCGACGAGGTCGTTGAGCTGTCCGATGCGGGAGGAGAGCGAAGCGGCGGAGGCGGCGCTTTGCTCTGACAACGCGGCGTTCTGCTGCGTCATCTCGTCGAGATGGGCGACGGCCTGGCTCATCTCGTCGATGCCGTTGGCC
>DATDBB010000100.1:0-16306 GCA_036525085.1 Allobosea sp.
CCATCCCGGCCATCGGCTCGTCGAGCAGCAGCATCTCGGGGTCCAGCGCCAGCGTCGTGGCGATCTCGAGCGCGCGCTTGCGGCCATAGGAGAGTTCGACCGCCGGCAGCTCGGCGAAGGCGGAAAGGCCGACGGCCTCGATCAGCCGCAACGCCTCCTCGTCGAGCGGCTTCAGCACGTCTTCGGAGCGCCAGAAATCGAACGAGTCGCCGCGTTTGCGCTGCAGCGCGATCCGGACATTGGTCTTGACGCTGAGCTGCGGGAACACCGCCGAGATCTGGAACGAGCGGACCAATCCCTGCCGCGCGATCTCGGCCGGCTTCTGGCGGGTGATGTCGCGGCCGTTATAGACGATCGAGCCCTTGGTGGGGCTAAGGAACTTGGTCAGCAGGTTGAAGCAGGTCGTCTTGCCGGCGCCGTTGGGGCCGATCAGCGCATGGATCGTCCCGCGCTTGACCTGGAGGTCAACGCCATTGACGGCCGTGAAGCCGCCGAAGTCCTTGGTTAATCCCGAGGTCGATAGAATAATATCCTCAGGCATGCAGATCACTTGCGGTCGTCATCTTGTTCTTTCTTGTTATTGCTCGTCTCCCTTGCATGGCATGCTGCACCGCGCTCATGGCATGAGTCAACGTTGCAGCCGTGCGAAACGACCTTGTGAAGCCGTGCTCATACCTTCGTCGTAGACGCGGTCGGCGCGGCCTCTCCCTCATGCAAATGGATGATGTGCAGGCTTGGCGCTCGGCCTATCTGCTGCAACGGGCAGGATCGCTCGAAATGTCGGGATGAACGATAGGGAAGCTTGATGACCGTTGGGAAAAGCCGGTTTACGGGCCGGGGCGGTTCGAGCTAATGTATCTGGCTATTTCTCGGCTTTCATTGGGCATTCCTGTGGCAGCATTTGCTGGTCACGCGCATCCGCCCGCGCGTGGCCGGGCTTTCAGGAAGCGGCGGACCGATCAGGGGAGGGTACCTTGAGCTTCGCGTCTTTGGGTCTGGCGTTCCGCGCCCGCTTCGCCGCCGCCCGCAAGGGCGTGCTCGGCGCTGTCGGCGCCGGTGTGCTCGGTGTCGCTGTGCTGGCCTCTGTGCTTCCGGCCGAGGCCGCTCCCGATCGCCGCGTCGCTCTGGTGATCGGCAACAGCGCCTATACCTCCGTTCCGCCGCTGGCGAACCCGCAGCGCGACGCGACGGCGATCTCCGCCTCGCTGAAGCGCCTCGGCTTCGAGGTCGTCGAGGGATACGACCTCAAGATGGACCAGATGACGGGCATCGTGCGCGAGTTCGCGCAGAAGCTCGACGGCGCCAAGGCCGGCGTCGTCTATTATGCCGGTCACGGCATCGCGGTCGGTGACGAGAATTACCTCATCCCGGTCGACGCCTCGCTGAAGTCGGAGGCCGATCTCGACTTCCGTGCCGTCAACGTCCAGCTCGTGCTGCGCCAGATGCAGCGTGACGAGCGCGTCAACATCCTCATCCTCGACGCCTGCCGCGACAACCCCTTCGCGACGCAGCTCGCCGCCAAGTCGCGCTCCGTCGCGCGCGGCCTGACAGCGATCGAGACGCAGTCCGCCTCGGGCATCCTGATCGCCTTCGCCACCGACCCGCGCGCCACTGCGCTCGACGGCGAGAAGGACGGCAACAGCCCGTTCACCGCGGCGCTGCTGAAGCATATCGAGACGCCTGAGGTGTCGATCACCACGGTGATGGACCGCGTCCGTGCCGATGTCTGGGAATCGACTGGCAAGAAGCAGAAGCCCTGGACCAACTCCTCGATCATCGGCGAGTTCAAGATGAACCCGACGCTGAAGCTCGCCGCAGTCGATCCCTCGGTGACGATCAAGGCGATCGACGGCGCCGTGCCGATGCCCGCCACCCCTGCGCCGGTCGGTCTCGACCGCGCCCAGATGGACGTGAAGATGTGGGAGATCGCCGAGCGCGGCAATTCGCCGGGCGACTACAAGGCGTATCTCGACGCCTTCCCGACCGGCCAGTTCGCCGCCTTCGCCAAGAACCGCCTCGCCAAGCTCGAGCCCACGGCTCCGGTCGCTCCGAACGCGTCGCGCGATACCGCTGCGCAGTCGGCCGGCGTGAGCGACGAGGCGCTCAAGGGCGAGGCCGGCAGCGCAGAGACCGAAGCGGCGCTCAAGCTCACCGCCAAGGACCGCCGCGAATTGCAGCGTCGCCTGACCCTCGCCGGCTTCAAGCCCGGCAAGGCGAGCCCCAATTTCGGGCCGAGCCAGCGCAGCGCCATCAAGGAATGGCAGACGACGCGCGCCATCGCCGCGACGGGCTTCCTGGCCCCGCTGCAGCTCAAGGCGCTGCGGGCCCAGACCGAGCCGGCCTATCAGCGCGCCCTCGCCGACGAGTCAAAAGCCGCGACCCGCACCCGCGCGGTGGCCAAGGAGCAGCCTGAGGGGCAGCCGCGCACGCGCGGCGGCGTCGCCTATGAGAAGGATCCGGTGATTCGCCGCGATCTGGAGCGCGAGCGCGCCGGCCAGGGCAGCGCCGGAAATGCCGCCGGTGCGGCCATGTTCGGCACGATCGTCGGCGGCGCCATCGGCGGCGTGCTCGGCGGGGGCTTCCGGCGCTGACGCCACGCCGCAGCGAGACGATTTCGACGCGAGCCGGCCCCCTTCGGGGCCGGCTTTCTTCTTGGCGCAAGGGATTGTTGCCACTGCGCCGCCGGCTCGGCTAGTTCTGTAGCGCGCCGTCCGGCGGCATCATTTCTCGGCAAAAGGCGATGCGATGAAGAAGGTTTTTCCTGACGCCACGGCGGCCCTCGCCGGCGCCATCAAGGACGGCATGACGATCATGGCCGGCGGCTTCGGCCTCTGCGGCATTCCCGACGTGCTGATCGAGGCAGTGCGCGAGAGCGGCGCGAAGGACCTGACCTTCGTCTCCAACAATGCCGGCGTCGACGGCGCCGGCCTCGGCGTCCTGCTTGAGACCCGCCAGATCAGGAAGATGATCAGTTCCTATGTCGGCGAGAACAAGCTCTTCGCCGAGCTCTATCTCAGCGGCAAGCTGGAACTCGAATTCACCCCGCAGGGCACGCTGGCCGAGCGCATCCGCGCAGGCGGCGCCGGCATCCCGGCCTTCTTCACCAAGACCGGCGTCGGCACCCTGGTCGCCGAGGGCAAGGAGGAGCGCGAGTTCGACGGCGAGCGCTACATCATGGAGCGCGGCATCTTCGCGGACATCTCGCTGGTCCATGCCTGGAAGGGCGATACCGAGGGCAACCTCGTCTACCGGAAGACCGCGCGCAACTTCAATCCGATGATGGCGAGCGCCTCGCGCTTCACCGTCGCGCAGGTCGAGAACCTCGTCGATGCCGGCGAGATCGATCCCGATCACATGCATACGCCTGGAATCTTCGTGAAGCGCATCGTGCACACGCCGCAGAGCGTCAAGCGCATCGAGCAGCGCACCGTCCGCAAGCGCGTGGCCTGAGCGCGCTTTCCGCCTGGCCGGTACGGCCGGGCGTCGAGAATTCGCGCAGAATCAAAAATCGGAGTTTTCGATATGGCATGGACCCGCGAACAGATCGCCCAGCGCGCCGCGAAGGAACTGAAGGACGGCTTTTACGTCAATCTCGGCATCGGCATCCCGACGCTCGTCTCGAACTACATTCCCGATGGCATCTCGGTGCAGCTTCAGTCCGAGAACGGCATGCTCGGCATGGGCCCGTTTCCCTATGAGGGCGATGAGGATCCCGACCTGATCAACGCCGGCAAGCAGACCATCACGGCGCTGCCGACGACGAGCTTCTTCTCCTCCGCCGACAGCTTCGGCATGATCCGCGGGGGCCATATCGACCTCTCCATCCTCGGCGCCATGCAGGTTGCGGAGAATGGCGACCTCGCCAACTGGATGATCCCCGGCAAGATGGTGAAGGGCATGGGCGGCGCCATGGACCTCGTCGCCGGTGTCAAGAAGGTCGTCGTCGTCATGGAGCACGTCGCCAAGAACAAGGACGGCTCGGAATCGCCGAAGCTGCTCAAGGCCTGCGACCTGCCGCTGACCGGTGCCGGCGTCGTCGACATGGTGATCACCGATCTCGGCGTCTTCAAGATCGACGAGAACGGCGGCGGCATGACCCTGGTCGAGCTGGCCGACGGCGTCACCCTCGACGAGATCAAGGCGAAGACGGACGCCGAGTTCAAGGTTGGGCTTTGAGGGACGTCATGCTCGGGTTTGATCCGAGCATCTCGGGATCGTTGGCCTTTTCCTGAACGAGATTCTCGGGTCCATGCTGCGCATGGCCCGAGAATGACGGCAGGCGCTAGCGCCCCTTCTCCCACCCCGCCCGCACCAGTTCCGGCACGTCGCTCTCCGCCTCCGGCCAGCCGACGCAGAGCCAGGCGATCAGCTTCCACTCGGGCGGCACGCCCAGCGCCTCGCGTACGACCTCCGGCTCGAGGATCGAGACCCAGCCGACGCCGACCCCCGCGACCCGCGCCGCGAGCCAGAACTGCGTGATCGCGGCGACCACCGAATAATCCAGCATCTCCGGCATCGTCCGGCGGCCGAGCCCATGGCCCTGCTCCGTGCCATGGTCGCAAAAAACGGCGATCTGCTCGGGCGCCTCGCGCATCCCTTCGAGTTTCAGGCTGGCATAGAGCCGCGCCCGCTCGCCCTCATAGTCGGCGAGCGCCTCGGCATTGCAGCGCTGGAAGCTCTCCCGCGCCGCCTCGCGCTGCGCCGCATCGGTCACGCGGACCCAGCGCCAGGGCTGCGAATGGCCGACCGATGGCGAAAGCTCGGCCTGCGCCAAAAGCCGCTCGACCAGCCCGTCGGGCAGGGCCTCGCGCCTGAAGCGCCTGACATCGCGCCGCCAGGCCAGCAACTCCGCGAACTGCGCAGCGAAGGCGTCGTCGAAGATGGGAGGGGAACCGGTCATCGCGTTGCGAGCCACTCGCTAGGCTCGAATAAAGCGCGGGTCATCCCGGGCGACCGTAGGGAGACCCAGGATCCATTCCGGAACGGAAATCGGCAAGCGCTCCGGAATGGATCCCGGATCTTCGCTACGCTGCGTCCGGGATGACGGCGCGGATGGAACTGGACGGTTGATGGGCGAGGCTTCATCACCCCGCCACCGCGATAGCGTGGAAGAACGAACCTGTGACCAGCCCGCGTCGGCTGCCGGCCGGGGCGGGCGCAGAGCCATGAGGGTCGGTGACCATGGCGAGCGGCGGATCCTCGCCCTGGCTGATCACGGTCGCATAGTGGAACTCATGTCCCGTCAGCGCGCTGCCGCCGCGGCCCAGCGGCCCATCGGCTTCGAGCACCGCGCGGCGATAGCCGAGATTCATCTTCCGCTTGGAGAAGCTGGTCTCGACCGAGAGCAGCCCAGCCATGGCATGCGAGACGCCGTCGGCATCGACCAGCGTATTCCCCAGCACCATGTAGCCGCCGCACTCGCCGTGGACGGGCCGCGTCGCGGCGAAGGCGCGCAACCCCGCCATGAAGCGTGCTGCCGCCGAGAGTGTGCCGGCATGCAGCTCCGGATAGCCGCCGGGCAGCCAGCAGGCGTCGCAATCCTCCGGAGGAGGCTCGTCGGCGAGCGGCGAGAACGGCACCAGCTCGGCGCCGGCCATCCGCCAGCCGGCTTCGACATGCGGATAGACGAAGCTGAAGGCGGCATCGCGCGCGATGGCGATGCGCCGCCCCGGCGCGGGCAGCGGCATGACGGATGCGGCACCCGTCGGCAGCACGGTCGGCCCGGCCGCAGCGACCATCGCATCGAGATCGACGGCGGCCGTGACCGCGTCGGCAAGCGCATCGAGCCTTGCATGGAGATCGGCCGTCTCGCCGGCCTGCACCAGCCCGAGATGGCGCTCCGGCAGGATCAGGCTCGCTTCGCGCGGCAGAGCGCCGAGCACGGGCAGGCCGATGCGCTCCATGCCCTGGGCCACCAGCCGGCGATGGCGCTCGCTCGCGACCTTGTTGAGGATCACGCCGGCGATGCGGATGCGCGGATCGTAATGCATGCAGCCGAGCGCGATGGCGGCGGCCGATTGCGCCTGGCCGGAAACGTCGATCACCAGAACGACCGGCCAGCCCAGCAGCGCGGCGATGTCGGCGCTCGCGCCGGTATGCCCTTCCGGCCCCGGCACCGCATCGAACAGCCCCATCGAGCCTTCCGCGACGACGATGTCGGCACTATCAGCCGCGCCGCCCGCGATCTGCCCGAGCAGGGCGTCGGGCATGGCGAAGGAATCGAGATTGGCGCTGGGCGCGCCCGTCGCGGCCGCATGAAAGGCCGGGTCGATGTAATCCGGCCCGCATTTCAGCCCGCGCACGACGAGCCCGCGCCGGCTCAACGCGCGCTGCAGGCCGAGCGTGATCGTGGTCTTGCCGGAGCCGGAACGCGGCGCGGCGATGAGCAGCCCGCGCGCGGTCATACCCCGCCTCCCGGCCGGAAGCGGCGGTCATAGCCCGCGGAGTAGAGCGCGCTCTCGCCGAAATCCTCGGCCGCCAGCGCAGGACCGACCAGGATCAGCGCCGTCCGCTCCAGCCCGGATTCGCGCACCTGCGCGGCGATCGTCGCGAGCGTCCCACGCAGCACGCGCTCATCCGGCCAGGACGCGCGGAACACGATCGCGACCGGGCAGTCCGCGCCATAGAACGGCGTCAGCTCCGCCACGACTTGCTCGATCGCATGGATCGAGAGATGCACCGCGAGTGTCGCGCCCGAGGCGGCGAAGGTCGCGAGCTTTTCCTTCTCCGGCATGGCCGAGGCGCGGCCCGAGGTCCGCGTCAGTACCAGCGATTGCGCCAGCCCCGGCAGCGTCAGTTCGCGCTTGAGCGTGGCGGCGGCGGCGGCGAAGGCCGGCACGCCCGGCGTGACGCTGTAGGGGATGGCGAGCGCGTCTAGCCGGCGCATCTGTTCGCCGATTGCGCTCCAGATCGAGAGGTCGCCAGAGTGCAGCCGCGCCACGGCTTGGCCGGCCTCATGGGCTGACCTCATCTCCGCGATGATCGCGTCGAGATCGAGCGGGGCGGTGTCGACGATGCGCGCACCCGGCGGGCACCAGTCGAGCATCGCCTTCGGAATCAGTGATCCGGCATAGAGGCAGACCGGGCAGGCGCCGATGAGGTCGCGCCCGCGCAGCGTGATGAGGTCGGGAGCGCCGGGGCCGGCGCCGATGAAATGGATCGTCATGCTATGCGTTTCATGATGTCGCGCGGGCCAGCGCGCAGGTGACGCGGGCGGTGGCGATGCGCGGCTGCACCAGGGTCCCGCCCGGCCCGGCCGCGGCGAGAGCGGCGGCTTCCGCCACCGAGCCGACGCCGTAGAGCGAGGCTATCCGGGTCGAGCGCGTGGCGCAGGCTGCCTCGTAGCCCTTCAGCGCCTCGTCGGGCACCGCGACGAGTTCGGCCCGGCGGCTGGCGACGGCCGCCGTGAGCCCGGGCTCGCCGACACGGCTCGCCAGCGTCGCCAGGCGCGGCGTGCTCTCGCCCGAGAGGCCCGCGATCGCCAGGGCTTCGTCGAGGCAGGCCAGGATGTCGGCTTCGCTCGTGCCGGGACGTAGTCCGAGGCCGGCGACGAGACGACCGGTCAAGGCTTCTCGACCCGCCACTGCGTCACCGGCATCGCCGGGCGCCAGCCATGCTTGCCGCCGACGGGCGCGAGCCGGTCGATCGAGATGCGCCTGAGCGAGCCGCCATGCTCGGCATGCAGCGCGGCGAGCTTCGCCTCGCCCTCGATTGTGACGACATTGGCGACGAGCCGCCCGCCGGGCTTCAGCGCCGCCCAGGCGGCCTCGAACAGCCCGTCCACCGTGAGCCCGCCGCCGATGAACACCGCATCGGGCGCACCGCGTCCGGCGAAGTTCTGCGGAGCCTCGCCGACGACCTCGACCGAGAGGCCGCCGAGCTCGACCTTGTTTCTGTTGATCCGGTGCGCCCGCTCGGGCTTGGCCTCGAAGGCGACGGCGCGGTTGCGGAGATGGCGCTGGCACCATTCGACCGCGATCGAGCCCGAGCCCGCGCCGACATCCCAGAGCAGTTCGCCGCCGCGCGGGGCGAGCGCGGAGAGGGTGATCGCGCGGATCTCCGATTTGGTGATCTGCCCGTCATGGGCGAACCACTCCTCGTCGAGCCCCGGCGCCAGCGGCATGATGCGGGAATCGCGGTTGGCCGCGACCTCGACCGCGATCAGATTGAGCGGCACGACATCGTCGAAGGCAAAGGCGTCGGCGCGGCTCTCGCGGACGCGCTCATCGCGTCCCGCGAGCTGTTCCATCACGGTGATGCGGCTGGCGCCTAGGCCGCGCGCCGTCATCAACTCGGCGACGGCACGCGGCGTCGTCTCGTCCCAGGACAGGGCGAGGACGCGCGCGCCCGGCTGCAGATGCGGCACGATCCGGTAGAGCGTGCGGCCATGCAGCGAGACCAGCGCGCATTCCTCCTGCGGCCAGCGCATCCGCGTGCAGGCCATCGAAAACGAGGAGAGCTGCGGGATGATCTTCATCTCCTGCGCGGGAATGGCGCGGGCGAGGCTGTTGCCGATGCCGTAGTGGAACGGGTCGCTGGTCGCGAGCACGCAGACCTTGCGACCGCGCTCGGCCAGGATCTGCGGCAGGGCGTTGCGGAAGGGCTGCGGCCAGGGCCTGAGCTTGCCTGGAACAGCTCCCACCAGCGCGATGTGGCGATCGCCGCCGAAGACGAGCTCCGCCTCTTCCAGCGCGGCTCTCGCCTCGGGGCAGAGGCCGGCGGGTCCATCCTCGCCGAGACCGATCAGCGCGAGCCAGGGGGCGGGCGAGTTCGAGGGCGCTGCCTCGCTACCGCTCGACAGCCCGTCGATTTCAAGCATAACTACTGACATGACCGTGCTCATCCTTGGTGGAACCAGCGAAGCGGCGGCGCTTGATCAGCATCTGGCTGAACAAGCTCCCGATATTCGCGCCATCATCTCGCTTGCCGGGCATACCGTCGACCCCCGTCCGTCGAACCTGCCGGTTCGCGTCGGCGGTTTCGGCGGCATCGAGGGTCTCAGGCAGTATCTGCGCGAGGAGGGCATCATCGCCGTCATCGACGCGACGCATCCCTTCGCCGCGATCATGCCCTTCAACGCCGAGCATGCCTGCAAGGCCGAAGGCGTGCCGCTGCTCGCCATCCGCCGCGAATCCTGGCGTCCGCAGCCCGGCGACAAGTGGAAGAGCGTGCCCGACATTGAAGCTGCCGTCACCGCGCTCGGGCGCGTGCCGCGCCGCGTTTTCCTCACCATCGGCCGGCTCGACCTGCCGGAATTCGCCGACGCGCCGCAGCACCATTATCTGGTCCGCGCCATCGAGCCGATCGGCGACCGCCTGCCCGTGCCGCATGTCACGGTGATCCTGCAGCGCGGGCCTTTCCTGGCCGATGACGAGGAGGCGCTGATGCGCCGCGAGGGCATCGACATTCTCGTCAGCAAGAATTCGGGCGGCGACGCCACAGCTGGCAAGCTGATTGCGGCGCGCCGTCTCGGTCTGCCCGTGGTCATGGTCGAGCGCCCGCCCAAGCCGGATGTCGAGACCGTCGCCCATGTCGATCAGGTCCTGCCCTGGCTGGTGGCGCAGGGGCTCTTCGTCACCGAGCGCGGCGTATAGACGTAAGGCGCCGCCCCATCCGGGCGCGCGATCAGCCGCGTGCTCGAGGCGCCGATCGTGACCAGTGTCGCCATGTCGGCGCTCGCCGCGGCCGCGGCCGCCTCCGTCAATGTCAGGATGCGCAAGCTCTCATCCGCCCGCCCGACGGCGCGCGCGAAGATCACCGGCGTCTCGGCAGCGCGGTGCCGTGCGGCCAGTTCCAGCGCCGCGCCGAGCTGCCAGGGCCGCGCCTTCGAGATCGGGTTGTAGAGGCAGATCACGAAATCGGCCTTCAGCACTGCCTCCAACCGCTGGGTGACGACCTCCCAGGGCTTGAGGTTGTCCGAGAGCGAGATCGCGCAGAAATCCCCGCCGAGCGGTGCGCCGGCTTTCGCCGCCGAGGCCAGCATCGCGGTGATGCCGGGCTCGACCGTGATCGGCAGGCAAAGCCAGGCCGGATCGCCCGCTTCCAGCGCCTCGAACACGGCGGCAGCCATCGCGAAGACGCCGGGGTCGCCGCCCGAGACCACGGCGACCTTGCGCCCCTCCGCCGCCAGCCGCAGCGCATGGCCGGCACGGTCGATCTCGACGCGATTGTCGGAGGCGTGCTTGGTCTGGCCTTCGCGTTCGGGAATGCGGTCGAGATAGGGGCCGTAGCCGACGAGGTCGCTGGCGGCGTCGAGCGCGGCCTGCGCCGCCGGCGTCAGCCAATGCGCCTCGCCGGGGCCGAGCCCGACGACGGTGAGGGAGCCTCCTACCGCCTTATGTAGCAATTTTTTCGCATCGACCTCCGCGCCGTCATCCCGGGCGGAGCGAAGCGAAGACCCGGGATCCATGCCGGAACCTTTCCCGGAAGCGCTCCGGAATGGATCCCGGATCGGCGCGGCTTCGCCGCTTGTCCGGGATGACGACGGAGGGGTTGGATCGAAAAGGGCCGAATCCGTGCTCACAGCCGCCGTCCCTCGCCGGGAACCAGCACCATCGAGAAATAGGGCGCCTCGTCGTCGGCCTTGTCGCTGAGCTTCGCCACGACCTGCTCGGCCATGGTGGCGCGCTCGACATAGATGGCGCGGTGGATCAGCCCGGCGGTCTTCAGCGCGCGGCGCACCTTGGGCAGGTTGCGACCGAGCTTCATGATCACGGCAGCGTCGGTGTCGACGAGGCGCCGGGTCAGCTCGGCCTCGGGCAGCGTGCCGGGCAGCACGGTCATGATGTCGTCGCCCCAGGTGATCGGCGCCTGCGCCCGCGTCCAGGCCCCGGCCATGCCCGTCACGCCCGGCACCACCTCGGTCGGGAAGCGCGGGCTGAGGCGGCGCCACAGATGCATGAAGGAGCCGTAGAAGAACGGATCGCCGTCGCAGAGCACGGCGACCGTCCGCCCAGCCTCCATCTCGGCGGCGAGCAGCGCGGCAGATTCGTCGTAGAAGGCGGCGATCGGCCCGCTATAGCCCTCGTCCTCGACCGGCACCTCGATCGTCACCGGGAAGGCGAGTTCGATCTCGCGCGCGGCGTCCGGCGCGACGATCGCATCGGCCGTGACACGCGCATTGCCGCGCCGGCCGCGCTTGCAGAAATGCACCAGCCGGTCGGCGGTCACGATCAGGTCGCGGGCCCGCAGGGTCATGTAGTCCGGGTCGCCGGGGCCGAGACCGACGCCGAACAGAAGGGTCTTGGCGCTAGCCGGTTCGATGCTCACCGGCTCATTCCTTCTCTTGCGCCACCGCGTTGACGGCGGCGGCCGCCATCGCCGAGCCGCCGCGCCGTCCATGCACGACGAGGAAGGGCACGCGCCCGTCCTTGGCCAGCGCCTGCTTCGATTCCGCCGCGCCGACGAAGCCGACCGGGATGCCGATCACCGCGGCGGGCTTCGGCGCCCCCGCATCCAGCATCTCGAGCAGCCGGAACAGCGAGGTCGGCGCATTGCCGATCACGACTAGGGAGCCGGCCAGATGCGGCCGCCACAGCTCCATCGCCGCGGCAGAGCGCGTCGTGCCCATCTCTGCGGCAAGCGCCGGCGTGCGCGGATCGTCGAGCGTGCAGAGCACTTCGTTGCCGGCCGGCAGCCGCGCCCGCGTCACGCCGTTCGAGACCATCTTGGCGTCGCACAGGATCGGCGCTCCGGCCTTCAGCGCGGCTTCGGCGGCCCCGGCGAAATCGGGCGACATCTCCACATCATCAGGCAAGTCGGTCATGCCGCAGGCATGGATCATCCTGACCACGACATGCGCGGCCCGGCCCGAGAAGCGCGACAGGTCGGCTTCCGCCCGAATGATCGCGAAGGAGCGCTCATAGATCGCCGCCCCGTCCTGGATGTAGTCGTAACCGGTCTTCAAACCTGTGGTCCCGCGATGCGGCCCGCCGCCAGGAGGCGGGCGTGAATGTCTTGTCCGGGCTGCAATCGCGCCATGATCCCGGAAAGGTCAAGCGTGGCGACGGCGCTGTCCCGCGCCGTTCCGCCGATGACGACGCCGTAGCGCCCCTCGCGCCCGACGAGCGTCAGGTCGGAAGGGCCCGGCCGGGCGCAGGATTTGACGCAGCCGGAGACATGCAGCGTCAAGCCGTCGGCGAGCAGGGGCGCCATCGCCTCCGCCAATCGGGCAGCATCCGTCATGGCGGCGGTCTCCGCGCGCAGGCAGGCCGGCGCCCCGGCGCAGGCCTGGACGGACAGGCGCGGATCGTCGTCCCCGACGATGAGGCCGAGCGAGCCGGCGAAGCGCAGCAGCGCGGCCGCTTCCGCCTCGCCCATCCCGCGGAAGGCGATGCCGCGCCAGGGCGACAGGCGGATCTCGCCACAGCCATAGGCTTCGGCGGCAGCGCCGAGCCGGTCGAGCGTGGCGGCATCGGTCCGGCCGAAGGGCAGGCCGATGAGCGCTGTGAAACTCCCGGAGCCGAGTGCGAACAGCCCGGCGCGCAGCGGGGCGGAGCGCGGTGCAGGCGGCAGCGCGGGGGGCAGGTCACACAGACCGGCGAGCGTGTGCTGCTGGAGATCGTGCAAACGACGGATGCGGTCGGGCGCCTGCGCCCGAAGCGCGGCAAAACGCTGGAGCACGCCTGCGGCGACCTCTCCGATCCGTTCGGCCGCCACAGGCCCCAGCCAGAGGCGATCCGCCAAAGCGAGAGAGGCGAGGCCCGGCGCCACGCCAACGATCCGCATGTCGCCGGCGAAAGCGTCGAGCGACGATGCTCCGCCGTCATCGACGACGATGGAGAATTTGGCCGGGAGGCCGGCGATGTGCCGCGCAAGGCCCTCGATCTCCGAGGCGAGAGCGAGGGCGTCGATCAGCGCTTCGGCGCCATTCGCCAGCGGCGAGACCAGCGTCAATCGCTGTGGGCCGTCGCCGTCATGCTCGTCGACGAGGCGCTCGGCGAGCAGCGTCGCGACCAGCCGCGGATGGCTGTCCGCCGTCACGCCGCGCAGCTGCATGTTGCCGCGCGCCGAAATCTCGACCAGGCCGTTGCCGTGCTCGCCTGCCAGCGCGGCGATGCGCCGGAGCTGTGCCGGCGTCAGCCTCGCGCCCGGCGGATGCAGCCGCACCAGCCAGCCATCGCCGGTCTCCATCGGCCTGAGCGTGCTCGGGCACCAGCCGCGCCGCAGCGATTCGGGTGAGGGCGCGCTCATTCGGCGGCCTTCCAGTGAACGCTGGCCGGAAACTCGGGCGCGGGGAACCCCTCCCCACCAGGGGGAAGGGAGGAGCTTGAATCTGCTGGCCTCACGGCGTCGTCCGCCTGCGCCAAGAAGGCGCCGACCGAATTGCGCCGGCTGGTCCACAGCCCCCGCCGCGCCGCTTCCGCCAGCCGCGAGCGGATCGAGGCGGCGGCCGGCGCATTTGCGGCCTCGATCGCGGACCAGACGCTCTGGTCGGCGCACCAGGCCTGAAATACCGCATCGAACAGGCCGTCCGAAACCGCATCCGTGCTCGCCGCGAAGACGAACAGCGTGTCGGTGGCTTCCGCGAGTTCGGCTGCTCCGCGCCAGCCATGGGCGAGATGCGAGGCGATCCAGCGCGGATGCGTCAGCCGGCCATGGACGATGCGGGCGATGTCCTCCGGCAGCGTGCGCGCCTTGGGCGCTTCGGGATTGGAACTGTCGAGGCTGTAGAGCGCGGGATCGGCACCGAGCGACTTCGCCGCCGCCGCCAGCCCGCCGATGACATCGGCGGCGCTCGATGCTTCCAGGATGTCGCGCCCGGACGTGTCGCTGACATGGACGAAGGCATCGGCCGACCTGATCCGGTCGGCGAAGCCGGCGTCGAGGCTGCCGGTCCCCTCCGGCCCGCCATAGGCATGGTCGGAGGCGGCGAGATAGGCGGCGCCGAGCTCGTCCCGGGTCGTCCATTCGCCGTCGAGCGCGCGATCCGCCATGGCCGCGCCATAGCGGCCGGGCGCTGCGCCGAACACGCGGGCTCCGGCCTCGCCGCGCCGGTGCGCGGCGGCGGGCTCGTTCCATTCGTCGGGCTCGTCGAGGGCGGCGACGGCTCGCGCAGCCGCGTCGAGCAGAGCGACCTGTTGTGGGAATGTGTCGCGGAAGGCACCCGAGATCCGGATGGTCACGTCGACCCGCGCGAAGGAAAGCTTGGGTTGCGGAATGATGGTGAAGCCCGTCACTCGCGTCGAGGCGTCGTCCCAGAGCGGCTCGACGCCCATCAACGTCAGCGCATGGGCGATGTCCTCGCCCCCCGAGCGCAGCGTCGGCGAAGCCCAGAGATCCATGATGATACGGCGCGGATAGTCGCCATGTTCTTGGCAGTGGCGGTCGATCACCGCCCGCGCCGCGAGCGCGCCGAGGCGTGCCGCCGCCCGCGTCGGGATGGCGCGCGGATCGAGCGTCGAGAGATTGCGCCCGGTCGGCAGCACGTCGGGCCGGCCGCGATGCGGCGAGCCGGCGGGGCCAGGAGGTACGAAGCGGCCATCGAGCGCCCGCAGCAGGCCCTCGCGCTCGGCCCGCGCCGAGATGGGGTCGGCATGCGACTGTCCGAACACATGCAGCCCGTCGCGGAAAGGCATCTCCGTGATGTCGCAGAGATGGGCGTCGAGCCGGGTCAGCGCCTCGCTCATGGACAGATCGGCGGTGACGCCGCAGGAGGCCGCGAGCCCGCTCGCCTCGGCGCGGGAGCGGATTTCACCGGCGACGATGTCGGCCCGGCGCGGGTCGAGCACCTGAGCCTGCGTGAATTCCTCGACGAGGTCGCGCAGCAGGGCCGCCTCGCCCGCAGCCCCGATCTCGGCCAGCGGCGGTGGCAGATGGCCGAGCGTGATCGCCGAGAGCCGGCGCTTGGCCGGCGCCGCCTCCCCGGGATCGTCGACGACATAGGGGTAGACCACGGGCAGCCCGCGCGTGACGAGGCGCGGCCAGCAGGCGGAGGAAAGCGCCACCGCCTTGCCAGGCAGCCATTCGGTCGTGCCATGGGTGCCGAGATGGATCAGCGCGTCGATGCCGGCGGTTTCGCGCAAGGCGAGATAGAAGGCGAGATAGCCGTGGCCCGGCGGCGCGTCTGGATCGTGATAAACAGCCTTGCGATCGGGCGTCGCGTCGCGCAGCGGCTGCAGGGCGATGGTGAGCTTGCCGGCGCGGACGACGCGGAAGCGGAAGGCGCCGTCGATGCAGGCGAGGTCGGCCTCGGGCGCGCCATGGGAGGCCATGAGGGTGTCGCGGGCGTCCACTGGGATGGTGGCGAGCCAGGCGCGGTAGGTGGCGAGCGGGAGGGTGAATTCGGCGGGGCCGGTGGTGAGGGCAGCCATGAGCGCAAAGCCCTCGCTCATATCCTCGCCGTCATCCCGGACAAGCCGCGTCAGCGGCGCCGATCCGGGATCCATGCCTGAACCTTCGTCGGACGCGCACAGGCATGGATCCGCGGTCTCCCTCCGGTCGCCCGGGATGACGGCGGAAGGTGATTGCCCGACCGTATATCCCCCCTCCGCCAGAATCCCCCGGATCGCCGCCACGCTCGCCGGCGTATCGAGCCCGACCGCGAAGCCGGCCCGTCCGCCGCGCGCCGGATAGTCCGACATCACCAGCGCCAGCCGGCGCTGGGCGGCAGGTTTGGCGGCCAGCGCAATCCAGCCGCTCGCGAGTTCGGCCAGAGCGGCAACGCCCTCTGCATCCGGCACGAGTCGGCGGATCGCGAGCCCCGTCGCTGCGTCGGTCACCTCGGCCTTGAACGCGACCGGAATCGCCCCCAGCCGTCCGTCGAACTCCGGCAGCGCGACCTGCATGGCGAGGTCCGCGGCCGACAGCCCGCGCGGCGATGCCGCCCAGGCCTCGCGGGCGCTGCCGACAGGCATCGCCTGCAGTACCGGGCAATCGGCGGCGTCGAGAACGAAATCCGCACCCGCGCGCGCCGAAAAGGCGGTGGTCGTGACGATCAGCGCAGGTTTCCGCGTCGCGATCAGGGCCGCGAGCTCGGCCGTCACGGCCGGGTCCTTCAGGCTGGCCAGCGCGAGGATCAGCGGCGCATGGCCACGCGCCGCGAGGGCGGCGGCGATCACTTCGCCCATCGCCGTGTCGCCGGCGCTGACCGCCGAGCGGTAGACGAGGATGGGGACGAGCGGTTTGTCGGCGGGGAGCGCGGCGAGGGCCTCGCGCCAGGGAAGCGGGGTCGCGTCCGGGGCCAATGCGAACAAGGAGGGAAGCTCAAGCGGCGGCGATGCAAGAAGGGTAGCGCACGGCGCCCCCTCATCCGTCACGGCTTCGCGGTGCCACCTTCTCCCGCGAGGGGAGAAGGGAAATCCGGCTG
>DATDBB010000101.1:0-8805 GCA_036525085.1 Allobosea sp.
GGCGCAGGTCAGCGCCCAGGACCGCAACATCATGATGACCGGCCTTTCGAAGTTCTTCCGGCTGGGGACGCAGATCGCCATGCTCGGCTGGGGCGCCTGGCTCTCGCTCTCAGGCTCGCTGACGGGCGGCATGGTCATCGCCTCCTCGGTCGTCGCCGGCCGTGCGCTGGCTCCGCTCGAGGGCACGATCGAGGGCTGGCGCAGCTTCATCCATGCTCGCGCGGCTTATTCCCGCGTGCAGGCCCTGCTTCAGAGTTCTCCGCTCAATCTCGACCGGTTGCGGCTGCCGCGCCCGAGCGGGCGGCTCGACGTCGAGCGCATCCTCTATGTGCCGCCGCCCAACAAGAAGGTCATTCTCAACGGCATCAGCTTCAGCCTGGAGCCGGGCGACTCGCTCGCGATCGTCGGCGCCTCCGGCTGTGGCAAGTCGACGCTCGCGCGCATGCTCGTCGGTTCGATCAATCCGACGGCGGGGAATGTCAGGCTCGATCTGATGGATCTGCGCAACTGGGATCCGCGCCAGTTCGGCGAGAGCGTCGGCTACCTGCCGCAGGACATGCAGCTCTTCCCGGCCTCGATCAAGGCCAACATCGCCCGCATGCGGGAGGATGCTTCCGACGCCGAGGTCTTCGAGGCGGCCGAGATCGCCGACATCCACGAGATGATCTCGCAGTTCTCGCAAGGCTACGAAACGCAGATCGGCATGGATGGCAGCCCCCTGTCGGGCGGCCAGAAGCAGCGGATCGGGCTCGCGCGCGCTTTCTTCGGCAATCCGAAGCTGGTCGTGCTCGACGAGCCGAACTCCAATCTCGACGTGCTCGGCGAGAGGGCGCTCGCCGTCGCCCTGCAGCGGGCCAAGGAGCGCGGCATGACCGTGGTCGCCGTGACCCAGCGCCCGACCCTGCTGCGCAGCGTCGACAAGATCATGATGATCAAGGACGGCGCCGTGCAGGTCATGGGCCTGCGCGACGAGATCCTGCCCCTGATCACGGGACAGCGAAGCCTCGAAGGCGGAGCTCAGCCCGCATGAACGTCCTGCGACATCGTCCCGATGCCGCAGGTCTTTGAGTTTGCATCGACGCCTTCGGTAAGCCGAATTCGCTTATCCGGTCGATGCTCCAACTGCCGGAGGTGCCTGCGATGTCGAACTCGCTCGTCAAGATCCAGCCCTGGTATGAGGGCATCCCCCGCAGCACGGGCAGGGCCAAGCTCTTCGGCACGGTCGTGATGGTGACGACCGTGATGGGCTTCGGAGTCTGGGGCAACACCGCGCCGATCTCGGGCGCGGTCATCGCGACCGGCGTCTTCGTGACGACCGGGCAGAACAAGACGATCCAGCATCTGGAAGGCGGCGTGATCAACAAGATCATGGTGCGCGAAGGCGATGTCGTGGAGAGCGGGCAGCTCCTGATGACGCTCGACGACGTGGCGCCCCGCGCCGAATTGCGCCGGCTCCTGCTGCGGCAGATGCGAGCCGAGGCCATCGAGACAAGGCTGCGGGCGGAGGCGGCGAACAAGCCCCGTCTCGAATTCCCGATGCACCTTCTGGCGGCCGAGGGCGATCCCGACATTGCGACGCTGCTGTCGAGCCAGCGTTCCACCTTCGCGGCGCGGCAGGCGAGCATCACCAGCGACATCATCACCTACCAGAAGAGCATCGATGGGCTCGAGGAACGGATCGCTGGAAGCCGCACGCAACTCGCCGCGGTTCAGCAGCAGCTTCTGTTGCTGAAGGAGGAACTCGAATCGAAGGCGGCCCTGCTCGCGCGCGGCTATATCCGCAAGCCGGAGGTCCTGGCGCTGCAGCGTGCCTCGGCCAATCTCCAGGGCGAGATCGGCCGCATCACCGGAGATATCGGGGATTCCCGCGAGCGGATCGCCCGCTCGCTCGAGCAGATCGAGGGTGTCCGCAAGCTGGCGGCCAAGACCGCCTCCGAGCAACTGCAGGAGATCAGCGGCGAACTGAACGATGTGCGCGAGCGTGGCCGCAGCATTCGCAACCAGCTTGACCGCATGCGCATCACTGCCCCGGTCAAGGGAACGGTCGTGAAGATGCGCTACCACACGCCGGGCGGCGTCATAGAGCCCGGCAAGAGCATCATGGAGATCGTCTCGTTGCAGGACGAGGTCGTGATCGAGGCGCGGGTGCGCCCGCAGGATATCGACAAGATCAAGCACAGCCAGCTCGCGATGGTCAGGCTGACCGCGCTCAACCAGCGCACGACGCCGATGGTCGACGGGAAGGTGATCTACATCTCCGCCGATGCCCTGCCGGACGACAAGGCCCGTTCCGTGCCGGCCGCGCCCGATATCTATGTCGTCCGCGTCAAGCTGGAAAGCGCCAGCGTCGACAAGATTCGCGACTTCGAGCCGACCCCCGGCATGCCGGCCGAGGTCTATATCCGTACGGCGGAGCGCACCTTCTTCGAGTATCTCATGCAGCCCCTGAAGGACAGCATGTCCCGCGCCTTCCGCGAGAGCTGACGCCCGTCCATTCGGTATCGCGGCGCCGCCTGAGTATGATCGGGGCGTCGCCGGGGCTCAGTGAGCGGCCATGTCGAGCGGGGGCTCGATATCATCCGTGATCGGGTTGACGAAGGGGTTCTTCGCCCGGAACGCCGCGAAATCGGCCCGCGCGGCTTCGAGCAAAGCAGGGTTCTCGATCACATCGGCGGCCACGCCGGCCATGGCCTTCGCCGCCAGCGCCAGCCCCTTATGGGCCGCTGGTGCGCGGCCCTGCGCGACGAGCTGCCAGGAATGGCCGGGCGTGCCGACCGCATAGCAGGCGGTGCGGCACTGCACGGTCGGCACCACCCAGCTCACCGTGCCGACATCGGTCGAGCCGACCGAATTGTCGTTGCCGGCGCCCAGCGGATAGATGATGTCGCTGAGCGCCTCGCCGGGCTGCGGTTCGAGATCGAAGCGGGCATAGGAGGAGGCGATGTCCTCCGGGCTGAGCGTCGCCTGGAACTTGGCCGCGAAGGCGTGGTCGGCCGCGTCGAAGCCCGGCCCGCCGAGCGCCTCGAGATTGGCCTGCATCGCCTGTTCGAGCGGCAGGTTGCCGACGAGGTTCGCATCGCCGCTGAGCTGGACGGCGGCGACCTGCGTCTCGGTCATCAGGGCCGCGCCCTCGGCGATCTTCTTCACCCGCCCGACGAGTTCCCACATCTCCGCCAGGTTGCGGGCGCGGATCAGGTGGCGCACCGTCGCCCTGGCCTGCACGACGTTGGGCGCGATGCCGCCGGCGTCGATGATCGCATAGTGCACGCGCGCCGTCGAAGGCATGTGCTCGCGCATGTAGTTGACGCCGATATTCATCAGCTCGACGGCGTCGAGCGCGCTGCGGCCGAGATGCGGCGCGGCGGCGGCATGCGAGGCGCGGCCGGTGAAGGTGAACTCGATCTCGACGCAGGCGAGAGAGAAGGCGCGGTTGACGCCGTTGAACGCGGCCGGGTGCCAGCAGAGCGCGACGTCGACATCGTCGAACAGCCCGGCGCGGACCATGAAGCCCTTCGACGAGCCGCCTTCCTCCGCCGGGCAGCCATAATAGCGCACGCGGCCCTTGAGCCCCTGGGCTGCGAGCCAGTCCTTGACGGCGGCGGCCGCCAGCAGCGAGGCCGAGCCCAGCATGTTGTGGCCGCAGCCATGGCCGTTGTCGCTCGATGCCAGTGGCTGGGGCGTGGCCACGCCCTCGGCCTGGCTGAGACCGGGCAGGGCGTCGTACTCACCCATGATCGCGATGATGGGGCCATCCTCGCCCGCCTCGCCGATCACGGCGGTTGGCAGGCCGGCGACGCCCATGGTGACGCGGAAGCCTTCCGCCTCCAGCATGGCGCGGTGTTCGGCGGCGGAGCGGACCTCCTGATAGTTCAGCTCCGGCATGCCCCAGATCCGGTCCGACAACGCGAAATAGGCAGGCGCCTTGGCGTCGATGCGAGACCAGACGTACTTGCTGTTGGACATGGTGCTCTCCGGGAAGCGGCGCTTCTGTTTCAGGCGGCGTCCCCTTGCATGGCGCCATGGCGTGCGCAAGGCGGGCTGCCGTCGATCGAGCCTTTGTCAGCGGGCCGCGCCGGTCAGCCCCAACCTTTCGCGGGCCTGCCAGCGCCCGAGCATCAATATGGCGACGATCGTCAGGGCGACCGCGAGCCCGATCCAGATGCCGATGCCGGCGAGCGGGGTCCAGAAGCCGAGCGCGGCCGCGAGCGGCAGGCCGATGCCCCAGTAGCCGAGCCCGGCGAAGATCATCGGCACGCGCGTATCGCCAAGCCCGCGCAGGATGCTGGAGCCGACGACCTGGGCGCCGTCGGCGATCTGGAAGATCGCGGCATAGAGCAGGAAGGACATGGCCAGTGCCGCGACCTCGGTCGCGCCGGGCTTGGTGAGGTCGAGGAAGGGGCCGACCAGGATCTGAGGCGCAAACAACATCATCAACGCCGTCAGCGCCATGAAGCTTAAGCCCAGCATGATCGCGACGCCCCCGGCCCGGGCGATGCCGTCCTTGTCGCCGGCGCCGAAGGCCCGCCCGACCCGTACCGTCGCCGCCTGGCCGATGCCCATCGGCACCATGAAGGTCAGCGAGGCGATCTGGATCGCGATCGCATGCGCGGCCAGCGATGTCGGGCCGAGCAGGCCCATCAGCAAGGCCGCGCCGTTGAAGATCACCACCTCGAAGGCCAGCGTCGTGCCGATCGGCAGCCCGAGCCGCCAGAAGGCGCGGAAGCGCTGCCAGTCCGCCACCCAGAACCGCCCGAACAGGCGAAAGCGCCGGAACCGCCGGTCACGCGTCACCACCACGGCCATGCCCAGGAACATGAAGAGCGATGACAGCGTGGTCGCCAGCCCCGAGCCGGGCAGGCCGAGAGCCGGAAAGCCGAGCGCGCCGAACATCAGGCACCAATTGGCCAGCGCATTGAAGCCGACCGCGACCACCACGACGACCGAGGCCGCGAACGGACGCTGCAGCGCCGCGACGAAGCCGCGCAGGACGAGATAGAAGAAGAACGGCAGCAGCCCCCATTGCAGCGTCTGCATATAGGATGCGGCTGCGCGCGACAGCGCCGGGTCCTGCCCCATCCCGCTCAGGATCGCCTCGGCCTGCCACAAGAACAGCCACATCGGCCCGACGATGACCACCGCTGCCCAGAGGCCTTGCCGCACGGTGCGGCGGACCTCGCGCACTGCGTGCCGGTTGCGCCCGAGTTCGATCGAGATCATCGGCGAAACGGCGGCCATCACGCCGATGCCGAAGATCAGCACGGCCATGTAGAGATTGGCGCCGAGCGCGCCGGCCGCGAGAGCCTGCGGGCTGAGATGCCCCATCATCACCACGTCGGTCGCCGTCATCGCCGTCTGGGCGATGTTGGTCAGCACCATCGGCCAGCTCAGCGAGAGCATGGCCCTGGCCTCGGCGAACCAGGGGCTCGCCTGTCGGGTCTGGAGCGCGATATCGGACATCGTGCCGCGTTCTAGCCCTCGCCGCGCACAATAAACAGTCATTGGCGTGCTGGGCAGGCCTGCGCACGGCGCGCCTGGCGGCTCCGCTTCAGGTGCGTGGCGAGGGAGCGGGCAGGCCAGTTCGATCGGGCGCCTTTCGGTTGATGGTCGCGAGCGCGAAGCCCGCCAGGATCAGCGCGATGCCGATGAGATGGAACGGCCGGACCGGCTCGCCGAGCAGCAGGAAGGCGAGGGCGGCGGTGAAGAGCGCGACGAGGTGGAACGAGGCGCCCGTGACCGTTGCTCCGAGCGTCGCGACGCAGCGGTTCCAGAGGACGAAGGCGAGCAGCGAAGCGAAGAGGCCGATGTAGAGCACGGCTGCGAGCGAGCCGGCGTCGCGCGGGATCGTTGCGCCATGGGCCAGCTCTGCGGCCCAGAACGGCATCAGCACGACCAGCCCGGCCGCCATCGTCGCCGCGAGGAAGACCAGCGGATCGAGCTCAGGGGGCTTGCGCCGCAGGAGAACGGAATAGAGCGCGTAATTGGCGACCGCGACGAGCACGAGAGCCTCGCCGCCGCCGAGCGAAAGCTGCCCGAGATTGCCGACATCGCCGCGCGACACGATCCAGGCGACGCCGGCGAAGGAGAGCGCGATGCCGCAGAGCGTTCGCGGCGCAACCCGCTCGACGCCGAGCGCGAAGGCGGCCAGCGGCACCATCAAAGGCAGGGTCGAGTTCAGGAACGCCACGCTCGCGGCAGGCACGCTCTGCAAGGCGAGGTAGCCGAGCGCGTTGTAGCCGGCGATGCCGAAGGCACCGCAGCCGAAGACGAGCAAGGCATGCCGCCGCAACAGGTGCCGCTGCTCGAAAGCGCGTCGCGCCACGAAGGGGGCGAGCACGCATAGCGCCACGAGCCAGCGCCCGACGGCGAGCGAGACCGGCGGAAAGCTCGCACCCAGCGCACGGCCGAGCACGAGGTTGCCGGCCCAGAACAGCGGCGGCAGCCACAGCAGCAGCACCGGCCGCGCCCACAGCGCCATGAGAAGCGGCCTCACGACAGGCCTTCGCGTGGGTTGCCTTCGAGGCCGATGCGCAGGCGGCGGTTATGGCGGCCCTTGTTGTCGATCTTGAGGATTCGGAGCGGGCGCGAGGCGCCGGTCGAGGCAAGATGGGTCCCGCCGCAGGCCTGGCGATCGAGCCCGACGATCTCGACGATCCGGACCTGCCCCTCGGGTGTCGGAGGCGGCGCGACCGAGCGCGACCGGATCAGGCCGGGCTCCGCGGCGGCCTGGGCCTGCGTCACGAAGGTCTCGCGGACGGCGAGATCCTGGCGAATGACATCGTTGATCGCCGGCTCGAGCGCCTTCAGGCGGTCGTTGTCGGCCTCCGGCAGGTCGAAATCGATGCGCGCGGTACCGTCCGCGTTCATCTGGACCCCGGTGACGAGCGCACCATTGAAGGACTGGTAGACCAGCGCGTTGACGATGTGCAGGCCGGTATGGAGCTCGCGCATCAACTGCCGGAAAGCGGGATCGACTTTCGCCTCGACCGGCCCGGCGGGCGGTTCGACCGTCTCGGCCAGCAGGTGCCAGACCTCGCCGTCCTGCACGTCGAAGCCGGTGATCGCGCTCTCGCCGCCCGCCCAGCGCAGCAGGCCGCGATCGGGCAATTGTCCGCCGCCGCCGGGGTAGAACGGGCTCTCAGCGAGCAGCAACCGGCCCGGCGCCGAGGCAATGATCGTGGTGGAGAGCGTCAGCGTGTCGGGGTTGTCGAGGCAGTAGTAGCGGCTCATGCCGGAGTCATCCTGAAGCTTGCGAATGCGAAGGCCACCGCGAAGCGGAGGCCGACGCGCGGTGTTCAGGAGACAATGGCAGGGTGGCGCCGGTCGCTATTGGCTGGAATTGCGAAACGCTCGGAACCCGGCGTTCAGCCCCGCGCTGCGCGCAGCCATTGCAGCGGCGTGATGCCGAAGCAGCGCTTGAAATGGCGGTTCAGCGCGCTCTGGTCGCAGAACCCGGCCGCCAGGGCCGCTTCGACGATGGGCGTGCCTGCCCTCAATTCCCTCAGCGCCGCCTTCAGGCGGATTTGCGTCAGATAGGCATGGGGCGTCAGCCCCGTCGCGCGCTTGAACAGCCCGATGAGCTGGAACGGCGTCAGGCCCACAGTTGCGCCCATGCCGTCGAGCGTCAGCTCCTCCGCATGCCGGTCGATCATCAGTGCCTGGACCTTGCCCGCGAGCACTCGGTCGCGTGGTGCCGCCAGGATTCGCTCTCCGCCGCTGCCATGACGACCGAACAGCGTGCCGAAGCTGCGCACCAGAAGCTCGCGCTCCTCGAGCGGGTCGCGGCCCTCGTCGAGGGCCCGGTGCAGCGACAGGAAGGACGCCACGAGCGCCCTGTCACGGAAGACATTGGCGGTGAAGTAGGGCGTCGCCGAGATACCGAGCGAAGCGCCCACCGCATCGATGGCGGGCTGGTCGAGATAGAGGCCCCGATAGCGCCAGCGCCGGCTCCAGCCCATGCGGCCGGAATGGGGCTCGGCCGGGTTGAAAACCAGCAGCGCGGAGGCGCTCGCCTCCTCCGTCGAGCCGCGGCTCTTGAACTCGGAGCCGCCGTCTTCGGTCACGGCGACGACGAGGGCGTCGTGGCTGTGGGGTGCGTAGTCATGGCTGGTGAAATCGGCGGCGAGACAGCTCAGCCCCGGGACATGGGCGTCGTTCCAGTATCGTGAGCTGTTGCGCGTATCGACCCGGGCCAAGCTGCAGTCCCCTTTACGGCTGCATCATAGCAGGCGGGCGCGGCGCGCGCTCGCGATCGGCGAAGGCGCGCTCGACGCCTCTGGCGCCGACTGTCGTGCATGACCTTCGATATCAGCTAAGGCGCTGACAAACCACCACTCTGGTAGATGAGTGGTGCCCAGGAGAGGACTCGAACCTCCACGCCCTTGCGAGCGCCAGCACCTGAAGCTGGTGCGTCTACCAATTCCGCCACCTGGGCAACGGCGGTTCGTTTACGGAGGCGCCGCGGTACTGTCAACGCCCCCGGAGCGATTTGTTGGCTATCGTTTGATTTTCGTTGTGCGAAGCGGAGTTGCCCGCCGCGGCACCCAGTGCCGCGGCGCCGAATTCGCTTGCGTTCACGCGGCGCGGCGGGCGCTGCCAAACTGAGCGTCGACGCTGTGATGGCCCGTGCCGGCGCTTCCCACCCCGTCCTGTCCGGTCTTGAAGGCGGCGACGAGGTCGTTGAGCTGTCCGATGCGGGAGGAGAGCGAAGCGGCGGAGGCGGCGCTTTGCTCTGACAACGCGGCGTTCTGCTGCGTCATCTCGTCGAGATGGGCGACGGCCTGGCTCATCTCGTCGATGCCGTTGGCC
>DATDBB010000102.1:0-3134 GCA_036525085.1 Allobosea sp.
CTGAGCACATTTTCCAGGCGCCCGCGCACCCTGCTGGCGGTCTCTGGCATCGCGGTCCAGATCGGCCGCAGCACCGCCAAAATCGCCGCCGTGTCGATCTGCGAAACGTCGACGTCACCCAGTGTCGGGTAGACATGATCCCGTAGCGAGCCCTCCCAGGCCGCGCGGTGCGCCTGAGTCCACGTCGCTGAGTGGGGGTGTCAACGCCGGAGAGAAAATGCATCGGCGGGCCGGAGCAAAAATGCATCACCCGACGAATGGGCTCGTTCAAGCAGCCAAGGGGCGTCGTGCTGAGCTCCGCTTTCCGGTTCGATTGAAGAGCCTGCTTTCCCGTCCCGACCTGGCATTTGCGCGGCCGCGGCGCGGAGCGTAGGGGATGGGAGGAGCGGAGCCACGCGCACCCCGGACTTGATCCGGGGGAGCATGGCGAGCACCGGACCTTCCGCGCAGCGAGCACCGTGGCAGGCTGAGCGCCGGCGGGGCTGTCACGTCTCGCGTTGACGCTGCTTGCTCTGTTTGAGGCGATAGCTGTCGCCGTTCATTTCGAGAATGTGGACGTGGTGGGTCAGCCGGTCGAGCAGAGCGCCGGTTAGCCGCTCGGACCCGAACACGCCGGTCCACTCATCGAACGGCAGGTTGGACGTGACGAAGGTAGAGCCGCGCTCGTAACGCTGACTGAAGACCTCGAACAAGAGCTCGGCGCCGGTAGTCGACAGCGGCACATAGCCGAGTTCGTCGATGATCAGCAGCTTATGGGCGGCCAGTTGACGCTGCAGGCGCAGTAACCGCTTGTCGTCGCGGGCCTCGATCAACTCGTGGACCAGAGCAGCGGCGGTGGTGAAGCCGACCGACAAGCCCTTCTGGCAGGCCGCCAGCCCCAACCCAAGCGCAATGTGAGTCTTCCCGGTGCCGCTGTTGCCGACCGCGATCACGTTCTCGCGTCGCGCGATGTACTCACAACGGGCGAGTTCCAGGACCAAGGCTTTGTTGAGCGAGGCGATCGCGGTGAAGTCGAAACTGTCGAGGCTTTTCACCGTCGGAAACCGTGCCTCCTTGATGCGGCGCTCGATCATCCGGCGCTCCCGCTCGATCAACTCGAGTTCGGCCAAGCGCAGCAAATAGCGGGGATGATCGACGCCCTCGGCGGCGCATTGCTGGGCGAGCTTGTCGTATTCGCGCAGGAACGTCGGCAGTCTGAGCGCCTTGAGGTGATGGACGAGCAGAAGCTGAGGCGTGTCGCTCATGACGCGGCCCCGGCGAGGAGGCCGAGATAGGCCTTGGCCGAGGTCATCGCCACTCTCGCCTTTGGCAGGTAGGGATAGACTGTCATGTCGAGCCGCGGCGGCCGGCGCTCGATCCGGCACAGAACCAGATGCTTGACCGCGTCAAAGCCGATCGCCCCGCGGGCGATGGCCTCCCGGATGCCGGCCAGCACGTCTTCGGGGCGGAATATCTCCAGCAACCGCAGGACCTGGACGAACTCGCGTTTGCCGCGCTTGGCCATGCGGGCCTCGATCAAGCGACGCAGCGTGGCAAATTCCTCGGGCAGCTCCCAGCCGGCCAAGGGGGCCGCCTGGTCGAGAGCGCCGATCTTGCGTTCAAGCAGCTCCAGGTAATGCAACGGATCGAAGACAAAGTCCTCGCGCTCGTAGGAACGCGGATGTCGGGCGATTACCTCGGCTCCGCAGGAGATCACCACCTGGTCGATGTAGCCGCGGATCAGAACTTCGCGGTGGCCATAGGCGGTCGGCACCGAGTAGTCGCTGCCGCGATAGCGCACCAGCGACAGCGAGCTGACCCGGCCTGCCTTCTTCTCGCAGGCGTCGTAGGGCGATGCCGGTAAGGCGTGGAACACCGCCAGATCCCGCACCATGCGTTCGCCGATGGTTTCCTCGTGACCGCGCAGGCGATCCCCGAGCCGGCGTCGACAACCCTCCAGCAGCAGCTCGTTCAGCGCCGTGAAGCTCGCCGCCCGCGGCACCGGCACCAGCAGGTTCCGGCGGGTCCAGCCAACCAGACCCTCAACTTTGCCTTTGTCGTTGCCCTTGCCGGGTCGGCCGAACCGGTCGGCAAACACGTAATGTGATTGCAGCTCGCTGAACACGCGCGTCCGCTGGCGCACCCCGTCGCCCAGGATGCGCGCCACCGCCAAGGTGGTGTTGTCGTAAAGGATCGAGCGCGGCACCTTGCCGAAGAAACTGAACGCCGCATTGTGCCCGTCACAGAACGCTTCGGCGGTTTCCGCCGGATAGGCCTGCACGAAGCAGGCATCGCTGTGCGGCAGGTCCATCGCAAAGAAGTGGATCTTGCGCTCAACCCCGGCGATCTCCGCCAGAGCCTCGCCAAAATCCACCTGCGCATGACCGGGATCGTGGCGCAGCGGCACGAATACCTCGCGCTGCCGCAGCCGCCGCGACAGCACATAGTCCTTCACAATGGTGATCCCGCCAGCGTAGCCGTGCTCGTCGCGAAGTCGCTCGAAGATCCGCTTCGAGGTATGTCGCTGCTTCTTCGGCCGAGCTTCATCCTCAGACAGGATCCGGTCGATGATCCCGGTGAACGGGTCCAGCTTCGGACGCGCCGGCGGCCGGCTACGGCGGTACCCGGGCGGCACCGAAAACGCCAGCATCTTCGCTACGGTCCGCGGGTCGATCCCATAACGCCGCGCCGCTTCCCGCCGGCTCAGACCGTCAATCTGAACCGCATAGCGAACCTCAGCATAGAGCTCCACGCCCTTCATCCCCCGGCCCCTGCCGCTTCCGACACAGGCCTTCTGCTGCCGGAGTTTTACTCCGGCGCAACCGGACTATCCGGCCGCTTCACTGAGGGATTTTCGCTCCGGCGCTTACAGCGAGCCGGCAGCGCCGGCAGATTGCACCCCATCCCAGCCACGATCTGGCGCCCGGCGCTGGCCGTGTGGGCCAGCCGGGCCGGTACCAGCAAAAGGGAAGCGGCAGCACCGGGACGCCGCGCGCAGCGTAACTTCAGCGCGGCTTGTTGTCCCTGACGGCGCGCACCCGGTCGGCGAGCTTGATGACCGGGGCGGCGCGGCGGCGGGGCTGGGGTCCGGCGTAGCGGGTCAGTTGCCCCATCTCCGGCAGGAAGGTGGGCAGGTCTCGCACCAGCGATTGCAG
>DATDBB010000103.1:0-6986 GCA_036525085.1 Allobosea sp.
ATTTCCGGCGCCTGCGGGAAAATCCGCAGCAGCTCATCCGACGTCATCGGCTTGAGATAGGCGACCTCGCCCGTGCCCAGCGCCGCGAACTCGGCGGGGGTCAGGGGGTTCGTCTGGATCATCGTCCTGTCTTCGTTCATCGCGCCCTCCTTCAGAGCAGTGCGAGTGCGGTTATCAAGATACGACTACAATTATGAACGGATGCAAAAACCGCGCTTGCGTCCTTCAACCGGGATTCTTCGAGCAAGATGGCGTCCGAAAACCGGTTCCCACTTTTCGGCATCATGCTTTAGTCACGGCTCATGATATCGATACGCCGGATGAGCCTCTCCGGTTCCGGTCGAACCAGATCGATCGCGAGCAGGCCGTTCGACAGATCGGCCCCCAGAACCTGCATGCCCTCCGCCAGGAGGAAGCTACGCTGGAACTGGCGCGCCGCAATGCCGCGATGCAGGAACTGCCTGCTCTTGTCGTCGCTTTGCCGGCCACGAATGGTCAGCTGGTTCTCTTCGAGTGTGATCTCGAGCTGTTCGCGCGAGAATCCTGCCACCGCGAGCGTGATGCGAAGCCGGTCCGGCTCGTCTTCCGAACGCGGCATCCGCTCGATGTTGTAGGGCGGGTAGCCTTCGCCGGCGCCCTTGGCGACCCGGTCGAGCGCTCTTTCGATGTCGTCGAACCCAAGCAGGAACGGGTGCGACAGACTGGGCGTACGCGTCATTTCAGGACCTTGCCTGACCGTGCCGAAGCCCCCGGAGGGCGCTTCCCATCTTCCGAGGCCCACCAGCGCAGCGCCCCGCAGGCGAAAGGCGAAGCCCTTCCGCTTGACCAAGATATGGCGAAGACCAGCAGCGGCTTCAAGGGTCGCCAGGGCGACGTTGCGGCGCAAGGCCGGGCTGTCCGAGTGGCGGGCGGGGACGGGTGGTACAGCCACCCCGGCTTGAACGGGGGACCTCTAGATCCACAATCTAGCGCTCTAACCAACTGAGCTATGGCTGCCCGCACCCGGCGCTTGGCGATCGTCGCTCTCGCGAGATCGGCGGCGGCGCGGAACCTAGAACCGACGCCTCGCGATTGCAACCGGGGAATTGCGGGTTTTACCGGAAGTTTCCAGCCAGGCCCGCAATCGCTGTTTCCGACGCCGTTTTCAGTCCTTGCCCAGCGCCTTGCTGGCGATCCGCGCCAACTCCTTGAGGTGCTCGGCATAGGATTCGTAGGAGCGGCGCACCGCCTTGGCCTGCAGCGCGACCGCGTCGGCGGCGCTGTCGGTGCGCGCCATCGTCTCGGCGTCGCCGAGCGTCGCCTTCAGCTCGGCGCACGCATGGTCCAGCATCTTGGCCTGCAGGGCGCCGAAGGCCTTCGCCATCACCAGCGCCTGCGTCATCACGGTGGTCGAGGTGATCGCGGCGAATTCGGGCGGGCGCGGCAGCGGCATCGTGATCAGCGAGGGGGCCGGAGCGGCCTTGGCAGGAACCGGCGTAGCCGCCTTGACGGCAGCCTCGACGACCTGCGCAACCGTCTTGACGGGAGCGACCACTGCCTTTGCGACGGCTTGGCTTGCAACCGGAGCGGCGACGGCAGCGGACACCGGCGCGGCGATGGACTTGGCCGCGACGGCCGGCTTGGGCGCGGGAGCGGGCTTCGGCGCGGGCTTGAG
Organism: Allobosea sp.; assembly: GCA_036525085.1. Classification (GTDB taxonomy): domain Bacteria; phylum Pseudomonadota; class Alphaproteobacteria; order Rhizobiales; family Beijerinckiaceae; genus Allobosea. The sequence continues at coordinate 1,655 of DATDBB010000103.1, forward strand.
CGCAGGCGCAGCCTTCGGGGCCGCAGCGGGCGTGGTGGCAGCAGCAGCCTTGGGGACAGCAGCGGGCTTGGCAGTCACAGCAGGTTTGGCCGTCACAGCAGGCTTGGCAGCCGGCGCGGGCTTCTCGATGCGGACCTTCGACGAAGCCACCCGCGCCTCGACCTTGGGCTTCAACGATCGGGCAGCCTGCTTCGCGGCGGGAGGCTTGGGCGTCGGCTCGGCGGGCGCCTTGGCCTCCGCCGGCTTGGCCTCGGTCGCCTTGACCTCGGCTGGCTTGGCGGCTGCAGGTTTGGCAGCAGCAGGCGCAGGCGGAACGGGCTTTGTCTCCGCGGGCGCGGCCGGCGTCGCCTCGATCGGCTTCGCTTCGGGCGCCTTGGCCTCCGGCAGCTTGGCTTCCGCTAGCTTGACCTCAGACGGTTTGGCCTCAGGCAAGTTTGCTTCAGGCGGCTTGGGCGCGAACGCCGGTGCGGTCGTGGCCGCGACGGGCGGCTCCGGCGGCGGCGCTGCGGCGGGCTCGAAAGGCTCGGTCGGCACGGTGCCGGAGAGCGCCTTGACCGGCGACAAGCTGATCGGGGCCTTGGACTTGATCCGGGTCGGAGCAGGCTTGACCATCTCGGTTCTCCTTCGGCGCTGAGGCGGCCAGACCGGACGGGGATGCCCGGTCTTCCGCTCGTCATGGGGCGCGCCGGCGCTGTCCGGACGATCAGATCGGCGCAGTCACTTGGAACGGATCGCAGTCGAGGCGATCCGTCGATATCGCTTCCGCCAGGATCGCTAGCCTTGCAGGATCATCTGGCGGTACTGAATCACTTCGTCTTCGTCGCCTTGGTCACGGTCTCGGCCGCCTTGGTCGCGACCTCCTGCGCCGCCGCGCCGATCTCCTTGAACTGCGTCTGGAGCGCGGCCATCTGCGCCTTCATGAATTCCGCCTGATGCGTCATGACCTCGGTCAGGTCCTTCGACTGCACCAGCTTCTGGGCAAGGTCGAAGGCCGCGGCGACATTGGTCTCGGCATAGGAAATCGCCTTGCGGGCGACGTCATGGGTGTTGACGCGGGCGCTTTCGGCGGAGCCGTGAGCGGTGTCGACGGCCTTCGTGGCCGCGCCGATGAAGCCATCGAAGGCCTTGCGGGCCTGCTCGACGCTGCGCTCGGCGAATTCGCGCATTTCGGTGGGGACTTCGTAGGGGGTATTGCCTGCCATTGGGTCGTCCTCCTGGTTGGGGTCGGCTATGCTGGCGTCAGCGTCTGGTCGGTATCCCGAACCTACATCGCGACGCCTTATTGTGCGATGCAATATCATTGCTGCGTTGCGATGACAATCATAGCGTGAAGTGCGCCGCGCGTTAACGCTGTTTCGAGGCAGGCGGGGACAGCCCGATGCGCCGCATGGCCTTGCAAGCATTTGGCCGCTATTAAGTCTTTGTTAGCCATATTGGCGCGGACCATGATGGCGCGAAGCTAGAGCAGGCGGGCATGAGCGAAGCCGGACAGGACTGGGCGCGGCTGGGCGCGGCGGCGGCGGACGATGCGAGTCTCGCCTTCTTCGCGGCTGGCGGCGCGCTGCTGCTCTGGGACCGCGAGGCGGAGCGGCCGGGTTTCGCCAATGCTGCGGGCCAAGCCCTGCTCGGCCCCGGCGCCCTGCCCGGCCCCGGCGCCAGCCCCCTGCCCGCTGCGACGCGCCAGCGCTTCGCCCTACTCGCGGGCGGCCTGGCGTCGCGCCAGGGCGTCCGGTTGGAACGGCTGCGGCTGACATCGGGATTTGCGGCAACGCTCGTGACCTGCGGCTGCAAGCTCATCGGCGATGACGCACCGATCCTGGCGATCGCGGTCCAGGCCTCCGAGTTGCGGCGTCTCGGCATCGTCGTGCCGGCCTCGCCCGCACCCATCCCGCAGGAAGCCCCGCCCCCCGCGCCGGCTGCCATGGCAGAAGCGGTGGACACACCCGCCATTCCCGCGGCCGGGAAGGCCATTCGTTTTCTCTGGCAGAGCGATGCCGACGGGCGAATCGCCAGCCTGTCTGAAAACATCGCCGAACTCGTCGGAACCCCAGCCGCAGCCGCGCTGCCCGGCCGCGGCTGGGCCGAGCTGATCGGAAGCGAATTGCTCGACCGCAGCGGCGACCTGCTCGCGCGCCTCGCCGGCACCGCGACATGGAGCGGCCACGAGGTGCTGTGGCGGACGGCGACGCCGGGCGAAGGCGCCCGCGTGGAATTGTCCGGCGTGCCCGTGCTGGATGTGGCGCGACAGGTGAGCGGGTTCAAGGGCTTCGGTGTCGTGCGCCCCGATGCGCGCGAGCCCTTCGTCCTGCCGGCCGAGGCCGAAGCCGATTTCGAGGAAGCGTCGGAGGCTGCGGTCGAGCAGGCGCCCGAGCCCGCTTCGGCCGAACCGGACCTGCACACCGACGGGACGACCGTCGAGCCGATCTCGGATGCAGCGATGGTCGAGGCGCTGGACGCAGCCGTCGTCGCGCCCGCGCACGATGAAGCCGAGTCCCCGCCATCGGAAGAGATCCCGGCGGACGAACCGCCTGTCGCCGATGAGCCTGAGAGCGAAGCCGTCGCCGAAGTCGACGAGGCCGCCACTGAGGAGCAGGCTGCTCCCGCACCTGCACCGCAGGCCCCCGACAAAGCCAATATCGTGCCGCTGCGCAACGGCCACCTGGCTGCGGTCAGGCCGGTACTCGAGCCGTCGAAGCCGAATCTGAGCTCGGCGGAGCGCAATGCTTTCCGCGAGATCGCCAAGGCGCTGGGGGCGCGGATCGCCGGCGACGACGAGGCGCTCGCGCCAAGGCTGCCGCCCGTGGCGCCGCTGCGGCTGAAGGAGAACGATACCGACACCCCCGCCGAGGCACTCGCGACCCGCGGCGCGACGCCGGCCGAGGCTGCGGCCGAGACCGACGCGGCTGCGGTCGCCTCCCGGCCGCGCCTGCCCAACTCCCATGCCGACGTGCTCGACAAGCTGCCGATCGCGGTTCTGGTCAATCGCGGCGAGGAAGCGCTCTACGCCAATCGGACGCTGCTCGACCTGCTGGACTATGCCGACCTCGACGACCTGACCGCCGGCGGCGGCGTCAGCCGAATGATCAAGGAAGCGACCCGCGCCGATGGCGGCAGCATGATCCTGATCGACCGGCTCGGCCATCTCGTCAGCGTCGATGCGGTGCTCTCCACAGTCGCCTGGCAGGGCGAGCAGGCGACGCTGATGGCCTTCCGCCACCCCAATGGCGGCGGCGAGGTCAAGATCCTGACGCCCGAGGAGGCGGAGGAGGTCGAACTCGCAGCCGAGTTCGAGGCCGAGGACCGCGAGAGCGCCGCCCGCGTCGAGGCCCTGCGGCTTGATGCCGATGTCCGCGACCGGCGCATCAGCGAACTCGTGGCGATGCTCGACACCGCGACGGACGGCGTCGTCACGGTCGACGAGCGCGGGCGCATCCTGTCGCTGAACAAGACCGCCGAGGCGCTGTTCGGCTACGACCAGCGCGAGGTCACCGGCGAATTGTTCACGCTGCTCTTCGCCGCCGAAAGCCATGCGCCGGCGCTGGATTATCTCGAAGGGCTCAAGGGCGGCGGCGTCGCCTCGGTGATGAATGACGGGCGCGAGGTCGTCGGGCGTGTCAGGCAGGGCGGCAAGATCCCGCTGTTCATGACGATGGGCCAGATCGCCGAGGGTACGGAGCGCCGCTTCTGCGCCGTTCTGCGCGACATCACCGCCTGGAAGAAGACGGAAGGCGAACTGGTCGAGGCGCGCAAGGCGGCCGAGAAGGCGAGCGCCCAGAAGTCCGATGTGCTCGCCAAGATCAGCCATGAGATCCGCACGCCGCTCAACGCGATCATCGGCTTTGCCGAGGTGATGGCGGAGGAGCGCTTCGGGCCGATCGCGAATGAGCGCTACAAGGAATATCTGCGCGACATCCACCAGTCGGGCGGCTACGTCATCAGCCTCGTCAACGACCTGCTCGACCTCGCCAAGATCGAGGCCGGCAAACTCGATCTCGACTTCGTCAGCGTCAACCTGAACGAGATCGCGCTGTCGGCCGTCAGCCTGCTGCAGCCGGAGGCGCAGCGCGGCCGCGTCGTGCTGCGCTCGGGGCTCTCGCCCAAGCTGCCGCCGGTGGTGGCCGACCAGCGCTCGATCCGGCAGATCGTGATCAACCTGCTCTCGAACGCGGTGAAGTTCACCGATGCGGGCGGGCAGGTCATCATCTCCACCGCGCTCGGCGACCAGGGCGAGGCGATCCTGCGGGTCCGCGACACCGGCATCGGCATGGACGACAAGGAGATCGAACTCGCGCTCGAGCCCTTCCGGCAGGTGCCGACGACGCGGCGGGCCGGCGGCACGGGTCTCGGCCTACCGCTGACCAAGGCGCTGGTCGAGGCCAACCGGGCGGCGATGTCGATCACATCAGTCAAGAAGGAAGGCACGCTGGTCGAGATCACCTTCCCGCCGCAGCGGGTGCTGGCGGGCTGAAGCGTCGGCCTTGGGCGGCCCGGCGCTGCACTGCGCCGGTCCAGGTTTGGCAGAGCCCGGTGCGATCGTCGTGGTCTCTTTTTTCCTGCGGCCGGTTGCTGAGGCCGGATCAATCTGCCAAGAGCACGCCATCACCGCCATGGTCTTGTCTCTGTTCTGCCGAAAGGCCCCGTTTAAGCGGGACTGCGGCGCAGACATCTGGATAAGTTGCGTCCTTCGAATGCGTCCAAACAGCAAGAATGCCGGAGGACGCCGTTTTTCCTTAAGCAACACCACCCTGCAGCATCGCTTCCTGGCGGCTATCGCCATCATCATGGCCTGTTCGCTGGCACTGGGCTGCACACTCATCGCCGGCTACCATCGCAACCTCCAAGCCAATGACGGCAGCATCGCCAGGCTGATGGCGTTCCGGGAGGTCATGAACGCCGCCAACAGGCTGTCGGCCGAGCGCGGGCCGACCAACGCCGTGCTGGGCGAGGAGCCCATGCCCGACAGCCCCTCACGGCAGAGGCTGCGGGCCTTTCGGGCCGCGAGCGATGCGGCGCTGGCGCGCGTATCCACGAGCGCGTCCCTGGCCGTGGTCGCCGCCACGCTGCGGCAGCGGCTGACGCTGGCGCGGCAGCAAGTCGATGCGCTGTCCGGGCTGCCCTTTGCGGCGCGCAGCAATGCCGATATCGAGCGCGTCATCGAGGCCATGTTCGGCGTGTTCGACGCATCGCAGCCACTCATCGATGCCGCCATGACCAGCCTGCTGGCCGATGACCCGGCCCTGATCGGCCGCGCCCTGGTCGCCCGCATGCTCAGCGACCTGCGCGAGCATGCGGGCCGCATGGGCTCGCACCTCGTCATCCCGATCGCCCATGC
>DATDBB010000104.1:0-2410 GCA_036525085.1 Allobosea sp.
ATCGCGCCGCTCGCGGCCCTGCTGCTGCCGGTATCGCGCGCCGGCTTCGCGCTCGCGGTCACGATGGGCTTCCTGCTGTTCAGCGCCGACGCAACGCACGTGATCGGCAACCCCGCGTTCCAGGTGAAGCTGGCGCTGATCGCGCTGGCGCTCGCGGTGGTGGCGGCGGCGCATGCCGGCCCGTGGCGCCGCCTTGCCGACTGGGGCGAGACCGCGCCACCCGCGGCGCGCGTCACCGCCTTCGCCTCGCTCGTGTTGTGGCTCGCCGTGGTCTGCGCCGGCCGCCTGATCGCGTATCTCTAGCCCGAAGTTTTCATTTGGGGTGAGGCGAAAGTCGAGGGTTTGTGCGGGCTACGGCTGAAAATCGCTTTCAGAAAGTGTCCATGTAAGGGGATTCCCAAAGCCGGCGATTTGTGATTCGATGGCGGCGTGTTCATCGAGAGCGTGCCCAATCGCGATTCGCCGCCGGCGATCCTGCTGCGGGAGAGCTATCGCGACGAGTACGGGCGGGCGCAGAAGCGCACGCTCGCCAACCTGAGCAAGCTGCCGGGCGACGTGGTCGATGGGCTGCGCGCGCTGCTCAAGGGCGGGACGGTGATCGGCACGGGGCCCGGCGAGCTCGAGATTGAGCGCGCGCTGCCCCACGGCCATGTGGCGGCGGCGCTGGGGATGATCCGCAAGCTCGCGCTCGACCGGCTGATCTTGAGCACGACCAAGGACGCGGCCTCGCGGCGCCATTGCGACCTGGTGGTGGCGATGCTGGTCGACCGGCTGATCGCGCCGCGCTCGAAGCTGGGGTTCGTGCGGGCGGTCGATGCGGAGACGGCGGCGACCAGCCTGGGTGCGGTGCTGGGCCTGGGCAGGGTGCAGGAGCGCGAGGCCTACGAGGCGCTCGACTGGCTGTTGGAGCGCCAGGCGCGGATCGAGACCGGTCTGGCGCGGCGTCATCTCGAGGATGGCGTGCTCGTGCTCTACGACGTCAGCTCCTCCTACTTCGAGGGGCGGTGCTGCCCGTTGGCGTGCTACGGCCACAGCCGCGACCACCGCGAGGATCGGCTGCAGATCATCTACGGCCTGCTGTGCCGGCGCGACGGCCTGCCGGTTGCGATCGAGGTGTTCGACGGCAACACGGGCGATCCGAGCACGCTGCGCGCGCAGGTCGAGAAGGTGAAGGACCGCTTCGCGATCAGCCGGCTGGTGGTGGTCGGGGATCGGGGCATGATCACCGCCGCGCGCATCCGCGACGATCTCGCGCCGGCGGGGCTCGACTGGATCACCTGCTTGCGCGCGCCGGCGATCCAGGCGCTGGCGGCGGAGGATGGGCCGCTGCAGCTGTCGCTGTTCGACGAGCGCGACCTGGCCGAGATCGCGAGCCCCGACTATCCGGGCGAGCGGCTGATCGTGTGCCGCAATCGCGATCTCGCAGATGAGCGCACGCGCAAGCGCGAGGCGCTGCTCGTCGCCACCGAGCGCGAGCTCGTCCGCATCCAGGCCCAGGTGCAGCGCAAGCGGCTGCGCAACGCCGCCGAGATCGGGCTCGCCGTCGGGGCCGTGCTCGACAGCAAGAAGATGGCCAAGCACTTCGCGCTCGAGATCCGCGACGGCCATCTCTCCTGGCGCCGCCGCAGCGATCGCATCGCCGAGGAGGCGCGGCTTGACGGCATCTACGTCATTCGCACCAGCATGCCGGCCAAGCATCTCGACACCGCCGAGACCGTCCAGGCCTACAAGGACCTGTCACGAGTCGAGCGCGCCTTCCGCTGTATGAAGAGCGACGATCTGGAGATCCGGCCGATCCGGCATTGGACGGCGCCGCGCGTGCGCGCGCATGTCTTCCTGTGCATGCTCGCCTACCACGTCGAGTGGCATCTGCGGCAGGCCTTGGCGCCGCTCCTGTTCCACGACACCGACCTCGCGGTCGCTAGGGCGGAGCGCAGCTCGCCCGTCGCCGCGACCGAGCCTTCCGAGAGCGCCAAGTCCAAGAAAGCGACCAAGCGCTCGGCCGACGGCCACAGGGTCATGAGCTTCGCCGACCTCATGGCGCATCTCGGCACGCTCGTGCGCAACACGATGCGCGTCGCTCTGCGCCCCAAGCACCGCTTCACGCTCTACTCGACGCCGACCGCCCTTCAGGAGGCCGCCTTCAGGCTGCTCGACCTCAACCCTCTACGTGTCCAGTAGCCGAAAAGCCCATCCGCCGGATTGCCGAGTCGGATCAGGCCCTTGCGCTCTCGCCAAATGAAAACTTCAGACTAGACCCTGACGCCTGATGCGACGGTCTTCTCTTTGCTCCATCTGATTGGCTTGGCGCTGCCCCACGATGCTGAGCGCCGCACCGCCGCCGGATGGTTCGCTCAGAATTCGAATTTCGAAGAAGCGGTTTCCATCCCCAGAGATGAAAGCATGGTCC
>DATDBB010000105.1:0-4240 GCA_036525085.1 Allobosea sp.
TTCCTTGTGCGCGCGGATACCTCAGTCTGAGAGCCAGATCAGCGCATGCGGCGAGAGCGTGACCGTCGCGTCTGCACCGATCTCGTGCAGGTCTCGGCCGGATTGGAACGGCATGTCGACTGCGACCTCCGTCTCCGCGACCCGCACACCGTAGCGCACGCTCGCGCCGAGAAATTCGCGATTCGCCACAATGCAGGGCAAGACGAGGCCGTCACCAGCCGCCGACGCAGCGGGGCCCGTCAGCGCAGCATGCTGGGGGCGAAAGACGAGCTTCGCGCCACGGGGAACGACGGTGTCTTCAGACAGCGGTAGCCTGATCCCGCCGTCGATGGCGAAATGACGCTCTGCGCCGGCGCCGACAACATCACCGTCGAGGATATTGGCGGTGCCGAGAAAGTTTGCGACGAAGAGGTTGGCCGGGCGCTCATAGAGGTCCATCGGCGTGCCGACCTGCTGCACCGCGCCATCGTTCATCACGGCGATACGGTCGCAGATCGTGTTCGCCTCCTCCTGATCATGCGTGACGAAGATCGTCGTGAGGCCGAGCCGCTGCTGCAGGTCCCGCAACTCGCGGCGGACCTGGACGCGCATCTTGGCATCGAGATTGGACAGAGGCTCATCGAGCAGCAGCACCTTTGGCTCGACCGCCACAGTTCGCGCGACCGCCACGCGTTGCTGCTGCCCGCCCGAGAGCTGCGAGGGGCGACGTTCGGAAAGATGCCCCAAGCCGACCAGATCGAGCGCGATGGCGACCCGCCGATTGACCTCCTCACGGCCGACCCCACGTTCCTCCAGCCCGAATGCGACATTGCGTCCGACCGTCATATGCGGCCAGAGCGCATAGGACTGGAAGACCATGCCGACATCCCGCTTCCAGGGCGGCAAGCCCGAAATGTCCTTGCCGCCGATCAGCACGCGGCCGGTGTCGGCCTGGTTGAAGCCGGCAATTAGGCGCAGCAGCGTGGTCTTGCCGCAGCCCGAGGGGCCCAAGAAAGCGAAGAACTCACCCGGCCTGATGGCGAGATCGACATTCTTGAGGACGTGGTTGTCGCCATAGGAGAGGTTGACCCCTTCGATATCGACGGAGACGGCCGGCGTCGTCAGCGGAGCGATGGCATTCATGTCAGTGGCCCATTCCCTTGGCCTTCTGGCTGCGTTCGATGATCAGATGCGAAAGGAAGGTGCAGAGCGCGACCAGCAGCACGGCGACGACGCCAAGCGCAGCCCCCGGCCCGCGCCCGGCCGCCGACTGCATGAAGACGTAGAGTCCGTAGGCGAGCGGCGCATCCGAGTTGGACTGGACCAGCATCAGCGTCGCCGAAAGCTCGACGGCAGCAGTCGAAAAGCTGGTGACGAAACCGGCGAGGATGCCGCCCGCCATCAGCGGCACGACAATGCGTCGCACGGTCCGGCTTTTGGTGGCGCCGAGGTTTTCGGCGGCCTCCTCCAGCGAAACCGAGATCTGCTGCAAGGCAGCGTAGCAGGCGCGCAATGCGTAGGGCAGGCGCCGGATCGCCAATGCCAGCACGATGGTGATCCAGAGCGAGGCCAGCGGCGTGCCGTCGGGCAGGGTTATGCCGTAGAAGGTCCGCAAAAATCCGATGCCGAGCACGACGCCGGGTATGGCGAGCGCGGCGGAGGCGGCCCAGTCGAGCCATTCGCGGCCGATGAGCTTCGTGCGCAGCACGAGATACGCGATGGCGACGCCGAGCACGATGTCGATACCGCCGGCGAGCGAGGCGTAGATCAGGGTGTTCTTGATGTAGAGCGAACTCTCGCCGAAGACGCGGGCGTAATGGGCCGTGGTGAAGCCGTCGGGCAGCGGCGAGAACGACCAGATCGTCGCGAAGGAGAGCAACAGCAGGCCCAGATGCGGCGCCAGCACCAGCGCCAGGATCAGGATGACGACGCCGTAGCCGAGCACGGCCTCCCAGGGTGTCATGACTCGCCGCGCCAGCCCGCCGCCGCCACGCTGGGTGGTGGCGTAGTCGCGTCCCTTCAACGCCAGCGCCGAAAGCCACATGGCGATGACAGATGCCACAATCAGCACGACCGAGATGACATAGCCCATTGGATCGGCGATCCCGATCGAGGTGACGCGCAAGTAGGCCTGCGGCGCGAGCATGTCCTTGACGTTGAGCAGCAGCGGCGTGGCCAGATCGTCGAAGACCTTGACGAAGACCAGCGAGGCGCCGGCGAGATAGCCCGGCAAGGCGAGCGGGAAGACGATGCGGCGGAACAGGCGAAAACCCGAGGAACCGAGATTCTGCGCCGCCTCCTCCATCGCCCTGTCGATGTTGCGCAGCGCTGCCGAGAGATTGATCAGGATGAAGGGAAAGTAATGCACGGACTGGACGAAGATGACGCCATTCAGCCCCTCCATGAAGCCGATCTTGAAGCCGAACCAGTCGTCCAGCAACAGGTTGATCGAGCCGTTGCGACCGAAGAAGAGCTGCATCGCCACCGCGCCGACGAAAGGCGGCATGATCAGCGGCAGGAACCCGAGCGTCTGCACCAGCATCGCGCCGCGGAAGACGAAGCGGGTGGTGAGATAGGCCAGCGGCAAGGCGAAGACGGAGGCCCACACCACCGACATGGCAGAGACGTAGAAGGAGTTCCACAGCGAGCGCATGAACAGCTCGGTGCGGACGAAGTCGTAGAAGTTGACCAGCGTGAAGTTCGACGTGCCCTTCTCGGTGAAGGCGACGTAAAGCACGGTTCCGACCGGCAACCCCAGGAACAGCAGCAGGAAGGCGGCGATCGCCAGCGCCAGCGCGATCTGGCCGGGCGTGGCGGAGAGGCGGCGGGCGCGGGGGAGGGCAGAGGCGGTCAGGATGGCGGTCATGGGCACTCGGCGTTGTTCAAACGCGGAACGTCATCCCGGATGCAGCGAAGCGGAACTGCGGGATCCATCGCAGGGACTGCGCTCTACGATGGATCCCGGAGCGGCGCCGCTTTGCGGCTTGTCCGGGATGACGGGGAAGGTTCAGCGGCCTTACTTCGCAGCCTTCAGCGCCTCTTCTGCCTTGGCTTTCGCCTTGCCGTAGTTGTCGCGGGCAAAGCTCGCCCACTGCGCCTCGACTTCGGCCTGGCGCGCCCCCTTTTCCTTGCCGCCGGTGAAGGCGCCGCGCAGTTCGGGGCTTGCAGCCTGCGCCTCGGTCACGGGCAAAGCCGCGATCAGGTTGCGCGCCTCGTCGGCCAGGGCCTTCGCCTGCGGGTTGGGCTTCTTCGCCAGCGCCGCATCGACCTCATGCAGCGTCCTGGTGACGCCCTTCAGCGCGTCGAGCTGAAAGGAGATCAACTGGTCGAACAGCGTGTCGACGACGGCGGTGCGGGCTTCCGACTTGTCGACGTCGAAGCCGATCATCTTCTGGAAGCGCGGGTCGGTGAAGGGGTTGGGATAGTCGGCGCCGGCCTTGGCATAGACAGCCGGATTGACCGGCAGGCGGCGGATGCCCGGCTCGAGCAGCACCTCCTGACCGGCGGGCGAGAGCAGGAACTCGATGAAGGCCTCGGCGGCGGCCTTGTTGGGCCCGTTGGCGACGATGCCGACATTGGCAGGTACCACGGTCGTGACCGTTGGATAGACGAACTTCACCGGGAAGCCCGAGGCCTGCGCCGAGAAGGCGAAGAAGTCGATGACGATGCCGACGCCGACCTGGCCGGAGTTAACCGCCTCCGGAACGCCGAAGGAACGGTCGGTAATCGTGTTGAAATTGCCCGCCATTTGCTTGATCGTGCGCCAGCCCTTGTCCCAGCCTTCTCCCTGGAGAATCGTCTCGATCGTCAGATGCGTGGTGCCGGAGCGCGCGGGAGATGCGATCGAGACATGGTCGTAGAAGGCTGCGCCCGCGAGATCCTGCCAGTCTTTCGGCTCCGGAAGCTTCTTCGCCTTGGCGTAGCGATCGTTCCACATGATACCGTAGCCGGAAGCGGCGAAACCCACATAAAATCCGGCGGGATCGTTGATCGGATAGGAGCCGATCTTGTCGGGAATGCCCGTGGCTTTGGGCTTGTAGGCGCTGAGCAACTTCTTGCCCTTCAGAACCTCGAAAGCATCGGGCGCCGAGGCCCAGAACAGATCGACCTGGTTGTTGGTCTTCGTCTCCTCGAGATACTTCACGCCCGCATTCGTGTTTCGGTTCTGAACTTCGAGCGTGACGCCCGGCGCGGCCTTCTCGAACGCCTTCTTGATCGGGTCGGTCACATCCTTGGAAAAGGACGTCACCACGGTGACCTT
>DATDBB010000106.1:0-8045 GCA_036525085.1 Allobosea sp.
CGGGCTCCGGACGGCCCCGTCAGGCCGTCAGGCGCGTGCCCGGCAGCCGTCGCGACTCGATACGGTCGCGTCCGTTGCGCTTGGCGGCGTAGAGCGCCTCGTCGGCGCAACCGTGCAGCAGGCGCTCATCGATAGGCCCCTCGCCGGAGCAGAGCCCGATCGAGACCGTGGCCGCGTCCAGACCAGGGTGGAGGCTTCGCCATGGCGCGCGGGCCAACGCTGCGCGAATCACCAGGCCCATCCGGTACGCTTCGTCCAGCGAGGCCCCGCCGAGGACGATGCCGAATTCCTCACCGCCGATGCGCGAGGCAAGTCTTCCGGCCCCTCCGGCATGCTCGGCCACGATCAACCCGATCATCTTCAGGCAGGCATCGCCGACGAGGTGACCGAACCGGTCGTTGATCGCCTTGAAATGATCGACATCGATCGCCAGAAGCGACAGCGGCCTGCTGATCCGGGCTTCGGCTGCCAGGAACTCCATGAAGGCGCGCCGGTTGGCGAGCCCCGTCAGCCCGTCGGTTCCGGCAAGCTTCGCCAGTTCCTCATTGGCTCGCCGCAGCGCCGACTGCGCCTCGACGAGTTCGTTGTGCTGGCGCTTGGCCGCCGTGATGTCGGCATGGGTGAAGAAGCCGATGCCGCCGACGCTGTGCCGAGCGATCACCCTGAGCCAGCGTTGTCCCGGCAACTCGATCTCGAAGGGCGCGCCATCATAGCGCAGGCCGTTACGAATGGCGGCACGCCAAGCCCCGGCCGGCGAGGCACCGCGCCAACACCAGGCGATGATCTCGTCGAGCGTGCAGCCGACGACGGGCCGGTCTCCAGGCAGGCCGTAAAGCTGCCGGAACGCATCGTTGGTCGCGATAATGCGATCCGCCGCGTCCAGAATGGTCGCCCCATCCGGAATGAAGGAAAGCGCCTCGAAGACAGGCAACACGAGTTCCGGAGCCGCCTCCGCACGACTTTCGATATCGAGGCGCTGCCACAGGCGCACCCGCTCGCCGCCGGGAGCGCGAAGCGACGAGGCGCGAAGCCGGCGGCCGTTATGGATGAATTCGAACGGCTGCGTCTGGTTCTGGTGCCGCGCGACGCCCTCCGCGATATAGCGTTCGATCTCGGGCATCTCCTCCGGCGACAGGCGGCGGCGATAGAAGCGCACCAGATTGTCCGCATAGGGCTCGCCGGCGTAGATCTCCCCGACATCCTCGGGGAAGAACTGCAGGAAGGTGCTGTTCCAGCTAACCGCCTCCAGACGCGCGTCATACTCGCAGGCAGCGATGCCGATCGCATCCAGGGAGTCGAGCAGATACCGCGATAGGATCATGCCCCTTCATGACGCATGGGCATTAACAAGCGGTAAGACGCATCGAAGCGCCGGTGGCGCGGGGTTCAGCCCACCTTGCCGTAGCCCGCGAACTTCATGCTGACCCGCGCCATTTCCGCCTCGTCGAGGATGACCGGTTCCAGCCCCGAGGCGAGGATGTCGAGATACTGCCCAGCGAGGTTCTCGACCTCGGCGACGATCTGATGCGCGCCCGCAAGCGAGCCGCCGAGCGCGATGACGCCGTGATTGGCCAGCAGAACCGCCTTGCGCCCTTCCAGCGCCCGCACGGCATTCTCCGCCAGTTCCGGCGTGCCGAAGGTCGCGTAGTCGGCGCAGCGCACATCGGCACCGCCGCAGAGCGCGATCATGTAATGGAAGGCGGGAATGCCGCGCCGCGTCGCGGAGAGCGCCGTCGCGCGCGGCGAATGCGTATGTACGATCGCCTGCGCCTCCGGCCTCGCCTTATAGATCGCCAGGTGGAAGGGCCATTCCGAGGACGGCTTGCGAGTGCCCGACAGCACCGTTCCGTCGAGCGACAGCTCGATCAGGTCTGCCGGCGTCGTCTGCGCATAGGGCAGGCCCGACGGCGTGATCAGGAAGCCACCTTCCGTTCGCGCGGAGACATTGCCGGATTTCGACGGGCAGAACCCCGCCTTGTCGATCGCCTGCGCGACCGAGACGATCCCGGCCCCGAGTTCGTCTTTCTTCATCGACCTGCCTCGCTCAACGCTGCCACTCTGCTCGCCCGCTCCGGAAAGAGCCGGGCCAGCCCCTCCGCGCTCGCGGGTGCAACGCCACGCTCGGTGATCAGCCCGGTGACGAGCCGCGCCGGCGTCACGTCGAAGGCCGGGTTCGCCGCATTGCTGCCGGGGGCGACGACGCGAAACGGACGCACCTCGCCATCCTCGCCCACCCCGGTCAGATGCGTGACCTCCCGCGCCGAACGCTCCTCGATCGGAATGTCGCGCAGGCCGTCCGACAGGCTCCAGTCGATCGTCGGTGAAGGCAGCGCGACATAGAAGGGCACGCCGTTGTCATGGGCGGCGAGCGCCTTGAGATAGGTGCCGATCTTGTTGGCGACATCGCCGGTCGCCGTCGTCCGGTCGGTGCCGACGATCACCATGTCGACTTGCGCATGCTGCATCAGATGCCCGCCGGCATTGTCGGCGATCACCGTATGCGGCACGCCATGCGCGCCCAGCTCATAGGCGGTCAATGCCGCACCCTGATTGCGCGGCCTGGTCTCGTCGACCCAGACATGGACGGGAATGCCCGCATCATGGGCGAGATAGATCGGAGCCAGCGCGGTGCCCCAGTCGACGGTGGCGAGCCAGCCGGCATTGCAATGCGTGAGGATATTGATGGCCTTCCCGGCCGGCCGCTCGGCAGCGATCGCGCGGATCACCGCAAGGCCGTGCTCGCCGATGGCCCGGCAGAGCGCGACATCCTCGTCGCAGATCGCGGAGGCTTCGGCATAGGCGGCGTCGCTGCGCTGCTCTGGCGGCAGCCGCGCGAGGCTCGCCTCCATCCGCGCCAGAGCCCAGTGGAGGTTGACCGCAGTCGGCCGCGTGGCGCCGAGCAGGCTGAGCGCCGCCGCGAGCGCGGCGTCCGATGGCTCGGCCCGCATCGCCAGCGCCACGCCATAGGCCGCCGTCGCGCCGATCAGCGGTGCGCCGCGCACGACCATGCTGCGGATCGCTTCGGCCGCCGCCTCCGCCGAGGACAGCGTCACGGTCTCGAAGCGGAAGGGCAGCCTTGTCTGGTCGATGACGCTGACGCGCCAGCCATCCTGAGCCAGCCAGATGGTGCGATAGGCCTGACCGTGGATTTTCATGGCGCGACCTTCAATGCCCGCCGAAGGAGACCAGCGTGCGCACCGGCAGGCCGAGCCGCCTGATCCGATCGGCGCCGCCGAGATCGGGCAGGTCGACGATGAAACAGGCCGCAACGACCTCGGCGCCCAGCAGGGAGAGCAGGTTGACCGCGCCTTCGGCCGTGCCGCCGGTCGCGATCAGGTCGTCGACCAGCAGGACGCGTTCGCCGGGCGACACGGCATCCTTGTGGATCTCGATCTCGTCGGTGCCGTATTCCAGCTCATAGGTCACGCTCACCGTCTCATGCGGCAGCTTGCCCTTCTTGCGCACCGGCACGAAGCCGGCCGAGAGCTGATGCGCCACGGCGCCGCCGAGGATGAAGCCGCGCGCCTCGATGCCGGCGATCTTGGCGATCTTCAGCCCCGCGAAAGGCTGCACCAGCTCGTCCACGGCCCGGCGGAAGGCGCGCGCATCGCCGAGCAGCGTGGTGATGTCGCGGAAGATGATGCCGGGCTTGGGGTAGTCCGGGATCGAGCGGATGGAGTTCTTCAGGTCGAGAAGGCTGTTTCGATCCATGCGCTGGGCTCGCTGAGACGACACGCCTCCTTAGCGCATGCCGCCTGCCCAAGGAACCGCCGCGCATAACCGGCTCTACCAACTCCTGAAGCGGCGGCGCTCGCGCGGCGCGCGCTCATCGCGGTAGATGCGCCGCTCATAATAGCTGCGGCGCCCGCGATCATCGTCGGTGATCACCGTGTCGACGCGCGTATGGATCCCGTTGGACGAATTCGAGCTCGAATTTGACGACGTGTTCCCGGCGAGCGCAGGTGCGGCTGCAAGGCCTGCAAACAGGGCAGCGGTCACAGCGAGCCTCATGGCGGTCTCCTTTCCGTCGGCAGCACAGGGGGAAGACAATCCCATGCTTGCTGAACGGGGAATGACTGCGCCGGTTCCGCCCCGTTCAGGCAGGCCTCAGCACCCGCCCCGCCACGGCATCGAGCTTGGCGAGCAGCTTGGGATCACGGGCATCGGGAGCGGTGATGATGGCATTGTCGAGCGCATTGTGGGAGCCCGCCGGACAGGGCACGCGCTGCGCCGGGAAATCGGCCGCCAGCCGCGCCACCAGCCGCTTCGCCTTGTCGGCGTTCTCATGCAGCACCTTGACGACGGCTGCGACATCGACCGGGCCGTGCTCTTCGTGCCAGCAGTCGAAATCCGTCACCATCGCGACGGTCGCATAGGTGATCTCGGCCTCGCGGGCGAGCTTGGCTTCCGGCATCGCGGTCATCCCGATCAGGTCGTAGCCGAGCCCCTTGTAGGTCAGCGACTCCGCGAGGGTCGAGAACTGCGGGCCCTCCATCGTCACCAGCGTCCCGCCCTGCACGAAGGTCAGGCCCTCGGCGGTCGCGGCATCCGCGATCAGCGCCCGCAGCGCCGGGCCGACCGGGTGGGCGAGCGAGACATGCGCGACGCAGCCCTTGCCGAAGAACGAACTCTGACGCCCGCTGGTGCGATCGACGAACTGGTCGACCAGCACGAACAGCCCGGGATAGAGCTCGGCCTTGTAGGAGCCGCAGGCCGAGAGCGAGACGAGGTCCGTCACGCCGGCGCGCTTCATCACGTCGATATTGGCGCGGTAGTTGATCTCGGAGGGCGGGATCGCATGGCCCCTTCCATGGCGCGGCAGGAAGACGATCTTCGTCGTGCCGATGCGGCCGATCCGCAGCACATCGGAGGGCTCGCCCCAGGGGCTCTCGATCCGCTCCTCGCGCAGATCCGTCAGCCCCGGCAGATCATAGATGCCCGACCCGCCGATGATTCCGAGAACGGCTTCGCTCATGCGTGTTTCCCCAGCCAAAAGCGCGACGCAAGCAGTCTTGTGTGACGGTCTTATCAAACGGCCGTAGCGACAAGCGCAACAGCCTGTTCACAACGAAAAAGGCCCCGTTTCCGGGGCCTCTTCCTGATACTCTATGCGATCAATGGTGCAGCGGCGAGCCGTCGGGCATGCGCGACCAGACCTTCTTCTTCGTGTAGTAGAGCAGGCTGCCGAAGATCAGCAGGAAGAGCATGACCTGCAGGCCGATGCGCTTGCGCTGCTCGAGATGCGGCTCGGCGGCCCAGACCAGGAAGGCCGTCACATCCTTGGCGTATTGCGCCACCGTCTCCGGCACCTGCGGCTGGCCGTCGGCACCCTTGGGATACTCGACCTGCCCGTCGTTCAGCGGCTTCGGCATCGCGATCAGGTGGCCGGGCATATAGGTGTTGTAGTACTGGCCCGGCAGCAGGGGCGGCGCGCCCTCGGGCGGCGGGTCCTTGTAGCCGGCGAGAAGCGCAGCGAGGTAGTCCGGCCCCTGCTCCTGGTACTGCGTAAAGATATCGAAGACGAAGCGCGGGAAGCCGCGCTCATAGGTGCGCGCCTTGGCGATGACCGAGAGATCGACGGGATAGGCCCCGCCATTGGCGGCACGCGCCGCCTGCTCGTTCGGGAACGGCGACGGAAACGCATCGGCCGGGCGGCCGGGCCGCTCGAACATCTCGCCCGCATCATTGGGGCCGTCCTTGACCTGGAAGGTCGCGGCGAGCGCCGTGATCTGGCTCGGCGTGAATTCGGGGCCGCCGGGCTGAGACAGGTTGCGGAAACGCATCAACGTAGCCGCATGGCAGCTTGCGCAGACCTCCTTGTAGACCTTGTAGCCGCGCTGGAGCTGGGCCCGGTCGAAGGTGCCGAACGGTCCGGAGAAGGACCACTTCAAAGCCGGCGGTTCGATGCGGTCGCCGGCGGCGTGGGCCGACAGCGGCAGGGCCGCAAGCAGGAGGCCGAAGGCGGCCGAGCGGAGCGAAATCTTGCTCATGGTTTCGTCTCAGCCCTTGGCGTTCGGTTCGGCAGCGGTGGCGACGGCCATCCGCACGCCCGAGCCGCTCTGGAGCGGAGCGAGCACGGAATCGGCGATCGAGTTCGGCAGCGCCTTGGGCCGCTCGAACAGGCCGACGACGAAGAGCGCCACGAAGAAGCCGAAATACAGCGCCGTGAAGATGCGCGAGGCGACGACATAGCCGCCCTCCGCCGGCATCGCGCCGAGCCAGCCGAGGCCGATGCAGACCACGACGAAGACCCAGAAGAGCTGGCGGCCGATCGGGCGATAGCTCATCGACTTGACCTTGGAGGTGTCGATCCAGGGCAGGAAGGCGAGCACGACGATCGCCGCACCCATCGCCAGCACGCCGCCGAGCTTGTCGGGAATGGCGCGCAGGATCGCGTAGAACGGCAGGAAGTACCATTCCGGAACGATGTGCGACGGAGTCACGGCGGGGTTCGCCGGGATGTAGTTGTCGGCATGGCCCATGAAATTGGGTTGGTAGAACACGAAGTACGAGAACACGAAGATGAAGCAGACCATCCCGAACAGGTCTTTGATCGTCGCGTAGGGGGTGAACGGCACCGTGTCCTTCGCGACGTTCTTCACCTCGACGCCGGTCGGGTTGTTCTGGCCGACATGGTGCAGCGCCCAGACGTGGAGGATGACCACGCCGAAGATCATGAAGGGCAGCAGGTAGTGCAGCGAGAAGAAGCGGTTCAGAGTCGGGTTGTCGACCGAGAAACCGCCCCACAGGAAGGTCACGATCGTCTCGCCGACGACCGGCAGCGCCGAGAACAGGTTGGTGATGACGGTCGCGCCCCAGAACGACATCTGACCCCAGGGCAGGACGTAGCCCATGAAGGCGGTCGCCATCATCAGCAGGAAGATCACGACGCCGAGGATCCAGAGCACTTCGCGGGGCGCCTTGTAGGAGCCGTAATAGAGGCCGCGGAAGATGTGGACATAGACGGCGACGAAGAACATCGAGGCGCCGTTGGCATGCAGGTAGCGCAGCAGCCAGCCATAGTTCACGTCGCGCATGATGTGCTCGACGGAGTTGAAGGCCATCGTCGCGTGCGGCGTGTAGTGCATCACCAGGATGACGCCGGTCACGATCTGCGCGACCAGCATGAACATCAGGATGCCGCCGAAGGTCCAGAAGTAGTTCAGGTTGCGCGGGACCGGGTAGGACACCGCCGAATCATGCGCGAGGCGGATGATCGGCAGGCGCGCATCGAGCCAGCGCTCGAAGCCGGTCTTCGGGACGTAGGAACTGTGACCACTCATGCGGAATGCCTCGGGGCTGTCTCTTCCAGGCGGGAACGGGTCGAGCGCATCGCTCAGCCGATCCGGATCTTGGTGTCGGCGCTGAACGCATAGGGCGGCACCGGCAGGTTGAGCGGCGCAGGGCCCTTGCGGATACGGCCCGAGGAATCGTAGTGCGAACCGTGGCAGGGGCAGAACCAGCCGTCGTAGTCACCCTTCGGATCGCCGGGGGCGTTGCCGAGCGGCACGCAGCCCAGATGGGTGCAGTTGCCATAGACCACGAGGAACTGCTCGTGGCCTTCCTTGACGCGGGCCTGGTCCGTCTGCGGATCGGGCAGCGTCGCGACATCGACCGCGCGCGCCTCCTCGATCTCCTTCTTGGTGCGATGGCGCACGAAGATCAGCTTGCCGCGCCAGAACAGCTTGATCGCCTGCCCCTCGGCGATCGGGGCGAGATCGAGGTCGATCGGCGCGCCGGCGGCGACCGTCTGGGCGTCGGGAGCAAGCTGCATCACCAGCGGCACGACGACGGCGCCGAGGCCGACGGCACCGGCGGCGCCGGTCGCAAGCATGAGGAAATCGCGGCGGGTGGTTTCGGTCGATGTCGTATCGGTCGCGTGCGCCACGATCCAATCCTCTAAAACGTCAGTCGAGCTTTGTAACAACTCGAAATTTCAGCCCCAGCGCCCCTCTTAGGGGCGCGTCGTCACGGCCGCAATGCGGCGGCACGTCACTGTCGCGCTCTTTGACATGCAGATTGGACGAAGTCTACTGTTCCGCTGG
>DATDBB010000107.1:0-3102 GCA_036525085.1 Allobosea sp.
CCGTCATCCCGGGCTTGACCCGGGATCCATGCCGGAGCGCTTCCGAGGAAGGTTCAGGCATGGATCCCGGATCTCCGCTTCGCTGCGTCCGGGATGACGGCGTGGTTCGGAGCAAGCGTAATGATCGGCCTATTAAGCCACCGCCGCCTTCTGCAGCGTCACGAGCTTGCCGACCCCGCCCTTGGCGAGCTTGAGCAGCGCCATCAGCTCCTCTTCCGAGAAGGGCGCGCCTTCGGCCGTGCCCTGCACTTCGACGAGGCCGCCCGAGCCGGTGATCACGAAGTTCGCATCGGTCTGGGCGCCGGAATCCTCGACATAATCGAGGTCGAGCACCGGGTTGCCGGCGACGATGCCGCAGGAGATCGCCGCGACATGGTCCTTGAGTGGGTTCGAGCCCTTCAGCATGGAGCGGCCCTCCATCCATTTCAGCGCGTCGTGCAGCGCGACCCAGGCGCCGGTGATCGAGGCGGTGCGCGTGCCGCCATCGGCCTGGAGTACGTCGCAGTCGACGACGATCTGGCGCTCGCCGATCGCGGTCAGGTCGACCACGGCGCGCAGGCTGCGGCCGACCAGCCGCTGGATCTCCTGCGTGCGGCCGGACGGCTTGCCGGAGGTGACCTCGCGGCGATTGCGCTCATGTGTGGCGCGCGGGAGCATGGCGTATTCGGCGGTGACCCAGCCCTTGCCGGTGCCGCGCAGCCAGGGCGGTCCCTTTTCCTCGACCGTCGCCGCGCAGAGCACGCGGGTCTCGCCGAAGGTTACCATGCAGGAGCCCTCCGCATAGCGCACGACACCGCGTTCGAGCGTCACCTTGCGCATTTCGTCTGCGGCGCGTTTGGAGGGTCGCATGGGAAGATCCTGATTGTCCTGGGTCGGCGGCTTGTAGGCGGTTGCGCGAAGGGCGGCAAGGTTGCGGCCGGGTGCGCTGCGTTTTCGCTTGATCCTTTTCGGGGGCGGGCGGACAATAACGCCATGTCGAACCCGTCATTCTGGTCGAAATGAGTGCCCACACGCCGCGTCCCGAATCCCCCAGCGGGTTGATCGAGACGGACCAGCGCTCGCGCGAGATCTTCCGCCAGATCGTCGATGGCTACCTCACGACGGGCGAGCCGGTCGGCTCGCGCAACATCGCCCGCCTGCTGCCGATGTCGCTGTCGCCCGCGACGGTCCGCAACGTCATGACGGACCTCGAATTGGCCGGGCTGATCTATGCGCCCCACACCTCGGCGGGGCGCCTTCCAACGGAGAGGGGCCTGCGCTTCTTCGTCGATGCGATGATGGAGGTTGGCAACCTGACCTCGGACGAGCGCACCCGCATCGAGGCGCAGATGAAGGCGGCGGCGACCGGGCGCACGCTCGACGGCACGTTGACCGAGGCCTCGGCGCTGCTCTCGGGGCTGTCGCGCGGCGCCGGCGTCGTCGTCACCACCAAGGCCAATGCGAGGCTCAAGCACATCGAGTTTGTCCGGCTCGACCCGACGCGCGCGCTCGTCGTGCTGGTCGCCGATGACGGCACGGTCGAGAACCGGCTCCTGGCCCTGCCGCCGGGCCTGCCGGCCTCGGCGCTCACGGAAGCCGCGAACTTCCTCAACGCCCGCATCATGGGCAAGACGCTGGGCGAACTACGCGACGAGATCGCCCGGCATCGCGCCCAGATGGAGCAGGAACTCGATGCGCTGACCGCCCGCCTGGTCGAAAGCGGTATCGCGACCTCGTCGGGGCCGAGCAGCGACCGGCATCTCATCGTCCGCGGACAGGCCAATCTGCTCGAGGATCTGAAGGCGCAGGAGGATCTCGAGCGCATCCGCCTGCTCTTCGGCGACCTGGAGACGCAGACCGACGTCATCGACTTGCTGTCGCGGGCCGAGGCCGGCGACGGCGTCCGGATCTTCATCGGTTCGGAGAACAAGCTGTTCTCGATGTCCGGCTCCTCGATGGTGGCCGCTCCCTTCCGCGACGCCGAGCAGCGCATCGTCGGCGTCGTCGGCATCATCGGCCCGACGCGGCTGAACTATGCCCGCATCGTGCCGATGGTCGACTACACGGCGAAGGTCGTCGGGCGCCTGCTCGATAGCGGGCGCTGACGGGGACCGGCCGCCCGGCTCTCAGGCGCTCAGCGCCACGGGCGGAACGCAGGCCTCGCACACTGCCGCGACATGGCGATGGTCGGTGCCGCAGCAGCCGCCGAGGATGCGCATCGTCGGGAAGTTGCGCCTGAGCGCCTGGTAGCGGCGGCCGAGATCGACCGGATCGCCCTCGTCCAGCGTCTCCGATTCGTCCAGTTCGGCATGGCTGCGCGTCGAGGCATTGGCGCGGATGCCGTGCACGCGCTGCACCCAGCTCTCGCCCGCCTCCAGGGCATGTTGGAAATGCGTCGGGTGGGCGCAGTTGATCATGTAGTAGAGCGGCGCGCCGCCGGTCTCGTCATCGACGATCTCGACCGCCTCGCGCAGGGACCGGCCGCTGGCCAGTCGGCCGTCCGTCTCGACCGTGAAGGAGATGGCGCAGGGCATGCCATGCGCCTTCGCGGCCTCGGCGATGCCGATCGCCTCCTCGACGGTGTTCATCGTGTAGGCCGCGACCATGTCGGCTTGCGACTCGGCGAAGCTGGCGATCTGCTCGCTATGATAATCCTGCGCCGTTGTCGCATCCATGAAGCCGGCCTTGTAGCCGTCACCGCGCGGCCCGATCGCGCCCGAGATCACGCAAGGCATCGACGGCGTCTCCCAGCGGGAGCGCAGCCCGGCCAGCAAATCGATCGAGGCCTGGTTCGCTGCCTTCAGGGCCTGCGCCCCGTAGCCGAGCTTCGCGCCCCAGTCGCGATTGGCCCGCCAGGTCGCGCTGTCGAGCACGAAGCCGACGCCGCGGCCCTTCGCGATGGCCAGGTACTTCTCATAATAGGCGGTCAGATGAGCCCTGCCGTCCTCGGTTGCCAGCAGGACGAACGAGGCGAAATGCGGCAGTTCGAGCCCCTCATGGAAGATCAGGGTGGTTTCCATGCCGCCGTCGCTGAGGAAGAGCCCGCCCTGCATCTGCGGAAGGGCGTGGCGATATTTGGCGTAGGAAGGCTTGGCCATGAATGTCGCTCCCGGATTCGTTGAG
>DATDBB010000108.1:0-7785 GCA_036525085.1 Allobosea sp.
ACTCATCGATGCCGCCATGACCAGCCTGCTGGCCGATGACCCGGCCCTGATCGGCCGCGCCCTGGTCGCCCGCATGCTCAGCGACCTGCGCGAGCATGCGGGCCGCATGGGCTCGCACCTCGTCATCCCGATCGCCCATGCCCGGCCGATTGCCCCGGAGCGCCGCGCCGCCTTCGAGCAGACGCGTGGGCGGGTCGTCGCACTCTGGCACCTCGCGCAGCAGCAGACGGGCACGCATGCCGATCCGCAGATCGGCGCCGCGCATCGGGCCGTCGTCGAGCGCTTCTTCGGCGAGGGCATGCCGCTGCTCGAGCGAACCCTCGACGCCGGCCGCACCGGCCAGTTCGGGCTCACCCCGGCCGCGTTCACCAACGCGATCGTGCCGAGCTTCGCACCGCTCGAACAGCTTCGCGACGCCTTCCTCGATGCAGCCGTGATGCAACTGCGTGAGGAGGGCGCAGCGGCCCGGAGAGCGCTGATCATGGTCAGCGCGGCGACCGGCCTCGTGCTGCTCGTCGAACTCGCGCTGCTCGCCGCCAGCCAGACGCTGCTGTTTCGTCCCCTGCTCGCGGCGCGCGGTCGCATCGTCGCGCTCGCCGCAGGCAAGGTCGAGGAACCGATCGTCGGCCGGGGAGCGCAGGGCGAAATGCGCAGCCTGTTCCAGGCGCTCGATGCGCTGCGCCTGCAGTTGATCGAGCGCAACGGGCTCGATCGGGAACGCACGGCCCTCGCCGCCCGGCTGAAGCAGCAGGCCGATACGGACGGGCTGACCGGCGTGCTGAACCGCGGCGCCCTGGAAAGGCTGGCCGCGCATCTCGCAGAGACCGGAACGACGCCCAGGCGGATCGGGCTCATCCTCCTCGATATCGACCGCTTCAAGGCGATCAACGACGCCTTCGGCCATGCCGCCGGCGACGAGGTCCTCAAGGAAACGGCGCTGCGGCTGCGCGCCGCGCTCAGGCACGGCGACGTCATCGCCCGTTTCGGCGGGGAGGAATTCGCGGTCCTGCTGCTCGGCCAGGACGGCGAAGCGCCGTTCGACATCGCCGAGCGGCTGCGGCTGGCCTTGCAGGTTCCGCATTACACGCTCGAGGGCGGCCGGAGCCTGGAGGTGACCGCCAGCTTTGGCACCGCATTGATCGAGGATCGGCCCTGCGCCTGGCCGAAGCTGGTCGCGGCCGCCGACCGCGCCCTCTATCGGGCGAAGGCAGCCGGCCGCAACCGCGTCGTCGCGGATGGCGACGACGCGTGAGCTTCCGCGCTCAGAGCAGGGTTCCGCTCAAGATTGCGGCCGCGACGCCGAAATAGATCACCAGCCCGGTGACATCGACGAGTGTCGCCACAAAGGGCGCCGAGGCGCTGGCCGGATCGAAGCCGAGCCGCTTGAGCGCAAAGGGCAGCATCGACCCCGTCAGGGAGCCGAAGGTGACGATGCAGACCAGCGTCGCGCCGATCGTGGCGGCGACGAGCACCCAGTGCGGGCCATAATCGTAGAAACCCGCCTTCTGCCAGAGCACGATGCGCGCGATACCGATCGCCCCCAAAATGGCGCCGAGCGTCAGGCCGGTCGGCAACTCTCGCAGGGCGACGCGCCACCAGTCGCGCAGCGAGACCTCGCGCAGCGCCAGCGCCCGGATGATCAGCGAGGTCGCCTGCGAGCCCGAATTGCCGCCGGCAGACATGATCAGTGGAACGAACAGGGCGAGCACGATCGCCTTTTCGAGCTCGGCCTCATAGACCTGCATGGCCGAGGCCGTCAGCATCTCGCCGACGAGCAGCACGGAGAGCCAGCCGGCGCGCTTGCGGATCATCGGGAGGAAGCCGATCTGGTCATAGCGCGCGTCCAGCGCCTCCATTCCGCCGAGCTTCTGCACATCCTCCGTGGTCTCCGCGATCATCGCGTCGATGACGTCGTCGACGGTGACGATGCCGATGACGTGGCCTGCGGTATCAACCACCGGCACGGCCAGGAGATTGTATTTGGAGATCAGCCGCGCGACGTCCTCGCGGTCGACCTCGGGCGTGACAGTGAGGGGCTTGTGCTCGGGCGCCAGCGTCGCGATGGCGGCCGCCGGGTCGCCGCTGATCAAACGGCGCAGCGGCACGGCATGCAGCAGCGCCCCGCCGACCGGATCGACGACGTAGATCGCATAGACCGTCTCGCGCGAGCGCTCGACATGGCGGATGTGGTCCAGCGTCGCCTGAACCGTCCAGTTCGAGGGAACGCTGACGAATTCCGTGGTCATCAGCGAGCCGGCGCTGTGCTCGGGATAGCTCAGGAGCCGCGTCACCGCCGCATGGGTCTCGCGGTCGAGATGCCTCAGGAGGCGCGCACGAACCGGCTCGTCGACCTCGTCGACGAGGTCGGTGACGCGGTCGGCCGACATCGCGCCGAGAAAGGCGGAAGCGCGCTCGTCGGGCAGCAAGGCAAGCACCGCCGGCGCCGCCATGAATTCGGGCTGGTCGAGCACCTCGACGGCGCGCTCGAACGGCAGGGACAGCAGCACCGCGGCGGCGGTCTCCGCATCCTGATCGTCGAGCGCCTCGACAATGTCGGCGACATGCTCGCCCGCCAGGCTGACGGCCAGCGTCCGTGCGAGCAGATCGGTCTTCGGGTCGACGTTGGGACCGACGCCGTTCCTGGGATCGAATACGACTTTGGGATCGATGATGTCGTTCATCGGCTCTGTTCCTTGTGATCGGCCATCATTGGCCGATCACAAGGAACAGAGCCGATTCCCCGGTCAGGCCCGCTTCTCGGCGGCAGACGGCATCGACTGTCGACTGGGACTGTCGCTTGGCATCGGGGTGATGGTTCCTGTTGAGCGGGCGGCCTGAAGCGGTCGCCGCGCCGCCGCATTGAACCCGCGCGCAACGCGCGTCAACCGGAATTTCCGCTGGCCACGCGCTGCGTGCGCCGACGGGGTGAACGTCCGGAGAGCGCGGGCGCCGCTGGAGATCAGCGATCCCGCAAGCGCGTTTTCGCAGGGCAAATATTCTTCCAAACGTGATGCGTGGAGATCGTCTCTCCTGTAACGACAGGACCCGTCGCATCTCTTCCGCAAAGGCGCCTGCCCATGACCCTGACGATCTATGGCTGCTATCGCTCGCGTGCCACGCGCAATGTCTGGCTCGCCAACGAACTAGGCCTCGCCTTCAACCATGTCCCGGTGATCCAGGCCTACCGCCTGCCGGACCCGACGGCGGCGGATGCGCCGCTGCACACGCGCAGCGCCGATTTCCTGAAGGTCAATCCGAACGGCCATATCCCGAGCATCGACGACGACGGCTTCAAGCTGCATGAATCGCTGGCGATCAACCTCTATCTCGCCCGCAAGCATGGCGGCCCGCTGGCGCCGAAGGATGCGCAGGAGGAGGGGCTGGCTGTGATGTGGTCGCTCTGGGCCGCGACCGAATGCGAGACCCATGCGCTGAACCTGCAGTATCACATGGCCGCCTATCCGCCCGAGAAACGCGATCCGAAGCTGGTCGAGGCGGCGCTGGCCGCCCTGCCCGGCCCCTTCGCCGTGCTCGACAAGACGTTGGCCGAGGGCGGCGGCTACGTCATGGGCGGGCGCTTCACCGTCGCCGACATCAACGTCGCCGAGATCATCCGCTATGCGAAGCCAGCGACACAGCTCTTCGAGGCCGCGCCGCATGTGAAGGCCTGGCTCGAGGCCTGCCATGCCCGCCCCGCCTTCAAGGCGATGTGGCAGGCGCGTGAAGCCGAAGCGGCCTGAGGTCGTCCTTGATCATCGGATCGAGCAGCATGCTCGGTCCGATGATCAAGCCCTGGTTTTTGGCATCGGCCTGCCCCGAAAACCGCATTCCACTTTTCGGGCCGATGCTGGCGGGAATCGGGTGGCCGGGCCCTGCCCGGCTGCCTACTGAAGCAGGATGCCCCGCTCTGCGAGCACAGACCCCGCCATGACACAGCCTGCTCCCGCTCCTTCGCTTCGCATGGGCACGACCGAGTGGCTCCTGCTCGTCGTCCTGTCGATCCTGTGGGGCGGCTCGTTCTTCTTCAACAAGCTCACCGTCACGGAATGGCCGCCCTTTGCCGTGGTCCAGGTGCGCGTCGGGCTGGCGGCGTTGGCTCTGCTCGTGGCGGTGCGGATCAGCGGGTTGTCGATGGCGGTGGGGCGCAGCCTCTGGCTCGCCTTCTTCGGCATGGGCATCCTCAACAATCTGATCCCGTTCAGCCTGTTCCTCTGGGGCCAGCAGCAGATCGCCAGCGGCCTCGCCTCGATCCTGAACGCGACGACGCCGATCTTCGCCGTGCTGGTGATGCATTGCTTCGGCAATGAGAGGGCCACCCGGCTGAAACTCGGCGGCGTTCTGGCCGGCCTCATCGGCGTCGGCATCCTGATGGGCCCCGATGCGCTCGGCGGCCTCGGCTCCAATCTGGCCGCGCAGCTCGCCTGCGTCCTCGCCGCAGTCTCCTATGCCTTCTCCGGCCTGTTCGGGAAGCGTTTCCGCGGCCTGTCGCCGCTCGTCGCCGCCACCGGCCAGCTCTCCGCCTCGACGCTGATGATGCTTCCGATCGTCCTCGTCCTGCATCCGCCCTGGACGCTGCCCGTGCCCTCGCAACAGGCCGTCCTCGCGGCGGTCGGCCTGGCGCTGGTCTCGACGGCGCTCGCCTACATCATTTTCTTCCGGATCATGCGTGTCGCCGGGCCGAGCAACGTCATGCTGGTGACCTTCCTGATCCCGGTCAGCGCCATCCTGCTCGGCGTCGGGCTGCTCGGCGAGAGCCTGCTGCCGCGCCATTTCGCCGGCATGGCGGCCATCTTCGCCGGGCTCGCCTTGATCGACGGGCGAATTTTCCGCCGTTTGCGGCCGATCGCGACGACCTGATCGCGGCGGCGTCGGGCGACGCCGAGCTTTGTTGCCAAAAAATTATGAATTGTTCTAGGGTCGCTTTCGCGGCCCGAGCCGCTATCGGCTTCACGTCAACGACTGGAAGATATCGGACCAACGATACGCCAGAGGGGATCAGAGGGACGTCATGGATGTTCGGCAGCTGCGATGCTTCATCGCGGTGGCGGAGGAGCTTCATTTCGGCAGGGCCGCGGAACGGCTCGGCCTCGCACCTCCCGCCCTTTCTCGTCAGATCAGCACGCTCGAGGAAGAGCTCGGCTGCGTCCTGCTGACCCGCACCACCCGGCAGGTGGCGCTGACGCGGGCGGGCCTGATCATGCTCGAGGAGGCCAAGGGCATCCTCGCCCGGATGGAGCATGCGTCGCGGGCCGTGCGCGAGGCCTCGCTCGCCTCCGGCAAGGTGCTGCGGATCGGCGCGATCGACGCGGCCTCGTCGAGCTTCGTGCCCGAGGCGCTCGTCGCCTTCCGCGAGCGCTACCCCGGCGTCGAGATCAAGTTCGTCGAGGCGATGACTGCGCCGCTGATCCAGATGCTGGAGGCCGGCAAGCTCGACCTCGCGCTGACCCGCCCGCCGCGCAAGCCGACCGACTGCGCCTTCGAGGTGCTGCGTGTCGAGCGGCCGATCGTGGTCCTGAACGAGAAGCACCCGCTCGCGGCCCGGGACCATCTGACGATGCAGGACCTGGTCGGCCAACCCTTCGTGGTGCCCTCCAAGCGCATCCGGCCCTTCGCCTATGACCTCGTGATGGCCTATTTCGAGAGCGTCGGCACGGTTCCCAACGTCACGATCGAGGCGACCGAGAAGCCCGCCATGATGTCGGCGGTCGCGGCCGGGCTCGGCATGGCGCTGGCTCCGGACTGGGTCAGCCGCCTGAGCTTTCCCGGCGTGACGATGCGGCGGCTGCGCGGCGCGCTGCTCGACCCGCCGCCGCCCGGCGCACTCGTCGGCATCGCCTGGCGCCCGCAGCAGCGGCTCGGCGCGCGCGACGATTTCCTGGCGATCCTGCGCGAGAGCGTCACCCTGATCGACGAGCGCCATGTGCTGCCCTTCGCCATTCCCGCAACGAAGCTGAAACGATCGGCCCGCCTCGTCGGGTCGGCAGTCGGAGGAGCCTGATGAGTTTGAACAGAATCGAAAAGGCGCAGGGTCTGCGTATCCGCTCGACGCAGGACATGGCGGCCGGGCTGTTCATGATCCTGCTCGCCGGCCTCGCCCTCGTGCTGTCGAGCGACCTGCCGCTCGGCACGCTGCGCCAGATCGGACCGGGCATGCTGCCGAAGTCCTTTGCGGTGATCTGCGCCGGGCTCGGCCTGATGCTGTGCCTGTCCTCGCTGCGCTTCAACGGCGAGAAGCTCTCCGGCTGGTCCTGGCGCGGCGTCATCTTCGTGCTCGGCGGCGCCGTGCTCTTCGGCCTGACCATCCGCGGCTTCGACCTCGGCCCGATCAAGGTGCCGCAGCTCGGATTGATCGTCTCCGGCCCTCTCGTGGTGCTGGTCGCGGGCTGCGCCGCGGAAGACGTCAGGTGGAAGGAACTGATCATCTTCGCCGTGGCGATGACGACGTTCTGTGCCCTTCTGTTCAAATATGCGCTGAGCCTGCCGATTCCGCTCGCGCCCTGGCTGCTCGGAATCTGAGGTCATCATGGACGTTTTTGCCAATCTAGGGCTCGGCTTCGCAACGGTCTGGAAGATCGTCTGGTGGTCACCGGCGTTCCTGCAGGGTGCCCTCTCACTCCCCCTGCCGATCAACATCCTGCTCTGCTTCGTCGGCTGCCTCGTCGGCACGCTGATCGGCGTTCTGCCCGGCGTCGGGCCGATCGCGACGATCGCGATGCTGCTGCCGATCACCTTCGGGCTCGATCCCGTCGGTGCGCTGATCATGCTCGCAGGCATCTATTACGGCGCGCAGTATGGCGGCTCGACCACGGCGATCCTGGTCAACATCCCCGGCGAGGCGACCTCGGTCGTGACCACGCTGGACGGCCACCAGATGGCCAAGCAGGGTCGCGCCGGCGTGGCGCTGGGCACCGCGGCGCTCGGCTCGTTCTTCGCGGGCTGCGTCGCCACCGTCGTCATCGCCGCACTCGGCGCCCCGCTGACCAAGCTCGCCCTGCTGTTCGGCCCCGCCGAGTATTTCTCGCTGATGGTGATGGGCCTGTGCTTCGCGGTCGTGCTGGCGCGCGGCTCGATCCTCAAGGCCTTCTGCATGATCATGCTGGGCCTGCTGCTCTCGACCGTCGGCACCGACCTCGAGACCGGCCAGGAGCGCATGACCTTCGGCTTCGCGCCGCTCGCGGATGGCATCGACTTCGCCGTGCTGGCGATGGGCGTGTTCGGTTTCGCCGAGGTGCTGCGCAATCTCGAGAACCCCGAGACGCGCGACGTGGTGAAGACCAAGATCGGGCGGCTCCTGCCTGATTGGAACGACATCAAGCAGTCGATCAATCCGGTGCTGCGCGGCACCACGATCGGCGCCATTCTCGGGATCCTGCCGGGCAACGGCGCGGTGCTCGGCCCCTTCGCGAGCTACACGGTCGAGAAAAAGATCGCCAAGGATCCGTCCCGCTTCGGCAAGGGCGCAATCGAGGGCGTGGCCGGGCCTGAATCGGCCAACAACGCCGGTGCGCAGACGGCCTTCATCCCGCTGCTGACGCTCGGCATCCCGCCGAATGCGGTGATGGCGCTGATGGTCGGCGCGATGACGATCCACGGCATCATCCCCGGCCCGCAGGTGATGACCAAGAACCCCGACCTGTTCTGGGGCATGATCGCCTCGATGTGGATCGGCAACCTGATGCTGCTCGTCATCAACCTGCCGCTGGTCGGCCTGTGGGTGAAGCTGCTGCAGGTGCCCTACCGCCTGATGTTCCCGGCGATCCTGATCTTCTGCTGCATCGGCATCTA
>DATDBB010000109.1:0-6731 GCA_036525085.1 Allobosea sp.
ACGAGGCACGGTCAGGGTCGGAATCGGCGGCTGGGTCTTCGAGCCCTGGCGCGGGACCTTCTATCCGGATGGCCTGCCGCAGAAGCGCGAGCTGGAATATGCCGCCGAACGCCTCGGCTCGATCGAGATCAACGGCACCTATTACGGTTCCCAGAAGCCCGAGAGCTTCGCCAAATGGCGAGCCGAGACGCCCGACGACTTCATCTTCTCGCTCAAAGGCTCGCGCTACATCACCAATCGCCGCGTCCTGGCGGAGGCGGCGCCTTCGATCGAAAAATTCATCACCAGCGGCCTGACGGAACTGAAGGAGAAGCTCGGGCCGATCAACTGGCAGTTCATGGCGACGAAGAAGTTCGATCCCGCCGATTTCGAGGCCTTCCTGAAGCTCCTGCCGAAATCGCATGACGGCATCGCGCTGCGCCACGCCGTCGAGGTCCGCCATGACAGCTTCCGCACGCCCGAATTCATCGCGCTGCTGCGGGAATACGGTGTCGCCGTGATCACCGCTGCCGATTCGGACTACACGCAGATCGCCGATGTCACGGCGCCCTTCGTCTATGCCCGCATCATGGGCACGCGCGAGGCCGAGCCGAACGGCTATTCCGACGGTGATCTCGACCAATGGGTGGCACGCGCCCTGAACTGGGCGAAGGGCGAGGTGCCCGCGGGGCTCGAAACGGCCGGCCCGGCGGTGCCAGCGGGCGGTCCGCGCGACGTCTTCCTCTATGTCATCAGCGGCGACAAGGTGCGCAATCCGGCTGCCGCCATGGCTTTGGCGCAGCGGCTTTCAGCCGGGACCTGATCAGGCCAGATCCTGACAGACATCGACCCATTCGGCCGATGTCAGCGCGGCCATGCGGTTGGGCGCGATACGCACGGCGCTCTGCGTCGAGCCGGCGGCAGGCACGACCTCGTCGAACGCCTTGAGCGAGACGTCGCAATAGACCTGCAGCGGCGTGGCGAGGCCAAAGGGGCAGACGCCGCCGACGGGATGGCCGGTCAGGGCGACGACCTCCTCGGCATCCAGCATGCGCGGCTTAGCCCCGAGCGCTGCCTTGACCTTGCGGTTGTCGAGCCGGGCATCGCCGCGCGCGACGACGAGCACGACGCGCTCCCCGATGCGCAGCGAAAGCGTCTTGGCGATGCGCGCCGGCTCGACGCCATGGGCAGCGGCTGCGAGCGCCACCGTCGCGCTGCTCTCGGGCGTCTCGATGATCGCGATGTCGGGAGCATGCTCCGCGAAGAAGGCACGGACGGAGTCGAGACTCATCGGGCTATCGGAACCTGAGGAACAGCAGGATCGCGAAGGCCGCCGGCAGGCCGAAGACCAGCGAGAAGAACGGCATTTCCTGCAACACCGTATAGCCCGCGCGGCTGACGCCGACCCAGAGATTGACCAGGGAGGCGACGAGCCAGAGCGGCAGGAAGAGCTTGACGGCAAAGCCCGTCGGATCGCCGCCGCCGAGCTTCAGCCGGCGCGCCAGGAAATGCAGGGCCCCAAGCAGGGCGAAGCCGGCTGCAATGATCTTCACCGTATGCATGCCGTCTGCGTTCCCCGCTCGAAAAATGCCTCAGTGCCGGAAATGGCGATGGCCGGTGAAGACCATGGCAAGCCCGGCCTCGTCGGCCGCCTTGATGACCTCGTCGTCGCGCATCGAGCCGCCGGGCTGGATCACCGCCGTGGCGCCGGCCTCGGCCGCCGCGAGCAGACCGTCGGCGAAGGGGAAGAAGGCGTCGGAGGCGACGACCGAGCCCTTGGCGAGCGTCTCGGGCAGGCCCGCTGCCTTGGCCGCCTCGCCGGCCTTCCAGGCGGCGATGCGCGAGGAATCGACACGGCTCATCTGGCCGGCGCCGATGCCGACGGTGGCGCCGTCCTTCACATAGACGATGGCGTTCGACTTGACGTGCTTGGCGACGCGGAAGGCGAAGCGCAGATCGGCGAGTTCGGCATCGCTCGGCTGGCGCTTGGTCACGACCTTCAGCTCCATGTCGTCGACGACGGCGTTGTCGCGCGCCTGGGCCAGGAAGCCACCGGAAACGGTGCGGAGCGACAGGCCGGGCGCGCGGACATCCGGCAGGCCACCGGTAAGCAGCAGGCGCAGGTTCTTCTTGGCCGCGATCAGGGCGATCGCCTCCTCGTCGGCATCGGGTGCGATGATCACCTCGGTGAAGATCTCGACGATCTTCTTCGCGGCTTCGCCGTCGAGCTTGCGGTTGAGCGCGACGATGCCGCCGAAGGCCGAGACCGGGTCGCAGGCCAGCGCGCGCTCGTAAGCCGCGAGCAGCGAGGCGCCGCTGGCGACGCCGCAGGGATTGGCGTGCTTGACGATGACGCAGGCCGCAGACGCGGCCGGGTCGAACTCGGCGACGCACTCGAAGGCGGCGTCGGTGTCGTTGATGTTGTTGTAGGAGAGCTGCTTGCCCTGGACCTGGCGCGCGGTCGAGACGCCCGGCCGGCTACCGGGCGTGCGGTAGAAAGCGGCCCATTGATGAGGATTTTCGCCATAGCGCATCGCCTCGGCCAGCTTGCCGCCGAGGGCGCGATAGGCGGGCGCGGTATCGCCGAGTTCGTTCGCGAACCAGTTCGAGATCGCGGCGTCATAGGCCGCGGTGCGGGCATAGGCCTTCTGCGCGAGCTTGCGGCGCAGCGTCAGCGTCGTCGCGCCTTTCTGGGCCTCGAGTTCGCTGAGCACGGCGGCGTAGTCGTCGGCATCGACGACGACGGCGACGTCGTGATGGTTCTTCGCGGCGGCGCGGATCATCGCCGGCCCGCCGATGTCGATGTTCTCGATGCAGTCGTCATAGGGCTTGGCCGCGGCGACCGTCGCCTCGAACGGGTAGAGATTGACGACGAGCAGGTCGATCGGTGCGATGCCGTGACCGAGCATCGAGGCCTGATGCTCGGGATGGGAGCGGACCGCGAGCAATCCGCCATGGACCTTGGGGTGCAGCGTCTTGACGCGCCCGTCCATCATCTCCGGGAAGCCGGTGAGATCGGAGACGTCGGTCACCGGAAGGCCGGCCTCGGCGATCGCCTTGGCGGTGCCGCCCGTCGAGACCAGCGCGATGCCCAGCCGGTTCAGCGCACGCGCAAAATCGATCAGTCCGGTCTTGTCGGAGACGGAAAGGAGGGCGCGTTCGACGCGGCGAAGCTCTGTCGGCATCGGGACAATTCCAGGATTCTGTGAGGCAGGCGATCTGCAAGGCAGGCGGTTTCGGGCGAGCTATCACGCTGCGCCGGGCAAAGCAAAGTTCACAGGCGCCGAAGGATCATGCGCCCTGTGCCGGTTCCGGCGGAATTCCGTTCTCGGGCGGTGGCCTGAAGCGCCCCGTCTGCGGGGCGGCTGCGCCGACGCGGCTGAAGCGCCAGGCGATGCGCGGCATGGCGGCTGCGTCGAAAGCGACGCTGAGCTGCTCGGTGCGCCGCCGCCCATCGGCGGCGGCGAGGAAGATGCTCTCCTCGATCGAAACCGGAAGGCCCGAGGCCTCGAAGGCCCAGACCTCGCCATTGGGCAGCGACAGCATGGCGCCTTGCCCTTCCCGGATCAGGCTCGGCTTGACCGAAGGGTGCAGATGGAAGCGAGCGACGGCCGGCAGGTCTGCGGGCTGGGTCGTCAGCGCGATCTCGTCCTCGCCCGAAAGGGTCGCGCCGTCGCGAGCGAGCAGCAGCCGGCGCGTATGCACGGCGCCGAGGCCGCGGCGATAGCCGTCATGGCTGCCGACCCATTCCTGGCCCTCTTCCGAATCCTGCCGGGCGACGCGGACATCGGCCGGGCCGCCCACCACCCGCATCTCGCCGAGCACGAGGCCGAAGGCGGCGCTGGAGCGGTCGTCGAGCGTCACCGTGGAATGCGCGGCGGTGCTGCGCGCTGCCAGCCGCAACTCGGCCGAGCCATAGCGGCTGGTGCCGCAATTGACGACGAGGCGCTGGGCTCCGCTGGAGAACTCGAAGGCGAGGCACCCCGCATGCGCCTCGATCGACTGGGCTCCGCGCGGCGGCGGCCCGGCGTCGACGACGACGACGCTGCGCTCGCCCGACAGCCGGCTGTAGCCGGAATAGGCGGCCTGTTCGATCGGCCGGGCGCGGGCATCGTCATAGGCGGCGAGCGTCGCCATCAGGTCGGGCGGGGTCGTGCCCATGCCGTTGAACAAGGCGAGCGCGCCGTCGCCGTGCCGGAACAGCCGCAGATGCGGCATCATCCGCTCGATCCCCATCAGGACGCCGCGCGGCGGCTCGATGCCGCGCGCCAGGAAGGTCTCGCGCAGCGGCAGCAGGTCGAGCAGGAACTCGATCAGCAGGCGCGGATTGCGGCTGATATGGCCGCCATCGGGCAGTATCTGGTGGTCGAGTTCGTCGGAGAGCAGGTATTCCAGTCGCCGCCGCCGTCCGTCCTGCCCATCCAGGCAGATCGCGGCGAAGGCGACGGCGATCAGGCAGTTGAGCCGCGCGCTGCCCTCGACGGCGCCGGAGAGAGCGAGGTTCAGCCGGTCGGCGAGCCGCGAAACATGGCGCACGAAGCGCTCGTAGAACACGTGGTCGGCGCCTTCGAGCAGCAGCGGCGAATGCGACAGGAAGGAGATCAGCCGCCGTGCCGCGACCGCCGGCCGTCGGGCGGTCTCCGTGCGGTCACGCTTCCTGGCGATGAAGTCGTCGACCAGAGCGCGGGCATTGGCGCGGGCGATCGCGGTATCGGCTGCATGCATATGGCGCAGCCAGCCGAAACCATGCAGCGCCTCGGCCCAGGCCTCGCTCGGCGGCTCGCTGTCGAAGGGCGATTCGCCATGGGTGCGCAGCGTGCGTCCGGCAAAGGCGTAGTAGCCGGCATAGATGTCGCCGGCGGTGGTCGGGTCGGAGGTGCGCAGGTCATGTGGAGCGAAGAGCAGGCGCGTCGCCGTGGCCCGGCCGAAGGGCCAGAGCTTGCGCGCGAAGCCGACGAACTGGCCGCGGGTCCGCCGGGCCGCCCGTCCGATCGCGGCCTGCGCCAATCCCCTGCGCTCAGACCACCCGTTCAATGCCCCGATACGCCCCGTACCCATTACGCATAGAGCCGGATGATTTCAGACGGGATCACGGAGTGAACCCGTCTGAAATCTGAATCCGTCTCTCACCAAAAGCTAGAGCAGGATTCATGCGAAAAACCGGGTCCCACTTTTTCGCATCCTGCTCTGGTGCCATCAGCCAATGCGAATCCCCGCATCGTCATAGCCTGATCAGGCGGCTTGCGTAAAATCCGCTCCATCCCGAGAGACGCGGTGTTTCGTTGCGAAGCTGGTGGGGCAGGGTGCGCAGGTCGCCGTTCCTGTCGATCGCATCGGCAAGGCCGCCGATTTCGGCCGGCTCGATCGGTTTCCGAGCGAAGTCTGGATGCGCTGCCAGGAAGGCCTCGATCTGCGCCTCGCCTTCCTGCGGTTCGAGCGAGCAGGTGCAGTAGACCAGCCGGCCGCCCGGCCGCGTCAGCCGCGCCGCCGCCTCGAGCAGGCGGGCCTGCAGGTCGACGAGCTTGTCGCGATCATCAGGGGATTTGGTCCAGGCGACGTCGGGGTGGCGCCGGATCGTGCCGGTGGCGCTGCAGGGGGCGTCGAGCAGAACGGCGTCGAGGGGCTCGGCCTCCCAGAGGGTGGCATCCTTCGTGACGACCTCCGCGGACAGGCCGAGCCGTTCCAGATTGGCCCGCAGGCGGCGCAGGCGCGGGCCGGAACGGTCGACCGCCGTGACCTGCG
The DNA here is from genome assembly GCA_036525085.1 of Allobosea sp. Taxonomy (GTDB): domain Bacteria; phylum Pseudomonadota; class Alphaproteobacteria; order Rhizobiales; family Beijerinckiaceae; genus Allobosea. The sequence continues at coordinate 5,722 of DATDBB010000109.1, forward strand.
CGCCGAGAGCGGCGAGCTGCGCCGTCTTGCCGCCGGGCGCAGCGCAGAGATCGGCGATGCGCTCGCCCGGTTTGGGCGCGAGCAGCCGCACGGGCAGCGCGGCGGCGGCATCCTGCACCCACCATGCGCCCTCGTCGAAACCGGGCAGGCCGGTGATGGCCTGGCGCTCGCGCAGGCGCACGGAACCGGTCGGCAACAGCAGGCCGTCGAGCTTCTCGGCCCAGCCCGCCGCGTCGTCCTTCACGGAGAGGTCGAGCGGAGGCTCGTCGCGATGGCTCTGCGCGATCGCGGCGGCGGTGTCCTCGCCGTAGCTCTCCATCCAGCTCTCGGCGAGCCATTCGGGCGTGTCGAGGAAGGGATCGACGGCTTCAGCGAGAATGGCCTCGCGCTCTCGGGCGAGACGCCGCAGCAGCGCGTTGCCGAGCGCGACATAGCGCGAAGAGCGGGCGTCTTCGTGCAGATGGCGAACGGCAAGATCGACGGCGGCATGGTCGGGCACGTCGAGGAAGAGGATCTGGGCCGCGGCCGCGACCATGATCGGCTCGAATGGCCCTGAATTGCGCGGGCTGCCGCGCTCGAGCCTGGCATTGATCGCTTCCTGGATCGTGCCGAGGCGGCGGAAGGCGGTGATCGCGATGGCGCGGGCGAGCGCGTTGTCGGCGGAATCGAGCCCGAAGGCAGGCGCTAGCCGGTCATGGGTATCGTCGAGCGCCAGCCTCGCGCGCAGCACCTCGTCGATGACGGCTGCCGCGAGCTTGCGCGCCGGCAGACCCGGAACGGGGGCGCCGTCCGCATCGACGTCATCCTGCTGCGTCTGGCCGCGAGCGCCCTGCCTGGTTTCTTTCGCCACCGGATCAGCCCCACGGCCCGGGCTGATGGCCCGAACCCGCGCCGCCCCAGGGGTTCTGCGAAGCCTGGCTCATGAAGCCGCCGGCATTGCTGCCGATGCCCATGGCCCGGGCCTGCTCCATCAGCGCGGCGATGCGATTGCCGGTGTCGGGGTGTGTCGA
>DATDBB010000110.1:0-9202 GCA_036525085.1 Allobosea sp.
ATCCCGAACAGATCCGTGAGGTCGTCGGCACCGCCGCACGCATCTCGCGCGGCTTGACCTGGAAAGACGAAAGAGCATGACCTATTCGCTGGCCGTCGACATCGGCGGGACCTTCACCGACATCGTCCTGCGCGATTCCCGTGGGGGCCTCAGCGTCGACAAGACGCTGACCACCCATCACGACCTGCTCGAAGGCTTCTTCCGCGGCGTCGATTCCGTGATGGGCAAGGCCGGTATCGCGGCCAGCGCGATCGACGGCGTCGTGGTCCATGCCACGACCGTCGTCACCAATGCGCTGATCGAGCGCAAGGGGCTGCCAACGGCGCTCGTCGTCACCGAGGGCTTCAGCGACGTGCTCTCGATCCGCAACGAGCACCGCTATGACATGTACGACCCGCAGATCGAGTTCCCGGAGCCGCTGGTCACGCGCGAACTGACCTTCGGCCTGAAGGAGCGCGTGCTGGCGGATGGCACGGTCGCACTCGCGCCGTCGCCTTCGGACATCGCAAAGCTCGCGGCCGACATCCGGGCCAGCGGGGCGCGCGCGGTCGCGATCTGCTTCCTCAACAGCTTCGCCAATCCCGACAACGAGACGGTGGTCGCGGCCGCGCTGTCGCGCGAACTCAACGACGTCTTCATCTGCACCTCGGCCGAGGTCGCCCCGCAGATCCGCGAATACCAGCGCGCCTCGACCGCGACGGTGAATGCCTATGCGATGCCGATCTCGCAGCCCTACCTCAAGCGCCTCAGCGACCGGCTGCGCGTCGAGGGCTTCGCCAACACGCCATTGATCATGCTGTCCTCGGGCGGTGTCGTCGGCGCCGAGACGGCGGGCAAGAACCCGGTGCGGATGATCGAGAGCGGCCCGGCGGCGGGTGCGCTCGCGGCCTGCCACTATGCGGAACTGCTCGGCATCGACCGGCTGATGTCCTTCGACATGGGCGGCACCACCGCCAAGGCCTGCCTGATCGAGAATCGTACGCCGCTGATCACCGGCCTGTTCGAGGTCGACCGGCGCTATCGATTCCGCGAAGGCAGCGGTCTGCCCGTCACCGTGCCCTCGATCGACCTGATCGAGATCGGCGCCGGCGGCGGCAGCATCGCGCATGTCGATGATCTCGGCCTGCTCAAGGTCGGGCCGGAAAGCGCCGGCTCCAATCCGGGTCCGGCCTGCTACGGGCGCGGCGGCAAGAGCGCGACCGTGACCGACGCCGATCTCGTGCTCGGCCTGATCGATGCCGAGAACTTCCTCGGCGGCGACATGTCGCTCGACAAGGCCGCCTGCGACGGCGCCATGGCGCGGCTCGGCGAGGCGCTCGGCCTCAACGCCGTGCAGGCGGCGCGCGGCATCTACCGCATCGTCACAGAAGCGATGGCCTCAGCGGCGCGGACGCACGCCACCGATCGCGGCGTCGATTATCGCGGCCTGCCGCTGTTCGCCTTCGGCGGCGCCGGCCCCTTGCATGCCTGCGGCGTCGCCGATTTGCTGCAGAGCACCTCGGTGATCGTGCCGCCGCAGTCGAGCGTGCTCTCGGCCTTCGGTACGCTCGTGACCCCCGTCCGGCTCGACCTCGTGCGCAGCGACCTGACGCGGGTCGACCAGCTCGACTGGGCGCGCGTCGACCGCGTGATCGGCGATCTCGAAAGCGAGGGCCTTACGGCGCTCGGCGAATCCGGCTGCGCGGCCGCCGACGTCACCATCCTCGTCGGCGCCGACATGCGCTATGTCGGCCAGCAGCATGAGGTCACGATCATCTTCGAGACCGATCCGCGCCGGAGCCGCGATGCTGCTGCGCTGACGGCGCAGTTCGAGGCCGCCTATCGCACCCTCTACGGCGTCAATCCCTCGCATGTGCCGATCGAGCTGGTGACCTGGCGCGTCGTCGCGCGCGGACCGCTGCCGCATTTCGACGGCCAGGCCAGAGCGCAGATCGCGGCCGGCGCACCCAAGCGCCACCGCCCGGTCCATGCCTGGGAGGACGGCCAGTCCGTCCCCGTCTATGAGCGCGCCGCGCTCGCCACCGGCCAGACCATCAATGGGCCCGCCATCATCGAGGAGCGCGAGACCACGACCGCGCTGCCGCCCGGCTGGAGCGCGACGATCGACGCGCTCGGCTGCATCGTCGCCACGAAAGGCTGAGTCCCATGGCAAAGTCACTTCCAATGGACGGAGTCGAACTCGAAATCCTCTGGTCGAACCTGATCGGGATCGTCAACGAGCGGGCCAAGGCGCTGCAGCGCATCGCCTTCAGCCCGATCGTCCGCGAAGCCGGCGACCTCGCCTGCGCGCTGTTCGACAAGCGCGGGCGCATGGTGGCGCAGGCTAATACCGGCACGCCCGGCCACATCAACTCGCTCGCCATCGCTGGCGCTCATCTCGTGCGCCTGTTCGAGGGGCGCTGTGAGCCCGGCGACGTGCTGATCACCAACGACCCCTGGCTCTCGGCCGGGCACTTCTTCGACATCACGATCCTGACGCCGATCTTCGACGGCCAGAAGCTCCTCGCCTATATCGGCTCGACCATTCACCACACCGATATCGGCGGGTACGGCATCGGTGCGGGCGCCCGCGACGTCCATGAGGAAGGGCTCTGGATTCCGCCGCTCAAGCTCTATGAGCGCGGCAAGCCGAGCGAGATGCTGCACGACATCATCCGCCGCAATGTGCGCACGCCCGACGCCGTCTTCGGCGATCTGTCAGCCCAGGTTTCGTCCGGCGAGGCTGCAGCCGAGCACCTGATCACGTTGTGCGAGCGCTACGGCATCGAGGACATCGAGGCCCTGTCGGACGAGATCATCAACCGCTCCGAGGAGGCGACGCGCAACGCCATCCGCAAGCTGAAGCCCGGCACCTATCACGGCGAGGCCATTTTCGACGTCCCCGGCGGCGAGATCATCACGCTGAAGACCGCTGTGACGATCGACGCCGACAGCGGCTCGATCATCGTCGATTTCGAAGGATCCTCGCCGCAGACGACGACCGGCATCAACGTCGTGCTGAACTACACGCACGCCTATTCGACCTTCGCGATCCGCTCCTGCCTCAATCCCGACCTGCCCAACAACACCGGGTCGCTGGCGCCGATCGAGGTGCGTGCGCCGGTCGGCTCGATCATCAACTGCGCCTATCCGGCGCCGGTGAATGCGCGCCATGTCGTGGGCATGTATGTGCCCATGCCGATCCTGAAGGCGCTGCATCAGGTCATGCCGGAGCGCGTGCTGGCGGAGGGGTCAGGAGCGGTCTGGACCATCCAGATCCAGGGCAAGCGACCCAACGGCGAGGCCTTCACCTCGTCGATGTTCAACTATTCCGGCGGCATGGGCGCGCGCGCCGGCAAGCCCGGCCCGAGCGCCACCTGCTATCCGACCGGCGTCGCGGCGGTGCCGATCGAAATCCTGGAAGCGGCGATGCCGATCGTCTTCGACCGCAAGGAGCTGCGGCCGGGCTCCGGCGGCAAGGGCCGGATGCAGGGCGGTGATGGCCAGATCATCCAGTTCCACATGCGCACCGACCATGCCTGGCTCCTCAACGCGGTGCCGAGCCGTCTTGAGCGTGGGCCCGACGGCATCGATGGCGGCCTGTCGGGAGCGCCCGGCCGCTTCCTCGTCAACGGCAAGTCCGTCAGCGAGGCCAAGAAGCTGACGATGCAGGCCGGCGACGTCGTCCTGCTCGAAACACCGGGCGGCGGCGGATACGGCAAGCCGGCGGCCTGACGCAGGTAGAGACCTTTGCACAAAATCAACAAGGCGGAGCCCCGCACCGGGGTCACCGACCGCACCAGAGGAAACCGGGAGGACAGATGATGAAGCAGAGCCTTTTTGCGGCCGGGATGGCCGCAAGCGTCGCGCTGGCCGGCGCGATGCCAGCCGGCGCGCAGGAGCCCTACAAGATCGGCGTCTCGGCCGGCCTGACCGGCTACGCCGCGACGGTCGACCGCGCCTGGCGTGACGGCGTCGAACTCGCAGCCGCGGCGGTCAACGCCAAGGGCGGCGTGATGGGTCGCAAGATCCAGGTCGTGGTCGAGGACAACCGCTCGGAGCCCCAGGAGGCGGTGACCGTCTACCGGAAGATGCTGAGCTCGGACAAGGTTGATGTCTTCGTCAGCGGCTGCGTCTCGGCCGGCAACTTCGCGGCGGCCGGCCTGCTGCTGCGCGCCAAGGTGCCGATGATGCTCTGCTCGATCCTGCCGCAGCAGGCCGAGCATCTGCCCTGGGCCTTCACCACCCTGCCGCCGGCCGGGTTCGAGGTCGACAAGCGGCTGGAATACCTCAAGGAGAAGACGCAGATCCGCAAGATCGCAGTGCTGCACGACCCGACCCCTTACGCCAATCTCCAGAAGGGGGTGGCCGAGCGCAATGCCGCGAAATTCGGCCTCGAGGTCGTCTCGGTCGATCAGTACAAGCAGGACGACGCCGATCTCAGCGTGCAGATCAGCAAGGCCCGCTCGGCCGGCGCCGGCGCGGTCCTGAAGATCGGGCTCGGCGGCACGACGCTCACCGCCGCCAAGAACATCAAGCAGCTCGGCGCCGACATGCTGCTGCTGACCAGCCTCGAGGACCTCGCCGTGTTCGGCCCCGTCTCCGAGGTTCTGGGCGACAAGTTCTTCTTCGTCGCCTCGCCCTCGCAGGTCTATGAGGCGTTGCCGGAAGGTGCGCTCAAGAGCGGCATCAAGGCCTTCCTCGAGCCGTGGCGCGAGAAGTTTAAGGATCGCGATCCGAACTGGGCCTCGCGCGGCTGGGATGGCGTCATGCTGACGGTCGCGGCTATCGAGAAGGCCAAGTCCTTCGAGGGCGAAAAGGTTCGCGCCGCTTATGAAGAGGTGACCGGCTTCCAGGGCACGACCGGCGTCTACAATTTCCGGCCGGACCTGCATCAGGGCATCACCGAGAACCCCTTCGTGCTCGCCACCATCGAGGGCGGCAAGGTCAAGGTGGTGCAATGAGTCTCGCGGTCGCGGCCAAGACCGAGTTGAGCGCTGCTCCACCGAGCCTTGCGCCGCCGATCCTGGCCGCGACCGGCCTCTCGGCGCGCTATGGCCACATCCAGGCGCTGCACGGGGTCGATCTGCGCATCGCCGAAGGCGAGCTCGTCGCCGTGCTCGGCCCCAACGGGGCCGGCAAGTCGACCTTGCTGCGGGCCATCATGGGGCTGTCGGCCAATAGCGGCGAGGTCCGCTTCCGGGGCGAGGTGCTGCCGCGGCACGATGCAGTCGCGGTCGCCTCACGCGGCATCGTGCTGGTGCCGGAGGGGCGCGGTCTGTTCGCGCCGATGAGCGTGGCGGACAATCTCGAACTCGGCGCCTATCGCCTGCGCGACAAGGCCGAGTTCAACCGCCGGCGCGAGCGCGTTCTGACCCTGTTCCCGCGCCTGAAGGAACGGCTCGGACAGACTGCCGGCTCGATGTCGGGCGGCGAGCAGCAGATGCTCGCTCTCGGCCGTGCACTGATGGCCGGCCCGAAGCTTCTGCTGCTGGACGAGCCCTCGCTCGGCCTTGCGCCGCGCGTCACCGGGGAGATCCTGGAGACGCTCGGCCTCCTGAACCGCGAAGGCCTGGCGATCGTGCTGGTCGAGCAGAAGGCGCCGCTGGCGCTCGAACTCGCCGCCCGCGTCTACCTGCTTTCACTCGGGCGCATCGTCGCCGAACTCGATCCGCGTGACATCACATCCCATGACGATCTCGCCCGCCATTACTTCGCCTGAACGGCGCCCTCTGCGGCTCGTCGGCCTGCTGCCCTGGCTCTTCGCCGTGGCTGTCGTCGGCTACGCCATGGTCGTCGGCGGCTATGCAGCCACCGTGGTCTCCTTCGCGCTGATCTATGCGGTCTTCGTGACGGGGCTGAACCTGTTCATGGGCTTTGCCGCGCAGGTCTCCTTCGGCCAGAACGCGTTCGCCGCGATCGGGGGCTATCTCTCCGCCGTGCTGACGGCGACTTACGGCTGGAGCCCCCTGCCCGCGATGGTGCTGGGCATCGCCGCTGCCGTTCTGGCTGCGGGAATCGTCGGCTTTCCGGCGCTCCGGCTGAAAGGCCATTACCTCGCCATGGGCACGCTCGCGATCGGGCTGATCACCTATGAGATCACCGTCGAATGGCAGTCGGTGACGCAAGGATATATGGGGATTTCCGGCATCCCTCCTTTCGGGATCGGGCCCTACGAGATCACCTCGGATCGCGGGCAGCTCATCCTGCTCTCGCTCGTCGTCGCCGTCAGCGCCTTTGCCGCCGCGCGCATTCGCCGCTCGCGCTTCGGCCGCGCGCTCTCGGCGGTGGCAGGCAGCGAGGAGGCGGCGACGGCGCTCGGCATCGATGTGGCACGGTACAAGCTCGCGGCATTCCTGCTCTCGGCTGGATTTGCGGCGCTCGCCGGCTCGCTCTTCGTCCATGTCGTCGGCTTCGTCAGCCCCGAGGTCTTCGGGCTGCACATGGTCATCGTCACCTTCACCATGCTCTATGTCGGTGGCATCGGCACGGTCGCCGGACCCTTGGTCGGGGCGCTGATCGTCAGCCTGCTGCCTGAGACCTTCCGCGGCTTCAAGGACTATCAGGACCTCGCCTATGGCGCGGCGCTGATCCTGCTGCTGATCTATGCGCCGCGCGGTCTCGCCAGCCTGTTTGCGCCGCGAGGCCGCTCATGAGCCGGCTCAGACTGGAAGGCGTGACGCGCCGGTTCGGCGGGCTGGTCGCGGTCGACGACGTCTCGTTCGAGGTGCCGACCGAGGGCGTCACCGCCGTGATCGGACCCAACGGCGCCGGCAAGACGACGCTGTTCAACCTGATCTCGGGCTCCCTGCCGCCGAGCGCCGGGCGGATCGTCTTCGAAGGCCAGGACATCACCGGCCGGCCGCCGGCCAAAATCGCCGCGGCGGGGCTGGTGCGGACCTTCCAGCTTGTGAAGCTGTTCGAGGATCTGAGCGTGCTCGACAACGTCAAGGTCGGCTGCCATCTGCAGGGCAAGGCCGGGCTCTTCGCGGCACTGCTGCGCCCGGCCTCGGAGCGGCGCGAGGAAGCGGCCGTCGATGCCCGCGCCCGCGAATTGCTGGCCTTCGCCGGGCTCGCGGCCTTCGCCGACGAAGCAGCTTCGGGCCTGCCTTATGGCCGCCAGCGCATGCTGGAACTGGCGCGCGCGCTGGCGGCCGGGCCCAAGCTCATCCTGCTCGACGAGCCGGCCGCCGGTCTCAATACCGAGGAATCGGCGGCTCTCGCGCGCATCATCCGCCGCATCGCCGACGAGGGCACGACTGTCCTCCTGATCGAGCACGACATGACGCTGGTGATGAACACGGCCGACCGCGTCGTCGTGGTCGATTTCGGCCGCAAGATCGCACAGGGCACGCCGGCCGAGGTCCGCGCCAACCCGGCCGTGATCGCGGCCTATCTCGGCACGGGCAAGCCGACTACTCAGGAGGCGGCCCATGGCTGACTGGTCCTATATCCCGCAGGTCTTGGTCAGCGGGCTCGGCATCGGCTGCGTCTACGGGCTGATCGGCATCGGCTTCTGCGTGATCTACAACGCTAGCGGCATCGTGAACTTCGCCCAGGGCGCGTTCGTGATGCTCGGCGGCATGATCACCCAGGTTCTGTTCGCGCGCAGCGGCGTGCCGCTGCCTCTTGCAGCGCTGATCGCGATCACGGCTGTCGCGGTGCTCGGTGTCGCCATCGAACGCGTCGTCGTCCGGCCGCTGTGGAACCGCAAGGCGACGATGTTCGTGATGATCCTGGCGACGCTGGCGGCCCAGATCGTGATCGAACGGCTGACCCTGATCGCGGTCGGCGACCAACCCAAGACCCTGCCCGTCTTCACCGACCGGCCGCCGCTGATGTTCGGCGGCGTCGCCGTCGGCTACCAGCTCATCTGGATCGTCGGCGGGTCACTGGCGATCGTCGGGCTGCTGGCCGCCTTCTTCAGCCTGACGAAGACCGGCAAGGCGATGCGCGCCTGCTCGATCAACCGCGAGGCGGCGGCGCTCCAGGGCATCCCGGTCTCACGCATGCTGGCGCTGGCCTTCGCGCTGAGCGCGGCCTTGGGCGCGATCGCCGGCATCCTGATCACGCCCACCCAGTACACCGCCTTCAATGTCGGCGTGCCCTTCGCGATCAGCGGCTTCATCGCCGCGATCGTCGGCGGCTTCGGCCGGCCCTTCGGCGCCTTCCTCGGCGGATTGCTGCTCGGCCTGCTGCAAGCGCTCGCCATCGTCGGCTTCGGCGCGGGACTGAAGAACGTCGCGGCGCTGTCGGTGCTGCTGCTGTTCCTGTTCATCCGGCCCTCGGGGATTCTCGGCGCGGCCAAATGACGGTGGCCTGACGGCCGCCCCAAAATCGGAGACCCTCATGGACATTCACAAGATCGACTGGAGCCAGATTCCGTGGACGCCGGTGCGTCCGGGCGTCGACCGCAAGGCCTTCTCCGGCAATGCCGCGACGGTTGCGCTGCACCGGCTGATGCCCGGCCACGAGCCCAAGCCGCACAGCCATCCGCATGAGCAGATCGCCTACATCGTCAGCGGCACCATCCGCTTCTTCATCGGCGGCGAGGAACACCTGATCGGCCCCGGCGGGCTCGTCCTGATCCCGTCCAATGTCGAGCATTGGGGCGAGGTCGTCGGCGACGAGCCGGTGATCAATCTCGATGTGTTCACGCCGCGGCGGCCCGAATACGCCTGAGCGAGATCACGCGGCGACGCCGAAGCGATTGCGGTAGTCGGCAGGCGAAAGGCCTGTGATGCGCTGGAACAGCTTGCGGAAGGCGGCGGCGTCGCCATAGCCGACCTCCCAGGCGATCTGCGCGACCGGGCGCTTGCTCAGTTCGAGCGCCTCGCGTGCCTTCGCGATCCGGATCTGCTGCGCGTATTCGGTCGGGCGCAAGGCCGTCGCCTTGCGGAAGCGACGCAGGAAGGTGCGCTCCTCCAGACCGGCCCGCTTCGCCAGCGCCGGCACCGCGTGATCCTTCGCGCCCGTCGCCTGGAGCCAATGCTGCACCTTGAGGATCGCGGCGTCGCCGGGATCGAGCCGCGGCAGTAAATGATTGTATGGACGCTGGGTGCGGCCTGGCGGGTCGCTGAGCAGGAAGCGGGCCGTGTCCAGCATGATGCTGGGGCCGAGAAAACGCTCCACCAGCGTCAGTCCGAGATCGGTCCATGCCAGAATGCCGCCGGCGGTGATGATGTCGCCATCGTCTATCACCATTCGGTCGACATCGACCTTG
>DATDBB010000111.1:0-17647 GCA_036525085.1 Allobosea sp.
AGACCTTCACCGGCCGCACCGAGATCTGGAGCTTCGCCATCGACCGTCTCTGGAACCGGCCGGTCTTCGGCTACGGCTTCGAGGGCTTCTGGCAGAGCGACTACGTGCTTTATGCCGAGATCGGCGAGAACGAGACCGGCATCGCCCAGGGCATGGTCCATGGCCATAGCGGCTATGTCGACCTTGCCATCGGTCTCGGTATTCCCGGCCTCGTGCTCGCGCTGACTGTGCTGATCCTGCTGCCGCTGCGCGACCACCACCGCGTCATCCGCACGCCCGAGAACAAGGCGCTGGCAGAGCTGTTCTTCCGCATCTGGCTGTTCTGCATCTATTCGGCTTGCCTGGAGAGCTTCTTCTTCCGGCGCGCCGACCCTGTCTGGTTCGCGCTGCTGGTCTCCGTGATCGGCTTGAGGCTGACGTCGAAATACCGCGTCGCGCGCGGAGGCTGAGCGCCTCAATTCGCCTCGGGCTTGCGATACTGCTCGTTGCCGATGCCGATCTCCGACAGCAGGCGGCCGGTCGCGACCTGTGCATGATAGAGCCCGATCAGGCCTGAGCGCGTCCTGAGCCCGAGCGCGATCCCGCGCGGCACTGACGCTGCCAGCAGCGCCACAGACTTGGCGAAGACCCGCAGCCTGCCTGCCAGCCCCGGATGGCTGCGTCGCTCGATCGCGGCCGAGATCGCCCCATTGCGCAGGGCGCGCGCGTTGATCCAGCCGAACTCGCTGCGCCGCGCCGGCATGGTCTCGCGCTGCGCTGCCTCCTGCACCCACCAGAAGCGGAAACCTGCGGCCTTCGAGCGGGTGAAGAAGTCGCTGTCGCCGCCGCCGGTGAAGTCGAAGCTCTCATCGAGGAAGGGGAAGCCGAGCCGTTCCAGCACCTCGCGCCGGATCAGGTAGTTGGCGCTCGAATAGAGGATGGGTATCGGCCCGGAGACGGCATAATGCGAGCGGAAGACGGGATGCGCCTTCAACCAGCTACGCGAGCCATCCTCGAATTCGGGGGTGACGGAGCCGCCGAACAGCTCAGCCGGGGCTTCGTCCGCAGCGCGCAGGAAGGCGTCGAGCCAGAGCGGCTGTGCCGTCTCGTCGTCGTCGATGCCGAGCACCTGTTTGAGCGCCGGGAACCGGGTCAGCGCGCAACGCCAAGCGGCATTGTAGGCCTTGCAGTTGCCCTGGCGCGGCTCGACGATCACGAACCCCTTGAACAGGCCGGCCTCGAGCAACGCGGCGGCGCGGATGGCGCCGGCGCGCTCGATGCCCTCGTTCTCGACGACGATGATCGCGAAGTCGTGCCCGCCCTGCTGGGCTGCGAGCGAGCGCAGCGTCGCCTCCAACAGATCGGGGCGGCGGAAGGTCGGCACGCAGACGACGCTTTCGACGCCCGCGAGCATCGTCTCCGGCGAGGCCGCAAGCACGATGAAGCTCTCGGGCGCGTCGAATCCGGCCACGGCGCGCTGTCCTCGCGCGGCGTCGCCATCATTGCTGCGCATCTGTTCCGTCACGGCCATGGTCGCCCAGCATGGGCATGGCCGGCTTAAGGTTCCGTGATCGCGATGGCGGGATTGGTGGGGCTTGGCGCGAAAATCCATTGGTGATGGTCGCGCACGACGCTTGACCGGCGCGCTGCTGAGGAGCCTTGCTGCGCTGCCGCGCCGTTTGCCGCCGTTTCTTCTCGCTGCCAATTCTCGCTGCCAAATTCTTGCTGCTATGGGGCCGCCCGCTTGCGTCTAGCCTTCCTCACCGCGCTGATCCCCGTGGCGCGACCCGACACCGGCTTCGAGATCGCCAATGCGGCGATTCTCGATGCGTTGCGCACTGCCGGCCATGAGGTCGTGGCGTTCGGCTTCATGCGCCCGGGCGAGACGCCGGCCGACCCCGCCCAGGCCGTCGTGATTGCGCAGACCGATATCGAGAACGCGGTCGCGACGCCCGGTCGCAGGCTGCGCTGGATCGCCGCCGCCTTGCGCAGCGATCTCCCGGTCGCCTGCGCCAAGCTCCGGCTGGCGGGGGAGGGCCGTCTCGTCGAGGCCGTCAGGTCGAAGGGCCCCTTCGACGCCATCGTGCTGAACTCCGTGATGCTGCCCGGCGCCTTCCCGGAACTGACGTCGCTCGGCCCATGCGTCCTGGTCGAGCACAATATCGAGCATGCTTCGGCGCGGGAAAGCGCGGCTCATGCCCGCAATCCCCTCATGCGGTGGCTGTTCGCCCGTGAAGCGCGACTCCTGGAAGGGATCGAACGACGGCTCTGGCAGGAGACGCGCTTCGTCTGGACCCTTGCCGAGGAGGATCGCGCGGCGCTCGGACCGTCGCTAGCTGCGAAATCCGCCGTACTGCCGCTGGTATCGAACAAGCGCGAGGCCGCACCTGCCGCCGCCGTTGAGTCCGAACCGGCCTATGACGTCGGCTTGATCGGGACCTGGAGCTGGGCGCCCAATTTCATTGGTCTCGACTGGTTCCTGCGCGAGGTCTGCCCGCTGCTGCCCGCGGATGTGACGGTCGCCGTCGCCGGCCGCCTCCCGTCGGCCATGCCGCCGGTCCCGCCCGGCGTGACCCTGCTCGGGCGCGTGCCGGCTGCCGATGCGTTCCTGCGCTCCTGCCGGATCGTCGCGCTTTCGAGCCGTGCCGGAACGGGCGTGCAGCTCAAGACCATCGAGGCGCTGGAGCTCGGATTGCCGGCGGTGGCGACGACGCTGTCCTGCCGCGGCTTCACGACGATGCCTGGCAACGTCACGCGCGCCGATACGCCCGAGGCCTTCGCCAGCGCACTGGTCGCCCGGGTCGCGGCTATCAGGGCGGGCGACAGGCAGCGTGTCGATGGCGCCGCCTTCATGGAACAGCAGCGCGCGGCTCTCGCAAACGGGCTGGAGCGGGGGCTGGCGGCCGCGCGGACGTAAGGCAGTCGGCCTCACTCGTCCTGTTTGGTGTCGATCGCCTTGCGACGGCCGATGAGCAGGCCGAAGAACGGCCCGGCCGTGATCATCACCAGGAAGACGCGGATGATGTGGTGCGCCGCCACGAAGGCGACCTCGGTATGCAGCGCCAGCGCGATCAGGCTCATTTCGGCCAGGCCGCCGGGCGAATAGGCCAGGATCAGCGGCACCTGGCCATGGACCGAGACCTTCGCCACGAGCCAGGCGAAGCCTAGCGTCAGCGAGAGCAGGATCACGGTCGAGCCGACCGAAAGCGCCAGCACGCGCAGGATGCTGCGTGGCGCCGTGCCGACGAAGCGGCAGCCGATGGTGATGCCGAGGATGAGCTGGGCCGCGTTGACGATCTCGAAGGGCGGCACCGAATCGCTCAGGCCGGAGACATGGACGATGGCGCTGGCCAGCATCGGCCCGAGCAGGAACTTCGCGGGCAGCCGCAGGACATGGCCGAGGACGATCCCGGCGATGCCGCAGGCGAGCAGGATCAGTTCGGCCGAGAGCGGCGTCTGCATCAGCGAGGGCCCGGCGACCCGGTTGCCGCCGATCGGGACGCCCCCGATCCATTGCACGATGAAGGGCAGCGTCATCACCACCAGGAGGATGCGGGCGGAATGGATCAGCGCGATGATGCGTGCATCGCCGCCCTTCTCTTCGCCCAGCGTGACCATTTCGAGCAGGCCGCCGGGCATGCCGGCGAAGAAAGCCGTGACCGGGTCGAAACCGGCGACCTTGCGGAAATAGCCGACACAGGCGACGGCGCAGGCCAGCATGAACAGGACGAGGCCGAGGATGGTCGGCAGCCAGTTGGGCAATTGCGCGATGACATCGGGCTTGAAGCCTGCGCCCAGCATGACGCCGATCACCATCGTCATGGGGGGTCTAATGACCGGGGGCGCCGCCACGGGCCAGCGCAGCAGCGCCGCGATCGTGCAAAAGACCATCGAGCCGAGCATCCAGGGCAGCGGCAGCCGGGCCTGGACGAAGAGCCAGCCGCCCGCGCCGCCGAGCAGCAGCGCCAGGGCGAAACGCCCATAGGGAAAGCGTGCCGGCCCCAGCCCCCGCACGCCATCGACGAAGTCGGCAAGAAGCGCCCTCATCCGCCGACGATCGCTGCATGACGGCCCGGCGCGGCAGCGCGGGACGGGATGCCGGCGCGCACGGGGTGGGGAAGCGGGATCGTCATGCCGTCATCAACTCGGTTTGCTTGCCGGGGGCGGAGGCCGTCGCGGTCTCCTAGACCGCATGGAAGGCTCCGCAAAGTCCCGCTTCGGCATGGCTCGCCTGCCTTCCTGTCGTGGCGGTCGGAGTACTCTCCCAATGCCGCAACCCGGCCAGCACAACCCGGCCATGTCCGGCTGTCTCTGGTGAAGGCGTCCGGATTCATCGATCAATTCCGGACAGGGATGGAAACGGGCCGGGCGTCGACGCCTTCGTCCGATGGTCGAGGTCGATGAGCGAAGAACGGCAGACCGGGCGGCAGGGCCGTCCGGCCGACGCGGACGGAGTCGCCGAAGCGGAGGCGCAGCCGCGCATCGCGGAACTCGACGACGAGGCCGTGGCCGCCAATCCCTCGGCACCGTCGCCCGCAATCACGATCGGAAAGTCCGAAGACAGCGCGGTGCAGGATCGCCGGGGCCTTCGCGCCTGGTGGGCGAGCGCGAGCCCCAATCTGCGCGGCTCGGTCTACATGTTTTCCGCGATGCTGGTCTATGCGGTGATGGTCGGCGCCATCAAGCATGTTGGCGGCGCCATTCCGCTGGTCCAGATCCTGCTGATCCGCCAGGTCATCATGAGCGTGATCATCATCGCCTTCGCCGGCGGCAGCCTGCGCTTGATGCTGCGGACCAGGCGGCCGGGACTGCAGGTCGTTCGCGGCGCACTCACGCTGATCGCGATGCTCTGCGGTTTCACCGCGGTGATCCGGATCCCCCTCGCCGAGGCCACGGCCATCGGCTTCAGCCAGGTCCTGTTCGTCACGGTCGCCGCCGTCATCGTCCTCAAGGAAGAGGTCGATGCCAGGCGCTGGGCCGCGACCATCATCGGTTTCATCGGTGTCCTGGTCATGCTTCGGCCGACGAACGAGGGCCTCGACGCCTTCGCGCTGCTGGCGGTCGCCGGCGCGGTGTTCAACGCCGGAATCACCGTCAGCGTGCGGATGCTGGCGGCGACCGAGCGCACGGACACGATCCTGATCTGGCAGGGCATCGTGCTGATCGCGGCGCTGGCCCTGCCGGCCTGGCTCTGGTGGGTCCCGCCCAATGCCGGGCAATGGTTCTGGCTGATCGTGCTCAGCCTGTTCGGCACCGCCGGCCAATGGCTGATCACCCGCGCCTATCAGGTGGGCGAGGCGGCCGCGCTGGCGCCGCTCGATTTCAGCCGCCTGATCCTGGCGAGCCTGACCGGCTTCGTCTTTTTCGCCGAGATCCCGGCGCTCTCGACCTGGATCGGGGCGGCGATCGTCATCGGCGCGACGCTCTACACCATCCGCAAGAACGCCCGCCCCTTCCCGCGCGAGCCGGGGCCGGCCTGAGCCGGCGGGCCGGGGCCCGGGTAGAGGGCAGATTGCCCAGCCCGCCCCGCTGCGGTTATGAATCGGCGCACGCATCCCTTGCCGCCGCTTGGCCACCGCGTGCCTGAAGCCAGCCGCGAAGGTCCGAAATCATGCGCATCGAGAACGACCCCAAGCTCGATTTCCGCGACGTGCTGATCCGCCCCAAGCGCTCGACGCTGGGCAGTCGCGCCGAGGTCGACGTCCACCGTTCCTTCCGCTTCGCCCATACCGGCCGCGACTGGACCGGCTTCCCGCTGATCGCGGCTAACATGGATGTGGTCGGCACCATGGCGATGGCGCGCGCCCTGCTCCGCCATGGCGCGATGGTGGCGCTGCACAAGCATTACGGCGCCGACGAACTCGCCGCCTTCTTCCGCGAGCCGGATTCCGCCAACGCCTTCTACTCGCTCGGCACGACGCAAGGAGATCACGACAAGCTGGCGCGCGTCCATGCGGAGTCGCCGATCACGAAGATCTGCCTCGACGTCGCCAATGGCTACACCGAGAAGTTCGTCGACACGGTCAAGGCGACGCGGGCCGAGTATCCCGACGCCACGATCATGGCCGGCAATGTCGTCACCGGCGACATGACCGAGGCGCTGATCCTGGCCGGGGCCGACATCGTCAAGGTCGGCATCGGGCCGGGCTCGGTCTGCACCACCCGCAAGATGACCGGCGTCGGCTATCCGCAGCTCTCCGCCATCATCGAATGCGCCGATGCCGCCCATGGCCTGAAAGGTCTCGTCTGCGGCGATGGCGGCGTCACCGTGCCGGGCGACCTCGCCAAGGGCTATGGCGCCGGCGCCGATTTCATGATGCTCGGCGGCATGCTCGCCGGCCATGACGAATGCGAGGGCGACATCCGCTACGAGGAGCGCGGGGGCGAGAAGATCCCCGTGGCGATGACCTTCTACGGCATGTCCTCGGACACGGCGATGAAGCGCTATTCCGGCGGCGTCGCCAAGTACCGGGCATCCGAGGGCAAGACCGTCGAGGTGCCCTATCGCGGCCCGGTCGAGGGCACGATGCAGGAGCTGATGGGCGGCGTGCGCTCGGCCATGACCTATATCGGCGCGGTGCGGCTGAAGGAGATGGCCAAGCGCACCACCTTCATCATGGTCGGCAGCCAGCTCAACACCGTGTTCGGGGCCTGAAAAGCGTAGCCGCCCCCGCTACCGCTGCCGTCCTGTCTGTTGCATAGTCCGCGCCTCAATGCAGAAAGCCGGTGACGGCTTCGGGGAGACCAAGATCATGACGATGAAACTTCTGGCGGCGACCGCCATCCTGGCCGCGAGCGCCTCCATGGCGAGCGCTCAGCAACTGGCCCCGAGCCCGACGCTGGATGCGATCAAGGCGCGCGGCCACATCGAATGCGGCGTGCATCTCGGGCTACCGGGCTTTTCCTTCGCCGACGACAAGGGCGAATGGTCCGGCCTCGACGTCGATTACTGCAAGGCGCTCGCGGCCGCCGTGCTCGGCGACGCCAAGAAGGTCAAGTTCACGCCCACCTCGGTGCAGCAGCGCTGGCCGATCCTGCAATCGGGCCAGGTCGACCTGCTCTCACGCAACTCGACCATCACCTTCTCGCGCAATGCCTCGCTCGGCCTGAACTTCCAGGGCATCAATTTCTACGAGGGCCAGACCTTCATCGTCCGCAAGTCGACCAATGCCAAGACGGCGGCCGATCTCGACGGCGCCTCGGTCTGCGTCGCTGCCGGCTCGACCGAGGAGAAGAACGCCTCCGACTGGTTCGCCGAACGCAACCTCAAGGTCACGATCACCAATTTCCAGAAGAACGACGACGCCATCGCCGCCTATGACGCCGGCCGCTGCGACGCCTACACCGCCGGCGTTGGTGCGCTCGCCGGCCAGCGCGCCAAGCTCAAGGTTCCCGCAGACCACGTCATCCTGACCCAGCCGATCTCGAACGATCCGCAGGGGCCGGTGACGCGCTGGGGCGACGAGCGCTGGCAGTTGATCGTGCGCTGGGTGCTGAACGGCCAGATCGCCGCCGAGATGCTCGGCGTGACCGCGGCCAATGTCGATCAGATGAAGGCGAGCTCGAAGAACTCCGAAGTCCGCCGCCTGCTCGGCGCCGAGGGCAATTTCGGCGCCCTGATGGGTCTCTCGAACGACTGGATGTACAATGTTATCAAGCAGGTCGGGAACTATGGCGAGAGCTTCGAGCGCACCGTCGGCCTGGGCTCGTCGCTGAAGCTCGAGCGCGGCCAGAACCAGCTCTGGACCAAGGGCGGCCTGCTCTTCACGCCGCCCTTCCAGTGAGAGCGGCGCGGTTTCCCGCCATCTGACTGCGATCCCGCAGGAACCACGCGTCATCCCGGACAAGCGGCATAGCCGCGCAGATCCGGGATCCATCGTCGAGTGCAACGCCCTTCGATGGATCCCGGCGCTCCGCTTCGCTGCGGCCGGGATGACGACGCGGGTCTCGCGATTTCCCCGAACGCGTGGCTGACATCGTGACAAGAGCCCTCGCCCTCCTCAACGACAAGCGCGTCCGCGACTGGCTGTACCAGATCGGGCTCGTCGTCGGCCTGCTCGCCCTGACCGTCTTCTTCGTGCGCAACGCCTCGGAGAACATGGTCAAGGCCGGCATCGCCTCCGGCTTCGATTTCCTTTGGCGCAATTCGGGCATCGATGTGCCCTTCGTCCTCACCGGCTACACCCGCGCCGACAACATCCTCGGACTGTTCTGGGCCGGCGTCGCCAACACCATGCTGGTGACGGTGGTGGCGATCGTGCTGGCGACCTTGCTCGGCTTCGTCGTCGGCATCGCCCGGCTGTCCTCGCATTGGCTGCTCTCGACGGCCGCCGGCGCCTATATCGAGTTCGTCCGCAACATCCCGCTGCTGTTCTTCGTGCTGTTCTGGTATTTCGGCGTCATCGCCGCCCTGCCGGCTCCGCGCGACAGCGTCGGCATCTTCGGGGTCGCCTTTCTCAACAACCGCGGGCTGACCATCCCGCTGCCGGATGCGCCGGTAAATTTCCGCTGGGCGCTGCTGGCGATCCTCGCCTCCTGGTTCGCGCAGTGGCTCGTTGCCCGCTGGGCCCGTCGTCGCAAGGAGCGCACCGGCCAGGACTCACCCGTGCTGGCGATCGGCCTCGTGCTGATCCTGCTGGTGCCGGCCCTGGCCATCGCCTGGGCGAGCCTCGCGACGCGCTGGGACATCCCCGTCCTGCGCGGTTTCAACTATCGTGGCGGCTTCGTCGTGATTCCGGAATTCGTCGCGCTGCTCGCGGCGCTGGTGACCTACACCGCCGGCTTCATCGCCGAGATCGTGCGTGGCGGCATCCAGGCCGTGCCTCATGGCCAGATCGAAGCGGCCTCGGCACTCGGCCTGCGTCCTCGCCGGATCCTGACGCTGGTCACGATCCCCCAGGCGCTGCGCGTGATGATCCCGCCGCTGACCAGCCAGTACCTCAACGTGCTGAAGAACTCGTCCTTCGGCGCCGCCATCGCCTATCCCGACGTGGTCAGCCTGTTCATGGGCTCGGCGCTGAACAACACCGGCCAGGCCATCGAGATCATCGCGATGACGCTCGCCGTCTATCTCGTCATCGGCCTCGCCGTGTCCGCCTTCATGAACTGGTACAATGCCAGGATCGCGCTGGTGACCCGATGAGCGCGACAGCACTGCCCCTCTGGCGCAATCGCCTGTTCGGTACACCTGCGACAGGCGTCGTCACCGTCCTGCTCGGGCTATTGCTGGCCTGGATCGCCATCCCGATCATCCGCTGGGCCCTGATCGACGCGACCTGGAGCGGCTCGACCCGCGCCGACTGCGCGACCGGCGGCGCCTGCTGGGTCTTCGTCAAGGCCCGCTTCGGCCAGTTCATGTACGGATTCTATCCGCCCGAACAGCGCTGGCGCGCCGATCTCGCCGGCATTCTGTTCGTAGTGGGCATTGCCGCCGTTGTCTTCGCGCCGGCCCGCCTGCGCCTCAGGATGGCGATTGCGGCGCTCGTCGTCCTGCCGCCGCTCGGCATTTGGCTGCTCTCGGGCGGCTTCGGTCTGCGCCATGTCGAGACTCGCGAATGGGGCGGGCTGATGCTGACCCTGTTCATCTCGGTCTATGCCAGCCTGATCGCGATCCCGCTCGGCATCCTGCTCGCGCTTGGCCGCCAGTCCGAGCTCAAGGTGATAAGGCTGATCAGCGTGCTCTTCATCGAGTTCTGGCGCGGCGTGCCGATCATCGCGGTGATCTTCCTGGCCTCGCTGCTGCTGCCGCTGATCCTGCCGGGCGGCATCGGCATCGACCGGCTGGCGCGCGCCGTCATCGGGCTCGGCCTCGTCATCGCCGCCTATATGGCGGAGGCCGTGCGCGGCGGCCTGCAAGCTCTTCCCCCCGGCCAGCGCGAGGCCGCGACCGCGCTCGGCCTGACCTACTGGAAGGCGACCGGGCTGATCATCCTGCCGCAGGCGCTGCGCATCTCGCTGCCGGCGATGACGAATGAATTCATCGCGCTGGTGAAGAACACGACGCTGGTGCTGGTGGTCTCGATCCTCGATCTGCTCGGCATCGCCCAGGCCTCGCTGGCCGACCCCGCCTGGGTCGGCATGAACATGGAGGCCTATGCCTTCTCGGGCTCGATCTACTGGCTGATCTGCTTTGCGCTCTCGCGTTGGAGCCGGCATCTGGAAACGCTCGGCCGGCGCCAGCACCGCTGAGCCTGCCGCCCCACCAACGAAAAAAGCCGACCTCGCGGCCGGCTTTTTCATCATCACTCAGGCGCCTCGCCTCAGCCGCGCGCCACCCGGCTGCGGTCGCGTCGGCGGTCTGCCGCGGGCTGATAGGCGATGCGGGCGTGGTAGCTGCAATAGGGCATGCCGGTCTGGGAGCGACCGCCGCAGAAGCGGAATTCCGGGGTCGTCGGATCGCCCATCGGCCAGCGGCACATATACTCGCGCAGGTCCATGATGGTGACGCGCTCGGAGAACGGAATCACGACATCTTCGGACGGGAGCGGCGCCTGCTCGGCTTCGAGCTCGGTTTCAGGAGCGTATTGCGGCGCGAGCGCATTGGCGCCGCGCGTCATGCCGCCCTGGCTCCCGCCCTGGCCACCGTTCATCGGATGGCTCGGCGAGCGGGTCGGCGCCTTGCGCGGCGTCGTCGCGCGGGGCGTGCTGGTGGCGGTGGGGTTCTTGGCGCGGCCCGACAGGCCGAGGCGATGCACCTTCCCGATCACGGCGTTGCGCGTCACGCTGCCGAGTTCGGCCGCGATCTGGCTGGCGCTGAGACCGTCGCTCCAGAGCTTCTTCAGAAGCTCGACGCGCTCTTCCGTCCATGCTCCGGCTTCGTTCATCGGGCTCACCTGTCTTCTCCGGCCGGCTCCTGGCGGAACCGTCCTAGGGGCGGATCATGGCGGAATCCGATACCGGCGGCGTCCGTCGCTAAACGGAAGCCGTTACAGCCGAAACTGATGGTATAGGGGTCGCCGCACGAGATGTCGTATCTGACGAGGGCGACCATACTAGATGCGATGACTCGGCTACAAGAGTCGCCGAATCGGAAATCGCCTTTTCCCCAGGCGATTCCTCAATCGCCCGTCAAGCGAATCCTTTCGGCAACACTGCCCTTGCGGCATGGAGCCGGCGGCGGCGCAGCGTGGAATTGACAGGGGCGATGCCCTTTTGCATAGTTGCCTCGTTATCTCCGCCGCCCTATCGGGCGGCGCTTATGTTTGCGGATCAGGGCCTTCTATGATGCGGATGACGGCGCGACGAGAAGTCGGAAGCTGGCTGCGACGATAACGTCGTCGCCGGGTCGCAATCGGCTGTGCAGCTAAGAGCCTGCCGTCGGCCAGCCCGGACCACCGTTTTCAGTTCAGCGCCAATCCGTTCTCTCAATCGCCCGTCGCGAGGATCGCATCCCATGGCCTCTGCCCCCGTTTCCGCTTCCCCGTCCGTCCTGCTGCCGACCTATGCCCGCGCTCCCGTCGCCTTCGAGCGCGGCGAGGGCCCTTGGGCGATCACGGCCGACGGCACGCGCTATCTCGATTTCGGCGCCGGCATCGCCGTCAATTCGCTCGGCCATGCCCATCCGCATCTGGTCGAGGCGCTGACTGCCCAGGCCGGCAGGATCTGGCACACCTCGAACCTCTACACGATGCCCGAGGGCGAGAGGCTGGCGCGCCGGCTCTGCGAGGCGACCTTCGCCGAGCGTGCCTTCTTCACCAATTCGGGCGCCGAGGCGAATGAGTGCGCCATCAAGATGGCGCGCAAGTACCACGCCGCGAAGGGCCATCCCGAGCGCTATCGCATCATCACCTTCGAGGGTGCCTTCCATGGCCGCACCCTGGCGACCATCGCCGCCGGTGGGCAGCAGAAATACATCGACGGCTTCGGTCCCAAAGTCGACGGCTTCGACCAGGTGCCCTTCGACGACGAGGCGGCGCTGAAGGCCGCGATCGGGCCGGAGACCGCGGCGCTGATGGTCGAGCCGATCCAGGGCGAGGGCGGCTTGCGCCCGGCCACGGCGCGCTTCCTGCGGCTGCTGCGCGAGCTCTGCGACGAGCATGGCCTGATGCTGATCTTCGACGAGATCCAGACCGGCGTCGGCCGCACCGGCAAGTTCTTTGCTTATGAACTGTCGGGCGTGGCGCCGGACATCATGTCGGTCGCCAAGGGCATCGGCGGCGGATTTCCCATGGGTGTCTGCCTCGCCACCGAGGAGGCGGCATCGGGCATGACGCTGGGCACGCATGGCACCACCTTCGGCGGCAACCCGCTCGCCATGGCCGTCGGCAACGCTGTGCTGGACGTCATCCTCGCGCCCGGTTTCCTCGATCATGTCACGCAGACCTCGCTGCGCCTGAAGCAGTCGCTGGCCGAGCTCAAGGACAAGCATCCCGAGGTGATCGCCGAGATCCGCGGCGAGGGGCTGATGCTCGGCCTCAAGCTGCATACGCTGAACACCGATTTCGTCGCCGAGGCCCGGGCCGCCGGGCTGCTCGTCGTCGCTGCCGGCGACAACGTCGTGCGCCTGCTGCCGCCGCTGATCATCGGCGATGCAGAGGTGGCGGACGCCGTCTCGCGCCTCGACCGCGCCGCCGGCGCCATAGAGGCGACGCTGAAGCGGCCCGCCGCCGAATAACACCGATTCAGTCTAGCCAAGTTCATTCCAGCGAAGCGAAGGACGCGCCCGTGACGCGCCATTTCCTCGATCTCTCCGATTTCTCCGCCACCGAACTGCGCGCCATCCTGCGCGCCGGCGAGGAGATCAAATCGCGCCGCCGCACGCCGGACGCCGCCGCCGATCGCCTGCTCGAAGGCAAGGTCATCGCGATGATCTTCGAGCAGCCCTCGCTGCGCACCCGCGTCTCCTTCGATGTCGGCATCCGCGAGCTCGGCGGCTCGCCGATGATGGTGACGGGCCAGGAGATCGAGCTCGGCGAGCGCGAGACCATCGCCGACACCGCCCGCGTGCTCTCGCGCTATGTCGATGCGATCATGATCCGCATGCTCGACCATGATTCCGTGGTCGAGATGGCCAAATATGCCACTGTGCCGGTGATCAACGGGCTGACCAAGCGCCAGCATCCCTGCCAGGTCATGGCCGACGTCATGACCTTCGAGGAGCGCAAGGGCTCGATCAAGGGCAAGCGCATCGCCTGGACCGGCGATACCAACAACGTCCTGACGTCCTGGGTCCACGCTGCCGGCCGGCTCGATTTCGAGCTCGCGATTGCGACGCCCGAGGAGCTGGCCCCGCCACCGGCCCTGCTTGACTGGGCCCGCAAGCAGGGCGCGAAGCTGTCGCTGACCAGCCGGCCCGAGGCTGCGGTGGAGGGCGCCGATTGCGTCATCACCGATTGCTGGGTCTCGATGGGCGACGAGGAAGGCACGCGTCACAACCTGCTGCGGCCCTACCAGGTCGATGAGCGCCTGCTCGGCCGCGCCGAGAAGGATGCGATCTTCATGCATTGCCTGCCGGCGAGCCGCGGCGAGGAGGTCACCGACGCGGTGATGGACGGGCCGCAATCGGCGGTCTTCGACGAGGCCGAGAACCGTCTGCACGCGCAGAAGGGCATCCTGGCTTGGTGCTTTGGCGGGGTCGCGGCCTGATGGCCGATCTGGAAAACGGGGTGGCGATCGCCGCGCTCGACGATCGGGTGGTGCCGTTCACCGTGCCCGATCTCGACGTGCGCGGCCGCGTCGTCCGGCTCGGAGCCTCGATCGACACGATTCTTGCGCGCCATGACTATCCCGAGGCCGTCTCACGCGTGCTCGGCGAGGCTGCCGCGCTGACGGTCCTGCTCGGTACGGCGCTGAAATTCGAGGGCCGCTTCCAGCTCCAGACCAAGAGCGATGGGCCGATCTCGATGATGGTCGTCGATTTCAACGCGCCCGACGTCTATCGCGCCGTCGCGCATTTCGACGAGGCCGCGCTCGCGCAGGCCGTCGCCGAAGGACGCACCAACACGGGCGAGCTGCTCGGCGAGGGCCATCTCGCCATGACGGTCGACCAGGGCTCGGCCACGACGCGCTACCAGGGCGTGGTGGCGCTGACGCGCCAGAGCCTCGAGGAAGCCGCGCACCAGTATTTCCGCCAGTCCGAGCAGATCCCGAGCCGGATTCGCCTCGGTGTCGGCTCGATCGTCACCGGCGGCGGCCGGCAATGGCGCGCCGGCGGGCTGCTGGTGCAGTTCATGCCGCATTCGGTCGATCGCCTTCGCGCCGCCGATATCCATCCCGGCGACGCGCCGGAAGGCCATGAGATTCTCACCAGCTCGGACCCTGACGGCGTCAGCGACGATGCCTGGGCCGAGGCGCGTTCACTGGTCGAGACGGTCGAGGACCACGAATTGCTCGATCCGCTGCTGGAAAGCGAGCGTCTGCTCTACAGGCTGTTCCATGAGCGCGGCGCCCGCGTCTTCGATCCGGTACTGGTCCACGAGGACTGCCGCTGCTCGCGCGAGCGCGTCCTCGGCATGTTGCGCGGCTTCTCGGCCGATGACCGCCAGGCGATGGTGGCCGATGACGGCACGCTCGCGATCACCTGCGAGTTCTGCTCGCGGCGCTATGTCTTCAAGCCGGACGAGGTCGAGACAGGCCCGTCGGCTGGGGCCTGACTCAAACTCAGTCCGAAACCCGAGGGTTCGATGGGGCGCAGCCTCACCACGATCGGCTTCGATGCCGACGACACGCTCTGGCAGAACGAGCAGTTCTTCCGCCTGACGGAGGAGCGCTTCGTCGCCCTGCTCGGCACGCATGGCGAGGCGGCCGAGATTTCCGGCCGGCTGCTCGAGGCCGAGCGCCGCAACCTCGCTTTCTACGGCTTCGGCATCAAGGGCTTCGTGCTCTCGATGATCGAGACCGCGATCGAGATCACGAAAGGCGAGGTCAAGGCCGCGGTGATCGGCGAGATCCTCGCCGCCGGCCGCGAGATGGTCGCCCATCCCGTCGAGACGCTACCCGACGCGCGCGAGACGCTGGCCGCGCTGTCAGGCGACTACCGGCTCATCGTGATCACCAAGGGCGACCTCTTCGATCAGGAGCGCAAGCTGGCGCAGTCGGGCCTCGGCGACCTGTTCCAGGGCGTCGAGATCGTCAGCGACAAGACGGCGGAGATGTATCGCCGCGTCTTCGCCCGCCATGGCGACGGGCCGGAGCGGGCGATGATGGTTGGCAACTCGCTCAAATCCGACATCCTGCCGGCGCTGTCAGCGGGCGCATGGGCCGTCCATATCCCGCATGAGCTCACCTGGGCGCTGGAGCATGCCGAGGAGCCGGTCGGACAGCCGCGCTACCGGCGCATCGCCCGTCTCTCCGCCCTCGACGAATTGGTTAAGCTGATCGAGGCGGAAATGACGGCGTCATGAGACGCGGCGACGCTATCCTCAGCCTCGGCATTCAGCCAGCAGCTTGCGCATGAAGGCTTCGCCGGCGGCGAACTGCTCCAGCGTGATGTATTCGTCCGGCTGGTGCGCTTGGTCGATCGAGCCCGGCCCGCAGACGATGGTCGGCAGCCCCGCCCGCTGGAAATGCCCGGCTTCGGTCGCATAGGCGACGGCGATGGTGCGGTTGCGGCCGGCGAGCCGCATCACCAGCGTCTCGGCCTCCGAGCCCGGATCGGGCGCGAGGCCCGGAACATCCGAGCTCATCACCGTCTCGATCGTGGCCGATGGCGCGGTCTTTCTCATCCGGGCGAGCACATCCTGCGACAGTGCGGCAAAGCGGGCCGGCACATCCTCGGGATCGGAGCCCGGCAGGGTCCGCACTTCCCAGGACAGGTCGCAGCGATCGGCCAGGATGTTGCGGGCGATTCCGCCATGGAACTTGCCGACATGCACCGTGTCATAGGGCGGGTCGAAGCGACCGCTGCCATCCGGGTTCGCCTCGCGCTCATCGGCGAAGGCGACGAGGCCAGCCGAGAGCCTGATGCCACCATGCACGGCGCTGGCGCCGAGATGCGGCTTCGACGAATGCGCGGGAACGCCGGTGATCGTCGTGAAGAAGGTGCGGATGCCCTTATGTGCGTCGGCCAGTTCGAGCGAAGTCGGTTCGCCGACGATGACGGCGCGCGGACGCGGCAAATCCTTGCCCATGCGGGCGATGCCGTCGACGACGCCGAGGCAGGTCACCTCCTCGTCATAGGAGAAGAACAGGTGGATCGGCGTCTGGAGTTCGGCCGCAAGGAAATCCGGCACCAGCGCGAGAGCCAGCGCGATGAAGCCCTTCATGTCGACGGCGCCGCGGCCATAGGCCTTGCCGTCCGCGACATGCAGCGTGAACGGGTCGCGGCTCCAGGCCTGGCCCTCGACCGGCACGACGTCGGTATGGCCCGACAACAGCACGCCGCCCCGGTCCTGCGGGCCAATCGTGGCGAAGAGCGCGGCCTTGTCGCTGCCGGCATTGGGGATGCGGATCGAGGAGACGCCCCAGCCCGCGAGGTACTCCTCGACGAAGGCGATCAGCGGCAGGTTGGACTTGTGGCTCACCGTATCGAAGGCGACGAGCTTGGCGAGCATGTCCAGCGGCGCGTAGCGCTGCCCGTTCAGTGGATTGGCAGTCAATGCAGGACCTTCTTCACATAGGGGGAATCGAGCGGAAACAGCGGAACTTCGACATCAAAGATCGTGCCGTCCTCGCCGAGCATGGCATAGAAGCCGCGCATCGCGCCGTCCGGTGTCATCAGCGGGCAGCCGGAGGTGTAGCTGTAGCTTTCGCCCGGGCGCAGCACCGGCTGCTGGCCGACGACGCCGTCGCCGCGCACCTCATGGACCTCGCCGCGCCCGTCGGTGATGAACCAGTGCCGGCTCATGAGCTGGACCGTATGGGCCGAGCGATTAAGGATCTCGATGGTGTAGGCCCAGAAATAACGGCCCTGCGCCGGCGAGGACTCGCCCTCCATGAAGCTCGGCACGGCGGTCACGCGCACGCCATGCGTCTCCGCTTGATACATCGCGACGGCTCCGTCCTTGATGCGCCTGCCCCCGGTTCCGCTGCCTTGTTAGATCGTCAGCCTGAAAAGGGGAATGCGATTTTCAGACCATGGTGTTCCGCAACCGGGGAGCGCAAGGCCGGACGGCGAGGGCGACCTTCCTGTTTACGCGATTCTCACGTGGACAACCCCCGGCCGGCAGCGCTGTCGGCGTGCCCGATGCTTGGCCTTTGGCCTCGGCTTCGCTAGCTGTAGCCGATTGTTTTTGCGGACATCGCATGCTGCCCTTCAAGCCCGGTATCCAGCCAGACAGCCGTATTCGCGCCTTCATCGAAGGCGGCGCGATCAGGCTCGCCCATCCGCCGGCCGAGGGACAGATTCAGCCCGCGAGCCTCGACCTGCGCCTTGGCGAACGCGCCTACCGCGTCCGTGCCAGCTTCCTGCCCGGCCCGGAGCGCACTGTTGCGAGCCGGCTCGACCAGCTCGCGCTCCACGAGATCGACCTGACGCGCGGCGCGGTGCTGGAGACCGGTTGCGTCTACATCGCCGAGCTGATGGAAGGCTTGAGCCTTCCGCCCGGCCTGCGCGCCGCCGCCAATCCGAAGAGCTCCACGGGGCGTCTCGACGTCTTCACCCGCGTCATAACCGACCGCGCCCGCGAGTTCGATCTCGTCGAGGACGGCTATGAGGGACCGCTCTTCATCGAGATCTCGCCGCGCACCTTCCCCGTCCTGGTGCGCTCCGGCTCGCGGCTCTCGCAGATCC
>DATDBB010000112.1:0-2716 GCA_036525085.1 Allobosea sp.
CGGTCTGCTGGATCAGCCGGTCGGCCAGCGTCGACTTGCCGTGGTCGATATGCGCCACGATCGAGAAATTGCGGATGTTGTCGAAGGTCTTCGTGCTCATGGGCGCGGGAATAGCAGTGATGCCGCATCGCGCCAAGCGTCGCACACGCTGAACGAATGCCCTCGGCCTCGATCCATCTCTTGACTTTCCATGATATTAGAATTTTTCTTCGAACCATGGATGAGACGACCCGCGAGGACGACATTGCGTTGGATCGACGCCTCGGCGCCCGCCTGAAGGCCGCAAGGCTGCGCGCGGAGCTCACACTCGATGCACTCGCGCTGCGCACAGGGGTGAGCCGCGCCATGATCTCGCGGGTGGAGCGCGGCGAATCGAGCCCAACGGCTGCCGTCCTCGTCAGGCTCGGATCGGGACTCGGCCTGACGCTTTCGGCCTTGCTGGAGGAGAGCGCGGGAGGCGAACCGTTGGCGCGGCGCGCCGAACAGGCCGTCTGGCGCGATCCGGCGAGCGGCTATCAACGCCGGAACGTCTCGCCACACGGCACCGGCTCTAGCTTCGAGATCGTCGAGGTGGTCCTGCCTGCCGGCGCGCATGTCGAACTCGACAGCGCCGCCGGCGCGCCACCGCTCGACCAGCAGATCTGGGTGCTGGAAGGCGCGCTCGAGGTGACGCTCGGCGAAACCGTGCACCCGCTTTCCGCCGGGGACTGCCTGCAGATGCATCTGCGCGGCAGGATCGCCTATCGCAACCGTAGCGCCGCCCCCGTGCGATACGCCGTCATCCTCGCCGCCAGCCGCGGCAGCTTTCCGGACAACGCCTCATGACCACCGCACCGACCATCGAGACGCTCGACACTGAGGCCGCGCGCGCCGCCATTCCCGCGCTGACCGAGATCCTGCACGACTGCGTCGCCAACGGCGCCTCGGTGGGATTCATGGACTGGAACACGCCGGCCGACTATGCGGCGTTCTGGAGCGGGGTCGCAGCCGAGGTCGAGGCCGGGCGCACGATCCTGTTCGTGGCGCGCGACGGCGACGAGATCCTCGGCACCGCCCAGTTGCAGCTCATCGGCAAGCCGAACCAGCCGCATCGCGCCGAGATCGCCAAGGTGCTGGTGCATTCGCGGGCGCGCCGGCGTGGCCTCGGCGAAGCGCTGATGCAGGCGGCGGAAACCGCTGCGCGACAGGCCAAGCGCGACCTGCTGGTGCTGGACACCGACGAGAACGGCGCGGCGCGGCGGCTCTATGCGCGGCTGGGCTGGACCGAAATCGGCACCATCCCGCGCTATGCCCTGATGCCGGACGGCCGCGATTGCGGCTCGACCTTCTTCTACAAATCGCTGGCCTGAGGCCGGCGCTCAGCCCTCGGTCTGCGCCTGGCGGAAATAGGGCTCGACCTCGCCTTTGAGCTTCACCGTCATCGGGTTGCCGAAGCGATCCTTGGCATTGCCTGCGGTGAGGCGCACCCAGCCCTCGCTGACGCAGTATTCCTCGACATTGGTCTTCTCGACGCCCTTGAACCGGACGCCGATGTCCCGCGCGAGCAGTTCCTCGTTGTAGAAGGGGCTGTTCGGGTTCGAGGAGAGGCGGTCGGGAAGGGTGTCGGTCATCGGATAAGCCTTGGACTGCGGAATCGCGCGGCAAGCGCATTTTGTTGCCGGCACAGGTAGCGCGATCCGGCAGCGATGCCAAATCCCGTCAAGCGAAGCGGATCGGCTGCCGCTTTCCTCCGAGCCTACAAGGCACGCGCCGGCTCGGAGAAGAGCAGCTTGACGAAGCTGCGGAAGGCCAGGACCTGCCGGGTCAGGCGGCTCGGATCGCCCAGCGTCTTCGACATGATGATGCCGCCATCGACGACGCAGGAGAGCATATCGGCGAGGTCGTCGAGATCGACCGGCTCGCGCGGCGGATGGACCGCGGCGATCTCGCCAAAAATGCTCCGGAAGCGGGCGTTCCAGCTGCGGACCGATTGGGCGGTGAGTTCGCGCACCTCGCGGTCGAAAAGTCGCTCCTGATAGCAGATGCTGGCGATCAGGCAGCCGGGATGGCCGTTCGGCAGGTCGGACATCACCTCGGCGAGGAGCTTGAGCGAGATCAGGAAGGCCTGCAGCGGATCGTCGGAGAGTTCGCGACCGCGGGCGAAGATGTCGTCGAAGAGCTGGTCGTTGCTCGCGACATAGCGCTTGAGCATTTCCCGGGCGAGTTCGTTCTTGTCGCGGAAATGATAGAAGAAGCCGCTCTTGGTGATGCCCGCCTCGACGATGACCTCCTCGATCGAGGTCGCGCCGAATCCCTTGGCCAGGACCCCGGCCTCGGCGATGGCGAGGATGCGATCGCGCGTCGCGATGCCCTTGCTCATGGCAGGACCTCCGAAAAACTGTACCGCCGGTGTGGTTTTGCCTCGCGCAAAGCCTAGCACGGGAGGCCTTCGACACGCCACGGTCGCCTCAAGATACTGGATTCAAGACACTTTTTGAGCGCGTGACCAAGCCGTACCACGAGCTTCCTAGCCGCTGGAGGCGGCATTGGAGATAACCGGCGCGCCCCGCCCGGCAGGCGAAGCGCCGGGGCGGGCCTCAACGAATCCGGGAGCGACATTCATGGCCAAGCCTTCCTACGCCAAATATCGCCACGCCCTTCCGCAGATGCAGGGCGGGCTCTTCCTCAGCGACGGCGGCATGGAAACCACCCTGATCTTCCATGAGGGGCTCGAACT
>DATDBB010000113.1:0-2817 GCA_036525085.1 Allobosea sp.
GCGGTGCTCGAGATCACCCATGTCGCGCATCGGCTGGAGAAGGTCCTCTCGCTGATGGAAAGCGAGATGTCGGTGCTCCAGGTCGAGAAGCGCATCCGCTCGCGCGTCAAGCGCCAGATGGAGAAGACCCAGCGCGAGTACTACCTCAACGAGCAGATGAAGGCGATCCAGAAGGAGCTTGGCGACGGCGAGGAAGGCCGCGACGAGCTGGCCGAGCTGGAAGAGCGCATCGCCCGCACCAAGCTCTCCAAGGAGGCCCGTGACAAGGCCGTCGCGGAGATGAAGAAGCTGCGCCAGATGTCGCCGATGTCGGCCGAGGCGACGGTCGTGCGCAACTACCTAGATTGGATGCTCGGCATCCCCTGGGGCAAGAAGTCGAAGATCAAGAAGGATTTGGCGGCCGCGCAGGCGGTGCTGGACGATGATCACTTCGGCCTGGACAAGGTCAAGGACCGCATCGTCGAGTACCTGGCCGTGCAGCAGCGCACCAACCGGCTCGCGGGTCCGATCCTGTGCCTCGTCGGCCCTCCGGGCGTCGGCAAGACCTCGCTCGGCAAGTCGATCGCCAAGGCGACCGGCCGCGAGTTCGTGCGTATGTCGCTCGGCGGCGTGCGTGACGAGGCCGAGATCCGCGGACATCGGCGCACCTATATCGGCTCGATGCCCGGCAAGATCATCCAGTCGATGAAGAAGGCCAAGACCGCCAACCCGCTCATCCTGCTCGACGAGATCGACAAGATGGGCCAGGACTTCCGCGGCGATCCCTCGGCGGCCCTGCTCGAGGTGCTCGATCCCGAGCAGAACGGCACCTTCAACGACCACTATCTCGAGGTCGACTACGATCTGTCGAACGTCATGTTCGTGACGACGGCGAACACGCTGAACATCCCGCCGGCCCTTCTGGACCGCATGGAGGTGATCCGCATCGCCGGCTACACCGAGGATGAGAAGACCGAGATCGCGCGGCGTCACCTGATCCCGAACGCGATCAAGAAGCACGGCCTCGAATCCAAGGAATGGTCGATCGAGAACGACGCGCTGCAGACGCTGGTCCGCCGCTATACGCGGGAGGCGGGCGTCCGCAATCTCGAGCGCGAGCTCTCCAACACCGTCCGCAAGGCGGTGAAGGACATCGTGCTGACCAAGAAGAAGAAGGTCACGGTCAACAACGAGCTGCTCGAGGAGTATCTTGGCCCGCCGCGCTATCGCTATGGCATGGCCGAAACCGAGGACCAGGTCGGTGTCGTCACCGGTCTGGCCTGGACCGAGGTCGGCGGTGAGCTTCTGACGATCGAAGGCGTCATGATGCCCGGCAAGGGCAGGATGACCGTCACCGGCAACCTCAAGGACGTGATGAAGGAATCGATCTCGGCGGCGGCGTCCTATGTCCGTTCGCGGGCCGTCGATTTCGGCATCGAGCCGCCCTTGTTCGACCGGCGCGACATCCACGTCCACGTTCCCGAAGGGGCGACCCCGAAGGACGGCCCCTCTGCCGGTATCGCGATGGCGACCTCGATCGTCTCGATCCTGACGGGAATCCCGACCAACCGCGACGTCGCCATGACCGGCGAGGTCACGCTGCGGGGCAGGGTGCTGCCGATCGGCGGCCTGAAGGAGAAGCTCCTGGCGGCGCTTCGGGGCGGCATCAAGAAGGTGCTGATCCCGGAGGACAACGCCAAGGATCTGGTCGATCT
Organism: Allobosea sp.; assembly: GCA_036525085.1. Lineage (GTDB taxonomy): Bacteria > Pseudomonadota > Alphaproteobacteria > Rhizobiales > Beijerinckiaceae > Allobosea. Next base: position 1,695 of record DATDBB010000113.1, read on the forward strand.
GCCCAAGTCCGTGAGGGAGGGGATGGAGATCATCCCGGTCTCGCGGATGGAGCAGGTTCTCCAGCATGCCCTGACGCGCCAGCCGGTCCCGATCGTCTGGGAAGAGGATCTCAAGGCGATCCCCGCCAAGGCGACGGACGAGGACGGGGCCGGCCTCGTCGCCCACTGAGCGATCGCAGCTCGATAATGAAAGGCCGCCGGCGCCCGTCGCCGGCGGCCTTTCTATTGTAGGATTGCGCGTAGGCAGTCGGGGATGTCGGTTTGCCCGCTTGAAGCGGCGGCCCGCAAGCCTTAAACCCCCGGGCGGCAGGGGCGGTTAGCTCAGTTGGTAGAGCGTCTCCTTTACACGGAGAGGGTCGGCGGTTCGAGCCCGTCACCGCCCACCATGCCCCAATCATCCCGATGACCTCTGAGCGAGCTGATCCGGCCATCTCGTCGACCGGCAGTTTCGCCACTTTTGGCGCAGACGCTGTCGCGCATGGGATTGCGACACCACATCCTCTACCGGTCCATGCGGGCGCTGTCTCTCGCGGTGGCCGCTGCCTTGGCTGGAACGACGATCGCGCCGTCGCAATCATTGCTCCCTGATTCCTTTTTTGCCGGGCGCCCGGCCTTCTCCCAGCCCGAGCAGCCGGTCAGGCCGGCGACCTGCGAGGACATCACCGCACAGCTTCCGGATTCGGTGCCGCGCGATTCGCGTGTCGACATGGCCATCGCGGGCGACGTGACCCTGATTCAGACGGACGGCGCGCTTTGGTACGTGGCGGTCTGTGCGGATCCGGGGGTGCGCGTTCTCTGCGTGACCTACGGCGCCAACGACCTCAAGCTCGGCGACAAAGTGGTCCTGCGCGGCGGTTACAGCCGCCAGGACCGCCGTCATGTGCTGCTCGACCCCTGCCTGGCGTCGGTGGAGTAGCGCCGCCTGGCGCGGAGCTTCGCCCGGGCGCAGGCAGATATTTATCCACTGCTCCGCTTTGATCGTCTCTCGCGCTTGACACTTCCGGCCGGTCGCCATAATCCACACCTCGCTGACGGCCACCGCGCCTCGGCCGCCCTGCGCGGGCGTAGCTCAGTTGGTTAGAGTGCCGGCCTGTCACGCCGGAGGTCGCGGGTTCGAGCCCCG
>DATDBB010000114.1:0-3331 GCA_036525085.1 Allobosea sp.
GAGCGTGCCGAACTCGACTTCAAGATGGCATCGCCGCTCGACCGTGAAGATGAGGCCCGGCGCCTGCTCGCGGCGGCGGGCTTCGGACCCGGCCTGCCGCTGCGGCTGGAACTGCGCTACAACAGAAGCGACAACAACCGCCGCACCGTCGCAGCCATCGCCGAACAGTGGAAGGCGATCGGCGTCGAAACCTCCGTGTTCGAAACCGACAGCCCGAGCCATTTCGCCCATCTGCGCGACGGCGGGGAATTCGACGTCGCGCGCTATGGCTGGATCGGCGACTATTCCGACCCGCAGGATTTCCTGTTCCTGTTCCAGAGCGACAATGCCGGCTTCAACTTCGGCAAGTTCTCCGATCCGCAGTTCGACATGCTGATGAAGCTCGCCGCCGAGCAGACCGACCTCGCGAAGCGCGCCGCGATCCTGCGCGAGGCGGATAGCATCATCGCCCGCGAGCAGCCCTGGATCCCGGTGCTGTATTATTCGACCAAGAATCTGGTCTCGCCGAAGCTCGCCGGTTTCGAATCCAATCTGCGTGGCGCCATCCCGACGCGGTTCCTCAGTCTGAAACCGTAAAAAACGCCGGGCGGCTGCGCGTCATCCGAGGGCATTCGCGCTCGCACCCGCAGCATGTCTCGGCTAGTAAGGGTCGCCTTCAACCCGCTGACGAGACCTGATCGATGAGCCGCATTGTCTATGTGAATGGCGCCTACCTGCCGGAAGAGGACGCCAAGATCTCGATCTTCGACCGCGGCTTCATCTTCGGCGACGGCATCTACGAGGTTTCGGCGGTAATCGGCGGCAAGCTCGTCGATTGCGAGGCGCATCTGGCCAGGCTGGAGCGTTCCTGCGGCGAGATCAGGCTCGCCTTGCCTTGGTCGAAGGCCGAGTTGGTCGCGATCCACGAGGAGCTGATCAAGCGCAATAGCCTCGACGAGGGCGGCATCTATCTGCAGGTCTCGCGCGGCGCGTCCGATCGCGACTTCGCCTTCCCGAAGGATGTCACCCCGACGCTGGTGATGTTCACCCAGGCCCGCAACTTCGTGAATGCACCGACGGTCAAGACCGGCATCAAGGTCGTCTCGACGCCCGACCTGCGCTGGTCGCGCCGCGACATCAAGAGCGTCAACCTGCTGGCGCCGGTCCTCGCCAAGCAGTTCGCGGCCGAAAGCGGCGCGCAGGAGGCCTGGCTTGTCGAAGACGGCATCGTCACGGAAGGCGCCTCCTCGACAGCCTGGATCGTCAAGGGCAAGGCGCTGATCTCGCGCCCTCTGTCGAACAAGGTCCTGCCCGGCATCACCCGCAAGGCGGTGCTCGCCTTCATCGCCGAAAGCGGGTTCACCTTCGAGGAGCGCGAATTCACGCTTGCCGAGGCGCTCGACGCCGAAGAGGCCTTCATCACTTCGGCCACCAGCCTCGTCATGCCGGTGACGACGATCGACGGCCACACCATCCATAACGGCGCGCCGGGGCCGGCGGCCCTGCGCCTGCGCGAGATCTACATCGATTTCGCCCGCAAGGGCGGCGTGCTGGGTTGAGGTTTTTCCCAGTCGCTCTCCAGAACCTCCGCCGTCAACCCGGGCGGAGCGAAGTGCAGACCCGGGATCCATGCTGAACCTCTATCGGGAATGCTCCGGCATGGATCCCGGATCGGCGCGGCTGCGCCGCTTGTCCGGGATGACGGCGTGGTTGGCTCGCTTCGATAGCTAGGCCGGAAGAACCACCCGCTCACCCATCACATAGGTCCCCACCACGTTGCGCTCGTCGCCGAGCGTGACCAGCACGAAGAGCTCTTCCGCCAGATCGCGCGCCGTCTCCAGCCGGTGCGCCATGGCGCGCTGGGCTGCCGGGTCGAGCACGACGATATCGGCCTCGTGTCCCGGCTCCAGCGAGCCGATCAGGTGATCGAGCTTGAGCGCCCGTGCATTGCCGAGCGTGATCGCATGCAGGGCGGCGAAAGCCGATAGCGACTGCCCCTGCAACTGCAGCACCTTGTAGGCCTCCGACATCGTCCTCAGCATCGAATAGGAGGTGCCGCCACCGATATCGGTCGCGACCGCGACGGGCACGCCCTCGGCCCGCGCCCGCGCCCAGTCGAACAGGCCGGAGCCGAGGAAGAGGTTCGAGGTCGGGCAGAACACCGCAACCGAGCCAGTCTCGGCAAAGCGCCGCCACTCCCGATCGGTCATATGGATGCAGTGGCCGAGCAGGCTTTTCGGGCCGAGCAGGCCGTAATGCTGGTAGATGCCGGCATAGTCGCCGGGCTCGGGATAAAGCTCGTTGGCGAAGGCGATCTCGGCCCGGTTCTCGTTGATATGGGTCTGGACATGGCAGTCCGGATGCTCGGCGGCCAAGCGTCCGGCCGCCGCCATCTGCTCGGGCGTCGAGGTCACGGCGAAGCGCGGGCTGATCGCGTAGAGCTGTCGGCCCTTGCCGTGCCAACGCTCGATCAGCGCCTTCGAATCGGCATAGCTGCTCTCGGCCGTATCAGTCAGCGCCTCCGGAGCATTGCGGTCCATCATCACCTTGCCCGCGACCATGCGGGTGTTGCGCCGCTCGGAATCGCGAAACAGCGCCTCGGCCGATTGCGGATGCACGGAGCAGTAGATCACCGCCGTCGTCGTGCCATGGCTGAGCAATTCGTCGAGCAGGAAGGAGACGAGCTTTTCGGGATGGCCCTGCTGGCTTAGCTTCTGCTCCTCGACGAAGGTGTAGCGGTTGAGCCAATCCATCAGTTGCGCGCCATAGGAGGCGACAACTTGAGTCTGCGGCATGTGCAGATGTGCGTCGATGAAGCCCGGCATGATCAGACTCGGGCGATGATCGACGATCTCGGCCGCCGGCGGCAGCGTGGCCAGAAGGTCCGCCGCCTCGCCGACCGCGCGGATGATGCCATCCTCAATGACGACCAGCCCGTCCTCGACATAGCGATGGGCGGCCTCGCCCAGCTCATGCGGATCGTCGATGAACCAGAGCAGGCGGCCGCGCAGGGCGCGAATGGCGGTCGTTTCGCTCACGGGGCTTCAGACTCCGGCTCAAATTCACATCACATCTGCACCAAATCAAAGCTTCCGGCCAAGCGGCGATCGTGCCTAATCTGCGGGCATGATTACGGTTCCAGCGCCGCCCGACAATCTGTTGCCGTCTTCGAAATCCGCGCCGTCATCCCGGACGCAGCGAAGCGGAGATCCGGGATCCATGCCGGAGCGTTGCCTGGAGAGGTTCAGGCATGGATCCCGGGTCTCCCTTCGGTCGCCCGGGATGACCCGCAATGGGATGGGCAGCACCATGCGAGGTGCCGATGCGTGACACCCTGCGCTTCATCCTCGGC
>DATDBB010000115.1:0-2951 GCA_036525085.1 Allobosea sp.
GAGGGGCTCGACAAGGATCCGGAATTCGGCGGCGAGGCGGCGCGATCGGGATTGTCGCGGATCCTGGGAGATCTCCTGCCGAGCAGCGGCGCGCCATCGCATGACGGCATGCTCTATGCGCTGGCGGCGCTCGACAAGAACGTCTCGGTCCGGCGCGGCGAGCGCACTTTCGTCATCGACATCGCGGTCACGGCGCGCGAGGCCGCCAAGGCCGCCCGCATCGCCAATGCGCTGGCCGAAACCTATCTCGAGAACCAGGCCTCGGTTCGTGCCGACGCTGCCCAGCGCGCCACGGTCGCCCTCACGGCGCGCTTGGAGGAGCTGCGCAACCGCCTGCGCATCGCCGAGGAAAAGGCGGAGCGCTACAAGGAGGCCAACAACATCGTCGGCGTCGGCGCCGGCAAGTCGATGACCGAGGAGCAGCTCGCGCTCAACAATGCCCAGCTCGTCGCGCTGCGGACCCGCGTCACCGAGGCGAGGGCGAAATACGACCAGATTCTGGCGGCTCGCCCGGCCGGCATCGAGGCCGGCGCAATCCCCGAGGCGGTCGCCTCCAACACCATGACGGCGCTGCGCGCCCAGCTCGGTGCCGCGTTGGCCAAGGAGGCCGATCTGCTGGCCTCGCTCGGCGCCCGCCATCCGGCCCTTGCCGCCGCCCAGGCCCAGACTCGCGACGCGCGCCGCCAGATCGCGGACGAATTGTCGCGCATTTCCCGCTCGGCCAAGGTCGAGCTAGACCGTGCCGTCGAGGCCGAGCGCCAGATCGCGCGCCGGGTCGACCAACTCACCACCACCCAATATGCCGCCAGTCGCGCCTCGGTCGAACTGCGCGAGCTCGAGCGCGAGGTCGAATCCTCCCGCGTCGTCTATGACGCCTTCCTGCGCCGCGCCCGCGAGACCGGCGAACTCGCCGGCATCGACACCACCAACGCCCGCGTCATCAGCGCGGCCATGCCGCCGCTCGAAAAGAGCGGCGTCAGCCGGCGCACCATCGTGATGCTCGGCGGCATCGCCGGCGGCGGTGCCGGCGTCGCGCTGGCGTTGGGCTTGGCGCTCTTCGGCGCAGCCGGGGTGCAACGGCCGGACCGGCGACGAGTGGAAGGAACGGCCAGCTCCATGTCCACGGGGTCTGCGGAGATCGAAGCGCCTGCTTCCGCAGGGCAGATCGTGCCGGTCTTGCCGGACGGGCCGCGGCCGGCCGCACCAGCTCCCTCGAAACCGGGCTGGCGGCGCTTCGTCACGATCCAGGGCGGGCAGGCGGAGCGCGCGCCGGAGATCCTTCAGACGGCGGCTGCGCCGTTGCTGGCGAACCTGCCGGCGGTGCGGCATCGTCGCTGGCGGCGCAATGACGGTGAGGCGCGCTCGGTCTTCCAGGCCAAGGCGCATCTGGTCGACGCCATCGACAAACCCAATGCCGGCTTCGCCAAGGCGGTCAGGGCCGTGAGGACCGCACTCGCCGCTCAGGCGCCGGGCGTAAGCCATCGCCGCATCGTCGTAATCGGCCTGCATCCCGGTGCCGGCGCCTCGACATTGGCGCTCAATCTGGCGCTGGATGCCGCGCTTGCGGGTCTTCCGGCCATGCTGGTCGATGCCGGCACCGGCGACGACAGCCTGACCCGTGTCTACGCGCCCGATGCCGCCGCCGGGCTGCATGACATCGCGACCGGCGCGGTCGGACTGGTGCGGGCGGCCTTGCAGGACGAGGGCACCGGACTGTTCTTCCTGCCGCGCGTCGGACGCGCCGATCTGGTCACCTCAGCGCAGATCCGGGACGGCTTCCTCGACAAGGCCCGCCGTTTCGGGCCGATCGTCATCGATGGCGGCGCGGTCGGCTCGGACGGGCTGGCGCAGCGCTTCATCGAGGTGGCCGACGATATCGTCCTGATCCTCCGCGAAGGCGGGATCGGCGATGGCGACCTCGCCCGCGCCAATGCGGCTCTGGGCAGCAACGCCGCCAAGCTGCGCGGCTTCGTCGTCAACGAAGCCTGATGGCGGCGGGGCCTGCCAGCGACGGCCTTGCGGCGTCAGGCGAGCAGGCGGCCGAGCTCGGTCATTGGTCCCGCAGCGCGATCTTCGTCGCGGCCTTCCTGCTGGTCTGGATCTCGACCGCCCCTTTCAAGGGCAGCTACGAGGTCTCCGCGCAGGAGAGCAGCAACCTCGTCAACCAGATCGCCTTCTCGCTGATGGCCGTCCTCGGCCTGGCCGGTGCCGCCACCTCCGCCGGCCGTGTCGCCGCGCGCGCCTATCTTCGGCCGACATGGCTGCTGCTGCTCGCCTGGATGACGATCGGCGTCTTCCACTCGGCCAATCCCGATGTCTCGATGCGCGCCTTTCGCTTCATGCTCGTCGTCCTGACCATCGCCTTCACGGTGATGCTGCTGCCGCGCGACCAGCGCCATTTCGCCGGCCTGCTCGGCACGGCGGCGCTGATCGTCGTGCTCGTCTGCTATGCCGGCCTGATCGTCTTCCCGGACATCGCGATCCACTCGGCGGGCGATGCGCTCGAACCCGAACATGCCGGCGCCTGGCGCGGCCTGTTCGACCACAAGAACATCGCCGGCGCGATGATGGTGATCATGATGCTGATCGGGATCTTCGTCGCCTCGGCCCATTCGCCGCGTTTCGGTCTGGTCATCACAGGGCTCGCCGCGACCTTCCTGTTCTTCACGGGTTCGAAGACCTCGATGGGCCTTGGGCCCTTCGTCGTTCTGGTCGGCTTCGCCTGCGCGCGCATCGGCAGCATCTGGCTGCGCGGGCTGATCGCGCTCGGCCCACTAGCGATCCTGCTGACCGCGACCATCGGCTCGGTGCTGTTCAAGCCGGTCAATGCCATCGTCCAGGCGGTCAGCCCCGGCCAGACGTTCACCGGCCGAACCGAGATCTGGAGCTTTGCCATCGACCGGCTCTGGAATCGGCCGGTCTTCGGCTATGGCTTCGAGGGCTTCTGGCAG
>DATDBB010000116.1:0-5891 GCA_036525085.1 Allobosea sp.
AGCGGATCGATTGTTGCCGGATCCTTCAGCGAATGGAAGGCGAGGTCGACCAGTGCCGATGAGGTATATTCCACCGTCGCAAAGCCCTGGTTGAAGGTCTGCGCCTTCTTGATCTTGTCGATCAGCACCTCGGGGATCGGCTCGCCGGTCTCGGCATGCAGGCAATAGGCCTGCATCACCTCCCGCGTCAGGAACCAGTGCTCGTAAAGCTGGGAAGGCAACTCGACGAAATCGCGCGAGACCGAGGTGCCGGCGAGTGAGCCATAGGTCACGTCCGACAGAAGGCCGTGCAGCGCGTGGCCGAATTCATGGAACAGCGTGCGCGCATCGTCGATCGAGAGCAGCGCCGGCTTGCCCTCGGCCGGCTTGGCGAAATTGCAGACATTGACGATGATCGGCCGGACCTCGCCGTCGAAATTGCGCTGGCCGCGGAAGGCGCTCATCCACGCACCCGAGCGCTTCGAGGCGCGCGCGAAGTAGTCGCCGATGAACAGGCCGATATGCCGGCCGCTGGCGGCTTCCTTCACCTCCCAGACGCGGACGTCGGGGTGGTAGCCGGCGAGTTCGGGCTTTGCCTCGAAGGCGAGCCCGAACAGCTTGCCGGCGACGTCGAAGGCCGCACTGATGATGCGGTCGAGCTGGAGATAGGGCTTCAACACGGCTTCATCGAGCGCATAGGTCTGCTGCCGCACCTTCTCGGCATAATGGCGCCAGTCCGAGGGTCGGATCGGGCCGTTCTCGCCCTCCGCCTGCGCCAGCGCGGCGAGGTTGGCGGCCTCCTGGGCGGCGCGCGCCTTGGCCGGCGTCCAGACCAGTTCGAGCAGGTCGCGCACGTTCTGCGGCGTCTTCGCCATCGTGTCGTCGAGCTTGAAATGGGCGAAAGTCGAAAAGCCCAGAAGCCTCGCCTTCTGCGCACGCAGCTTCACCATCTCGGCGACGATCGCGCGGTTGTCGCTGTCATTGCCGTTCTCGCCGCGCTTGCTCCAGGCCGCGAAGGCCTCCTCGCGCAGGTCCCGGCGCGTCGAAAAGGTCAGGAAGGGCTCGATGATCGAGCGCGACAGCGTCACCGCATGCTTGCCCTGATGGCCACGATCGGCGGCAGCGCGCGCCATGGCGGCGAGCAGGAAGTCCGGCAGCCCGGCGAGCCCGCCTCCGTCCTCGATAATCAGGGCCCAGGAGGATTCGTCCTTCAGCACATTCTGGCTGAACTGTGTGCCGAGGCCGGCGAGGCGCTCGTTGATCGAGGCCAACCGCGCCTTGTCGTCGGGGCCGAGCTGTGCGCCCGAGCGGACGAAGCCGCGATGCGTGCGCTCCAGCAGCCGCAGTTGCTCGGCATCGAGCCCGAGTGCATCGCGCTGCGAGAAGACGGCATCGACCCGCTTGAACAGCGCCTCGTCCATCATGATCGCCGACCAGTGCCGCGAGGTGATCGGCGACCTCTCGCGCTCGATCGCCTGCAGCGCCTCGTTCGTGTCGGCTCCCGTCAGATTGTAGAAGACGCCGCCGACCCGGGACATGGCCCGGCCGGCCCGCTCGAGCGCCTCGATCGTGTTGGCGAAATCCGGCGCGGCCGGATCGGCCGTGATCGCCGCGATCTCGTCCCTGTGCTTGGCGAGCGCCGCATCGAAAGCCGGGCGGATGTGTTCCGGCGTGATCGCCGCGAAGGGCGGCAGGCCGAACGGCGTTTCCCAGCGCGCGGCGAAGGGATTTTCGGAGGGAAGCGGCAGCGCTTCAGGAGCAGCGGTTTCGGCAGGGGTCATCACATCGCTTTCGGAATACGGGCGGGGTCAGTCGCCGTCGAAGATATGCGCGAGATAGCGTCGCATGAAGGGCGGCATGTCCAATGAACTAGTCCCGGCGAGGTCGCGCACGATCACGATGTCGGAGAGTTCCTCCTCCTCGAGATCCCGCATCCGTTCGAGCATCAGCGCCCGCGCGTCCACGGCGGGCAGGTCGATTCCGACGTCGCGCATGAAAGCGATGCGTCCCTCCTCGATCACCGCCGTCCAGTCCTCGCCCACCGCCAGTTCGTCGAGACGCAGCCCCGTCTCCTCGCCGAGCTCGCGAATGACGCTTCCGGCGAGATCGAGCGTGCCGTCGGAGCGGACATCCTCGCGGTCGGGCGTGCCGGCGGCGAAATAGACCTTGCCGGCATTGGCGGTGTGGTCGCCCATCCGGCCGCACAGGAACGCGCCGTCATTGGCCCGCAGCGCGGCCATGGCGAAGCCGTTGCGGATGATGGGGCCGGGATGGCCGCTGTCGCGCCAGGCCATGAAGGCGGCGTAGTCGGTCTCGAAATAGCCGGCCTCGAACACCCCGTCGCGGATCGCGGCGCGGTGCTGCAGCATCACCTTGCCGTTGAACATCGCCGGCTTGCCGCTGCTGATCTGCGCCCAGTGGCTTTCGATGCGGTCACCGTTCTCGCGCGCGAAATGCCAGTCATAGGGCTCCACCCGCGCCTCGACGCGGGCGAGCCTGACGATCGTGCCGTTCTCGACGCCGCCGTTCACAGCAAGACGCCCTCGCTGACGACCACCGCCGAGCCGCCGATCCGCGCCGAGGCCAGCGCGCCCTTCCGGACGCTCATCTCCAGCGTGATCTGCGAGGGCCGGCCCATCTCGTAGCCCTGCTCGATCGTGAAGCGATGGTCGCCGTCGCCGGGCTTCTCGAAACGCATGATCACATCGGCGAAGGCAGCGACGGCAGCGCCGGTTGCCGGGTCCTCCCTGACCCCCATGGCGGGCGCGAACATCCGGGCATGGAAGTCATGCCCGGCATCGCGAACCTGCCGGCAATAGGCATAGGCATTGGGCTGGTCCGCCGGCCTGATCGTCTGCGACCACAGGGTCGTGTCGAGGCGCACGCGCTCCAGCGCCTCGAGGCTCGACACCGGCACGAAGGTGAAGGCCACGCCGGCCGAGACCACGCTTGGCACGTGCCGGTCGAAGCCGATCTCGCGGCGGTCGAGCCCGAGCGCCCCGGCGATCAGCGGCAGCCCGGCCGGTGGCTCAAGTTCCTGCGGCAGGCGCGGCAGCGTGAAGAGGGCATGGCCGACGCGCGTACTCGTCACCGACACGGCGCAGGGGACGAGGCCGACCTGTTCCTCCAGCACGATGACATCGGCGCCCCTGCCCTCGGCGGCATCGCGCAGGGCAAGCAGCACCGCCGTGCCGACGGTCGGATGCCCGGCGAAGGGCAGCTCCCGGCCGGGCGTGAAGATGCGCAGGCCCGCACGATGGCCCTGCGCGGCCGCGGCTGAGACGAACACCGTTTCGGACAGGTTGAACTCGCCGGCGATGGCCTGCATCGCGGCCGTGTCGAGCCCCTCGCTGTCCAGCACGACGGCCAGCGGATTGCCCGCATGCGGCATCGTGGTGAAGACATCGAGCGTGACGAAGCGTCGGGCCATACGGGTCATTCCTGCGGTATCGCGAGATCGATGGTGAGCGGACAATGATCGGAGGCTTTCGGCCTGTCCCAGCCGACGCGCGGATAGCGGTCGGCGCAGGTTGCCAGCCGCGCCATCGAGCGGTCCGCCTCGCGCGGATCGAGCGGCACGCGATAGGGCAGCCCCCGGCGGATCATCTGCATCGCGGGCTGGGGGTTCGCCGCCGCCAGCGCGGGCGACAGCAGGATATGGTCGAGCGGCATATGCGTCTCGACGAGTTGCTCGCGCTCTTCCGACCAGAACCGGCGGAAATGCGTCCAGCGCTCATGTGGCGGCAGGCTCTCCATCGGGTCGACGGCAAAATCGTCGAGCAGCGGCTCGATTCCGCTGTCGCCCTCGTCGATCCGCTCCGCCAGCGGGCCGAGGCCGAAGCGATAGGCGTTGAGATCGCCGAGGATGATCCAGTTCGCCTCGCGCCAGCCTTCACCGAAACGCTGCTTGACGAGGTGCTTCACGGCCCTGGCCTCGGCGCGGCGCACCGGCAAGGTCGCCTGGCGTCCGTCGTCGCGCCCGTTGTTCATGGACTTCAGGTGACAGCCGAACAGCGTCAGGCCACGATCGCCGAAATCGAGATCGATCTGCAGGCAATCGCGCGCGAACACCAGTCCGCTGCGCGGGATGCCGAGCGCCGCGAGATCGCGATCATAGACGCCGGCCTCGGCGAAGCTGAGATCCTTGTAGGATCGCACCGAGACCCGCTGGGGCGCAATGAGGTCGCGCCGGGCGGCGAAGCCGATATCGATATTGCGGCGGTCATTGCCGTCTATCAGCGTGAAATGGCCGTAGCGATGGTCGGCGATGCGGTGGACGTAGTTCGCGAAGAACGCCTGCAAACTGGCCAGCGAATCGACCTCCTGCAGCATCCAGAGATCGGCCTGGGCCTCGGCGAGGGCGAGCGCCGTCATCTGGCGCTTGTCGTCCTCCAGCGCCACCGCCAGGGAACGCTCGACGGCATCGCGCTCGTCGGCCCGCGGAAAATGGAACAGCGACATGGCGGCTGCCGTGTCGCCACGCTCGCCCGAGGAGAAGCGATGCCGCGTCAGCAGATTCTCGACATTGAAGGTGCCGACGCGCAGCCTCATCGCGCTCAGAGCTTCTCGGGCACGAACTGGTGCGTCGGCGTGACGAACTCGTCCTGCGCCGCGACGGTCAGGATCTCGCGCGAGCCGGCCTCCTTGGTCCGCTTCAGCAGCCCGTAGATCGAGGCCGACGCCTTGGCGAGCGCGGCGGCAGCCGAGTCCTCGCGCATGTAGTGCACGAAGAACAATGCCGCTATGGCGTCGCCAGCGCCGTTGACGCTGACGTCGAGCTTGGGGGTCCGCACCCGGAAGGCTCCGCGCGCATCGGCCGCCATCAGGTCGATCGCATCATCCGGCGTCTCATCGGTCGTCAGCGACGTCACCAGCACGACCTTCGGGCCGGCATCGCGCAGCGTCTCGACGGCGCGGTGCGCGTCAGCGATCGTCCTGACCTCGATATCGGTCAGGAGTTCGAGCTCGAACTGGTTCGGCGTCACGATGTCGGCCGCCGGAACCGCCTGCTCACGCATGAATTCAGGAATGCCCGGGCGAACGAAGACGCCGCGCCCGACATCGCCCATCACCGGATCGCAGCAATACAGCGCCTTCGGATTGGCGGCTCGGACCCGCTCGACCGAGTGCAGGATCGCATGGCCGATATCGGCCGAGCCCATATAGCCCGAGAGCACGCCGTCGCAGGAAGGCAGCACGCCGCGCTCGGCGATGCCCTCCATCACCTCCTCGATCATGCCGCCCTCGAAGACGCGGCCCTTCCAGGCGCCATAGCCCGTGTGATTCGAGAACTGCACCGTATGGATCGGCCAGACCGAGACGCCGAGACGCTGCATCGGGAAGACGGCGGAGGCGTTGCCGACATGGCCATAGGCGACATGCGACTGGATGGAGAGGATGTTCATAGCAGGCAGTGCGGTCCCTGAGCGACACAATGCGGCGAACCTAGCCGTTGCCGCGCCGCGCGCAAATCGAAAGCGGTTATGGGAGGGATCAGCGCAATACTTCCCTTCTCCCTTCGGGATCGAGAGGGCGCAGAACTGCGACCCGGGGGCGTGGCGGGTGCCGTCATGCGCCAGCACCGCAGCGTCACCGGCTGGACGCTCCATCTAAGGTCTAGTTGTTTGAGGCCGCCTCCTTCAACACAATAGGTACGGCAAGCAATGCCCTCAACGAAATGAGCTTTTGAGCCGGCCAAGACAGCGACGAGGAAGAACCCGAAACCGAGGAGGGCGAAAATGAGCAGTTTTTCTTGGCATTGGTGGTCACGAAACAAAAGAAAGTATTCGGACGACACGAAATCCTCTTCGGAACGACTTGAAGGCGGAGATCGGCGTCAACTGCTCCAGGCGCTCTCAGCCATGGCTGGCGGCGGCACCCTGGCCGCGATGTCACAGCCCGTTGCGGCGAAG
>DATDBB010000117.1:0-2448 GCA_036525085.1 Allobosea sp.
CAGGTCGCCGCCGGCGACCGCCGACAGCGCCCTTGCGAACTCGCTCGTCGCCGAATCCACCACCATGTTGATCTCGTTGATGCCGGCGACGAGCTTCTGCATCTGCTCGTCGGCATCCTCGATCGCCAGACGCGCCGAGAAATCACCCGCTGCCGCAGCAGCGACGACCTCGCCGACGTCGGTGACGACCGCCTCCATCGACTGAGCCCGGGCCAGGCGCGCAGCGGCAGCGGCCCGCTCCTGTTCCTCGAGCGCGCGGACGCGCTGGATATTGGCCTGGAAGTCGCCCAGCGCATGGCTGATCGCGTCGATCTCGACCATGCCGACCTGGGCCGGGATCCTGGCGTCGTCGGCGCCGGACAGCATCAGCCCGACTGAATTCGCTAGTTGCCCGAGCGGCCGGACCACGCCGCGATGGAACAGCATCACGATCCCGACCACAGTGCCGGTGACGACGAGGATGGCCAGGAGCGAAAGCGCCAGCCGCCAGCCGGCGGCCGACAGATCGGCGTCGATCTCGGCTTTCGCCTGCTCGAAGGCGGCATCGCGCATCTGCAGGATCGTCGCGAGCGACTTCTGCGTCCAGGCGCGCCAGTCGGCGAGGCTCATCCCGGCCGGCTTGCCGTCGCGCGCCGCCTCATACATCGCCCCGTAGGTCCTGGCCTCCTCGTCGCGGAAATTGGTCTTGACGGTGTCCAGCGCTGTCTTGAGCTGGGGCGTGGCCACCATCTGTGCCAGCGCCTGGTCGATCAGCAGCCAGAGCTGCTCGATGCGCCCGCTCAAGCGATCGACCTGGGAAACCGCCACCGGCGTGAGCTTGGTTCCGCTGCCGACATATTGGGTGAAATGCACCGAGCGGCTGCCGGCGGCTTCGCGCATCGTCGTCGCGAGCTCGCCAAGCGAGACGGTGTTGCTGACCTCGGGGTTGAGGTCACCAATGCGCGCGCCGATCTGGCGCTGCAGGTTGGATTGCTGGTTGAGCAGTTCGAGGACCGAGCCGCTGAAGGCCTGCGCGGCCTTCGGGTCGCGCTGCTCGAGCGGCTTGGCGCCCTCTGCGACGGCGAGCTTGCGCGCATCCGCCAGGCGCTGGGCGAGCTGGTTCACCGGGCCGGCCAGTTCGGGGCGCTTGGCAAAGGCCGTAGCCGCGAAGCTCCCCTGCATCTGCGTGACGCGGGCATCGGTGTCGCGCGCGGCCTGGTTGGCGGCGGCGCCGATCTTGCCGTCGGGATCGGCGGCGAGGACGACCTGGGTGATGGCTCCGCGCTCGATCGCGGCGCGCTCGATGACGCGGCTGACGGCCTCCGAGGCCACGACGAGGCTGCGTGCCTCGCGGGCGGTCGAAAGCGACTGCATCTGGGTGTAGGCGACATAGCCGCTGGCGAGGATCGCAGCACCGCCGGCGGCGATGGTGCAGATCAGAAAATGCGTGACGCGCATAGCATCAAGTCCCTCACGGCCGCCGCCTTGAATCCGGCATGCAAGCCATGCCGCATGCCGGGCGGCGGGACCGTGTAGATGCTGGAGCGTTGTGAGGGAGAGATAACGAGTCGCCGTTAACGCGACCTTTCAAACTGCGTGCCGGCCCTGTGAAATTACAGGTTGAACACCCTGTGCGGCACGAATTCGCCCTGCTCGATCGTGCCGGTGGCGATCAGGATACCGCCTGAGGTTGCATAGACGGCTTGGCTCTCGACAGGCGCGTCACGCCCGCGCAACAGCACGCTCTGGCCGCGCTTCAGCCGCAGCGCCGCATCGCGATGGACGGGCAGCTCAGGGATCAGAGCCAGCGCCGCCTTGACCGGCAGCAGGGCCGCCGATGCGCTCTCGGGACTCTCTCGCAAGGTCTCGACACTGACCGCGTCTTCGATGCCGAAGGGGCCGACGCGGGTGCGCCGGAGATGGGCAACATGGCCGAGGCAGCCGAGCGCAAGGCCGAGATCGCGCGCGATCGCCCGGACATAGGTGCCCTTGCCGCATTCGGCCTCGAAGGTCGTGGTGGCGCCGTCATGCGAGACGATGCGCAGCGCGTCGATCTCGACGGGACGAGCCTCCAGAACGACCTCCTCGCCCTCGCGCGCGAGATCATAGGCGCGCTCGCCGGCGATCTTGATGGCCGAGAATTTCGGCGGCACCTGGCTGATCGTGCCGGTGAAGCGCGGCAGCAGCGCCGCGATCGCGGCCTCCTCGGGCCGGGCCTCCGAGGTCGCGATGACCTTGCCCTCGGTGTCGTCCGTATCGGTCTGCGTGCCCCAGGCGGCCGTGAACTGATAGGCCTTGCGGCCGTCCATGACGAAGGGGACGGTCTTTGTCGCCTCGCCCAGCGCGATCGGCAGCAGGCCGGAGGCGAGCGGGTCGAGCGTGCCGGCATGGCCGGCCTTCTTGGCGGAAAAGGCGCGCTTGACCACCGCCACGGCATGGGTCGAGGTCATGCCGACGGGCTTGTCGAGC
>DATDBB010000118.1:0-3025 GCA_036525085.1 Allobosea sp.
GACCGGCAAGTCGAAGACCGACGTCTCCGCCGTCCTGGCCTCGCTGGGCACCATCGTCGCCAAGACCCTGAAGTCCGGCGACGACATCACGCTCGGCGGCGTCGGCAAGCTCTCGGCCGCCAAGCGCGAGGCCCGCGAGGCCCGCAATCCGTCGACCGGCGCCACGATCAAGGTTCCGGCCAAGACCGTGGTCAAGTTCAAGGTGACCAAGGATCTCGCCGACGCCGTGGCGTAAGCCGACGATCCGGAGCAGGCAGCCCCTCGCACGATGCGAGGGTGCTGCTTGACCGGGACTGCATTGCCCGCACAGTAGTGCGATGTTCCTGCGCCTCTTCACCGATTTGCGCGCCGCCAAGGTCCCCGTCACGCTGCGGGAGTATCTCGCGCTGCTCGAAGGCGTCGATGCCGACCTGGCCGAACACCGGGTCGATGAATTCTACTATCTCGCCCGCACCTGCCTGGTGAAGGACGAGCGCCATCTCGACCGGTTCGACCAGGTCTTCGCCCAGGTCTTCAAGGGCATGGAGACGCTCGGACAGGCGATCGAGGAGGCCGCCATTCCCGAGGAATGGCTGCGCCGCCTCGCCGAGAAGTTCCTGACAGACGAGGAAAAGGCCCAGATCGAGGCGCTCGGCTGGGACAAGCTGTTCGAGACGCTGAAACAGCGCCTCGACGAGCAGAAGGGCCGCCACCAGGGTGGCAACAAGTGGATCGGCACCGCCGGCACCTCGCCCTACGGCGCCTATGGCTACAATCCCGAGGGCGTCCGCATCGGCCAGGACGGCAACCGCAACTTCCGGGCCGTGAAGGTCTGGGACAAGCGCGAGTTCAAGGATTTCGACGACAGCCGCGAACTCGGCGTGCGCAATCTCCGCATCGCCTTGCGCCGCCTGCGCAAATTCGCGCGCACGGGGCTCGCCGAGGAACTCGACCTCGACTCAACGATCAGCGAGACGGCCAAGCACGGCTATCTCGACGTGCAGCTTCGCCCGGAACGGCACAACGCGGTCAAGGTCCTGCTCTTCCTCGATGTCGGCGGCTCGATGGACTGGCATGTCGAGCTGGCCGAGGAGCTGTTCTCGGCGGCGCGTGCGGAGTTCAAGCATTTCGAGCATTTCTACTTCCACAACTGCCCCTATGAGCGGGTCTGGCGCGAGAACCGGCGCCGCCATGACCAGATGATCCCGACCTGGGATGTGCTGCGGACCTATCCGGCCGATTATCGCGTCGTCTTCGTGGGCGACGCCTCGATGAGCCCCTATGAGATCGCCATGCCAGGCGGTTCGGTCGAGCACTGGAACGAGGAGGCCGGGTCGGTCTGGATGGAGCGGCTGACGGGCAAGTTCGCGAAATCGGTCTGGCTCAACCCGGTGCAGCAGCATCTGTGGAGCTACACCCAGTCGATCCGCCAGATCGGCTCCCTGATGGCTGGCCGGATGTTCCCGCTGACGCTCGACGGGCTGGACGGCGCGATGAAGGTGCTGGCGCGGTAGCGCGAGGCAACCGATTTAAGACGGACGCCAGTGCGCCAAACTTGAAACGTATATGATCAGGATATACAGGTTGATTGATTTCGATCGTGTCGTCGGTTTCGACTGGGATCAAGGCAACGATCGGAAGAGCGCCGAGAAGCACGACGTCAGTCGGACTGAGGCCGAGCAAGTGCTCATGAATGAGCCGCTGCTGCTGTTGGAAGATGGTCGACACAGCCTGGCTGAGCAACGGTTTCATGCGCTCGGCCATACCGGCGAGGGCCGGTGTCTCCATGTGACGTTTACGCTGCGGCGCGAGAATAGTCTGATCCGGATTATTTCCGCTCGCGACATGAACCGGAAGGAGCGTCAATATTATGGGCAAGACACCTAAGCCGGTCCCGTCCTTCCAGAGCGAGGCTGAAGAGCGCTCCTTCTGGGAAACGCATGATTCCACCGATCATCTCGATTGGAGCAAGGCGGCGTCCGTCCGGTTCCCTAACCTGAAGCCGTCATCGACGTCGATCTCGATCCGCCTTCCCAACACGCTGCTGGAGCGCATCAAGATCGCGGCCAACAAGCGGGACGTGCCGTATCAGTCGCTGATCAAGATCTGGCTGTCGGAAAAGATAGACGCGACGAAAGGGTGAGCCGCTCAGCCGGGAAACCAGCGACAATTGCTGCCCGAGCCGCTAAGGCTCCCCGCATGCAGCCCCAACACTCCGACGACACCCCTCCCCCCTCATGGCGCCAGCGCCCGAGGCCGGTCGGCTTCGAAATCACCTACCGGCTCGATGGCGACACGCTCGAGATCGACACCACACGCAAGATCAGCCACGTCCGGCTGGCGGCGGTGGAGCAGGTGCGCTTCGTCTATGCGCCGAGCAATGTCAGCTCGAAGGGCTTCAAGACGCAGCTCAGGCTGAGCGACGGCAAGAGCGTCAGCTTCGGCAACCTGTCCTGGCGCTCACTGACCGACATGGACCGCGACGATGCCGGCTATCACGCCTTCGTCTCGGCGCTGGCGGCCGCGATCGCACGGGCCAACCCGCGCGCCCGCTTCGTCGCCGGCAAGCCATTTGCGTTCTGGCTGGCGCTTGCCGCCGTCAGCGCCCTGTCGATGCTGATGCTCTTCTTCTTCACCGGGCGCGCCTTCCTGCAAGGCACGCACACGACCGGCCTGCTCGGCCTGCTCCTGACGGCTGCGTCGTTCTGGCAGGTCCGGCCGATGGTCATGCTCAACCGCCCGCGAGAGCTTGGCAGCGGCGAGGTGCCCGACGATCTCGTGCCGGGGCGCCCCGCCGCCTGACTTCGCCTAGCGCACGACGAGCACCGAGCATTTGGCGCGCCGCACGATCGCCGAGGCGTTCGAGCCGATGACATAGGCCAGCATGCCGGGCTCATGCGAGCCGATGACGATGAGGTCGGCGCCGCTCGCATCGGCTTCGGCCAGCACCTCGCCATGCACCGAACCGATCAGGACCTTGGCCGAAACCTGCGATTCCGGCAGGTCGATCTTGGCGGCCATGGCGGCGAGCCTGGCTTCCGCATCC
>DATDBB010000119.1:0-6328 GCA_036525085.1 Allobosea sp.
CTTCAACGGAACGCTGGTCGATGCCCAATGGCACGGCAAGGAAAACGACCTGTATCTCTACCGTTTCACGCTGCGGCCATGGCTCTGGCTGCTCTCGCAGCGGGCCGATTGCCGCATCTTCAAGAACAAGACCGCGATCGAGATCATCAAGCTGATCTTCGCCAAGGAAGAGACCGCGAGCTTCGCCGACCGGACCAGCGATGGGCTGCAGAAAATCGACTACTGCGTCCAGTATCGCGAGACCGATCTCGACTTCGTTCTGCGGCTGATGGAGCAGTACGGCATCTATTACTATTTCAAGCATGTCGACGGCGACCACAAGCTGGTGCTCTCGGATTCGCGCTCCTCGCATGACCCGATCAACGCCGCCGCCCAGCCGACCTTCGCCGGGGCCGGAACCGCCTATCCGCTGATGCCGGTGTCGAGCCGCCTGCCGCGCCATATCGAGCACATGACGCATTGGTCGAGCATGCGGCGCCTGAGGACGGGCAAGATCGCACTGAAGGACTACGACTTCCAGCAATCCGGATCGGACCTGACGGCCCGCGCCGAAGAGGGCTTCGACAAGGCGAAGTCCTACGAGGCCTTCGATTACCCCCGCAGCTACATCAAGCGGGACGAGGGCGAGCACTTCGCCCGCGTGCGCGCCCAGGCGCAGCAGGCCAAGGACGATCGCCGCCACGCCGCCGGCGACGCCCCCAGCCTCTTTCCGGGCGCCCTGATGAAGCTCGCCGCGCACCAGACCGGCACGGAGAACACCGAGTACCTCGTCGTCGCTGCGAACCACTCATTCACCGGGCAGAGCTACCGCTCGGGCAGCGGTGACGAATCGACCTATCGCGGCGCCTACGAGTTCCAGAAGAGCGAACGACGCTTTCGGGCGCCGCTGGTGACCCCGGGCCCGACCGTCTACGGGCCGCACACCGCCAAGGTCGTCGGCGACAGGAATCAGGGCGAGGAAGGCGATATCGATGTCGACGAATTCGGCCGCATCTATCTGCGCTTCCACTGGGACCGCGAGGACGAATCCACCTCCTGCCGCACGCGCGTCGCGCAGATGTGGTCCGGCAAGAACTGGGGCGGGCAGGTCATCCCGCGCATCGGCCAGGAGGTCGTGGTCGAATTCCTGGAGGGGAATCCGGACCTTCCCCTCGTCACCGGCACGGTCGTCAACGACCAGCACAAGCCGCCCTATGCGCTGCCCGACAACAAGACCCAGTCCGGCCTGAAATCGGAATCGACCGACGGCGTCGGCTTCTCCGACTGCTACAACGAGATCAAGTTCGAGGACCGCTATCGCCAGGAGGTCTTCAGCATCCAGGCGGAGAAGGACTTCAAGGCCCTGATCAAGGACAGCGAGACGCGCGAGATCGGCCCCGACTACAGCGGTGGCGGCTACTCGCGCGAAACCAGGCTCAAGAAGGGCAACGATCTCCTCCACGTCGAGCAGGGCAAGCTCGATATCGAGGCCCGCGACGCGATCAACCTCACGGTCGGCCAGAGCACGATCAAGATGACCCCGACCCAGATCGAGATCTCCTCGCCGACGATCGTGATCACCAGCGTCGCCAAGACCGAGGTGCGCAGCGATGCGGTCGTCATCATCAATGGCGGCATGGTCAAGATAAACTGAGAGACTGATGTCGCGCCTTCGCTTCAGCACCGCCCAGGAGGTGTTCGACACCTTCCCCTCGCTCCGCAAGGTCATCGCGACCAAGCCGACGACCGAGCATCCGCTGGCCTTCCTCAAAAGGCTGGCGCAGGGCCCGGCGCCGGCCGAGGCGATCGGCTTCTGCACCTTCGTGCTGCCGCGCCGCGAGGCCGTCTGGTGGGCGGCGCAGTCGCTGCGCGCGATGCAGGCCTCCGGAACGGCACCGGATCAAGGCCTCGCCGCCGCAGAGGCCTGGGTCCGCGATCCGCGCGACGACACCCGCAGGGCAGCCCTCGCGCTGGCGGACGAGGGCGACACCGCCCTGCCCGGAACCTGGGCCGCCTTCGCCGCCGCCTACTCCGGCGGCAGCATGGTGGCGACCCATGCCGTGCCCTGCCCGCCCGACCTGACGGCGAAGATGGCGCGCATCGCCGTGCTGACGGCTCTGGGCCGGCTTTCGGGCCGGGAGCATCAGGCCGCATTGCGCAATTGCGTCGAAGCATGCATTCGATTGGCCGATGACGACGGCAAGACCTAATGACGGCAAGACCAGATCCTGAATGCGGGCCGGCCGGCCCGCACACCACTGTCCTCCCGGCAGCAGGAGGCGCGCAGTTCACGCCCCGCACGGGGTCGCGGCCGGGCCCGGGAGATGCGCCATGCCGCTGACGCTGACGATCGAGAACGAGACCGCGCTGCCCGATGGCGGCCCGCTCAGCGTCACGCTCAGCGGCGGCCGCGGGCTCGACATCGGCCGCGACCAGCATCTCGACTGGTCGCTGCCCGATCCGACGCGCGCGATCTCGGGCCGCCATTGCGAGGTCCGCTTCCAGGACGGCAGCTACTGGCTGCGCGACGTCTCGACCAACGGCACCTATGTCAATGGCGGCAGCCAGCGCGTGCAGTCGCCTTACCGGCTCCAGCATGGCGACCGGCTCGAGATCGGCCACTACATCATCGCCGTCGCGATCGACGACGCGGCCCGGCCGGAACCCGCCCCGGCGGCCGCTCCCGCCTTCGCCGCGCAGCCCGAGTCGCTGTGGTCGTCGAGCGGCGACGAGGCCCCGCCGATCCCGCGTCGCGACCTGTTGCCGCCGAGCCGGCATCGCCCCGTCCATGATGGCTTCATCGACTGGGCCGCCGACATCCCGGCGCCCACGGCCGAGCCCGCAGCCCCGCTGCCGCCTTTGCCGACGCCGCAGCCGCGCAGCGACGACTTCGCCTGGGCTCCCTATCAGGAACCTCCCCCGCTCGCCGTGGAGCCAGTGGCGCCGATCCCGACGCCGCGCCGCCCGATCACGGCCGAACTGCCCCCGGGCGATCCCTGGGGCGATCCGTCGACAGCGCAGTCCGCCCCCCCAATCGCGCCACTGCCGCCACTCGATTCACCGCCGGCCCAGCCCTTCACGCCGCCGCCCTCGCAGCCTTTCGCACCGCCTCCGCCGATGCCGGCGGGCATGCCCTCCATCTCCGCGGCCGAGTTCGTCCAGCGTTTCGCCAAGGGCGCAGGCCTCTCCACCGGCGACCTCGGCTGGCAGGATCCCGGCGCCTTCGCCGAGCAGCTCGGCGGGCTGATGCGTCTCGTCGCGATCGAGCTGAAGCAGCTTCTCGCCGCCCGCGCCGAGAGCAAGCGCATCGCCCGCAGCGCCAACCAGACGATGATCCAGGCGCAGGACAACAATCCGCTAAAATTCTCGCCGACCGTCGACGATGCGCTGCAACTGATCTTCGGCCGACCGAAGAGCGGCTATCTCAGCGCGCAGAAGGCCTTCGACGAGAGCTTCCGCGACCTCAAGGCCCACCAGATCAAGACCTATTCGGCCATGCAGCATGCGCTGCGCATGCTGGTCGAGGATCTCGACCCGCAGGCCATCGCCGAGAGCATGGCCCAGGAACGCGGCCTCGATTCGCTGCTCGGCTCGCGCAAGGCGAAGATGTGGGATGCCTATGTCGCCCGCTGGGAGGCCAAGACCGCCCCCTATGAGGACGGCCTCGTCGACGCCTTCATGCTCTACTTCGCCGAGTGCTACGACCGCGGCGGGAAGTAGCGCCCGGCTTGGGCCCGCCGGCCACCTCGACGCATCAAGCGCGTGTCATCCCGGACGCAGCGAAGCAGAGATCCGGGATTCATTCCGGAACACTGGTCGGAAAGGTTCAGGAATGGATCCCGGGTCTCCCTGCGGTCGCCCGGGATGACGGCGCTGGCAAAACGCCCGTCAGCCGGCCGTCTTCTTCGCCGCTACCGCCGTGATCTCGATGTCGTGGCCGGGCGAGGCCAGCTTCGCCTCGACCGTCGCGCGGGCCGGCGCGGTGCCGGCCGGCACCCATTTGTCCCAGACTTCGTTCATCTCGGCGATCTTCGAGATGTCGGTGAGGAAGATCTGGACGCTCAGGATGCGCGTCTTGTCGCTGCCCGCGGCCTCGAGCGTCTCCTCGAGCAGCGCCAGCACCTCGGTGGTCTGTTCGCCGAGCGGGCGGCCTTCCGTCTTCTCGGCGACATGGCCGGCGAGGAAGACGATGCCGTTGAAGATCGCGGCATCGCACCAGCGCTGGGTCACTCCGATGCGTTCGATGGCCATGGTCGGTATCCTCTCGTGAAGTCGGCTGGCGCGGAATGGCCAACGCCGGCCTCGTCTACCCGAGGATGCCGAACCCGTCAGCCGCCGATGATGACCGTCGTCAGGCCCATGACGATCTTGTTCGGCGGGCCGACCGCCTCGATGATCGTGTCGCCGACGCGGCAGGCCGAGAGGTTGTTGATCAGCACGGTCTGCGAGCCGTCGATGACGACGCCCGGGCCATGCGGTGGGATCGGGAGCGGCGTCAGGCAGTTGTGGATATCGGCTCCGCCGGCGGCACCGCTGATCATCGACCCCATGCTGGCGGCGGCGCTCGCCTTGGTCGCTTCCTCGGCCGCCTTGGCGGCAGGCGCGCCCGGCGTGCCCGCAGCAGCGAGGGTCGCCGTCTCCGCGACGGTGATGGCGGCATCGGACACCTGCCGCGCCGCCTGGATCGCGGCTGCAGCGGCAGCCGAGACGCCGCGCCAGGCCGGCAGCCCGCCGATCAGCACGTTCGGGCTGCCGGGGCCGGGCTGGAGGATGCCCGGCAGCGGATGCAGCACCATGTCGAGAATTCGCGCGGCTGGGCCTGTCGGCATCGTCGAGCTCCTGCTTGGCGCCGCCATCCGGGTCTCGCCGCGACACGCGCGGACGCTCCGTATAGGCAGCGGATTCGATCCTGATCGACTGCCGGCGATCGCACAACCGCGCATCATTCAAGTCAATGACGGCGGCCGCTTTCTTGCGGGCTAGCATTCGCTTGGTGACGCTTGTTGGCGACCCGTATAAGGTTGCCGGCATGCCTTTGAGTGAGCGAGACCCGGATGTCGTGGTACAGCAAGGTCGTCTGGTCGGAAGGGCTTTTTCTAAGGCCGCATCACTTCCAGCAGAACGATCGGTATCTTGAGAACCTGCTGGAAAACCGCGTCCGGCATGTCACCCCTTACCCATGGGGATTCTCGGTGTTGGAGATCGACCGCGATCTCGCCCAGCAGAGCCGGATAGGCCTGCGCCGCGCCGTCGGCGTGATGCCGGACGGAACGCCCTTCGCCATGCCCGACAACAGCCCGCTGCCGCTGGCGATCGAGGTGCCGGATAACGCCGCCGGCCAGATCGTCTGGCTCTCCCTGCCCCTCGCCTCCGCCAATACCCGCGAGGTCGAGGATGCGCTCAACGGCAGCGCCAGCCGCTTCGTGCCCGCAACGGAAATGCTGATCGATTCGACCGCCTCGCTGCGGATCGAGGAGGAGATCGACATCGCCCATCCGCGCCTGACGCTGGAGCTGCGCAAGACCGCCAAAGCCGGCTATGTCGGCCTGGCGCTCGGCCGTATCCTCGAGGTCCGCGACCGCGCGATCCTGTTCGACGAGAAATTCGCCCCACCGGTCCTCGTCTGCTCCGCCTATCCGGTGATCGAGGGCTGGCTCGACCGCGTCATCGGCTGGATCGACAACAAGCTCGAGGAACTTGCCCGCTACGCCGCCGACCCGACGGCGGGCGGCGGCCTGCAGAGCGCCGACTATTTCATGCTGCAGTTGCTGAACCGGCAGATCCCGGTGCTGAAGCATCTGCGCCAGTCGCGCTTCGTCCATCCCGAGCGGCTGTTCGTGACCTTCGTGGCGCTTGCCGGCGAACTTGCCACCTTCACCACGGCCGAGCGGCGCGCGCGCGACTATCCTCCTTACGACCATGACGATCTGGAGACCTGCTTCACGCCGGTCGTGCGCGACATCCAGGATTTCCTTTCAGCCAATCTCGGCCGCCGTGCGATCCGGCTCGAGATCACCGAGCGCGCGCCGAACGCCTTCATGTCGACGATCCGCGACCGCAGCCTCGTGCGCAACGCCACGCTGGTGCTGGAAGTGGCGGCGCGCCGGCCGCTGACCGAGATCCAGGCGCAGTTCCCGCAGCTCTTCAAGGTCGGCCCCAACACCAAGATGAACGAGATCGTGCATGCCCATCTGCCGGGCATCAATCTCGTCCACCTGCCGACGCCGCCGCCGCAGATCCGCGCGCTGACGGACCATGTCTATTTCTATCTCGACCGCACCTCGCCGCTCTGGCCGGAATTCTCGACGGCGAGTTCGATCGGCATGCATTTCTCCGGTGACTGGCCCGA
>DATDBB010000120.1:0-4115 GCA_036525085.1 Allobosea sp.
CTCGCGCCCGCGATCGGCCAGGAAGTCGAGGAAATCCCATTGCGGCATCATCGCGACGAAAGGAGCCGCCACGGGCAGATGCGAGAAATCGGCGAACTGGATCGTCTCGTTCCCGAACCGCATGGCGATGTTCGACACGGCCGCGTGCGGCAGCTTCAGGAAGTCGCCGAGCAGGCCGAGCTCATGCATCAATTGCAGGGTCGAGGGGTGGATCGTGTCGCCGCGGAAGTCGCGCAGGAAGTCGGCATGCTTCTCCAGCACGATGACATCGACGCCGGCGCGCGCCAGCAGGAAGCCGAGCATCGTGCCGGCGGGTCCGCCCCCGGCGATGCAGCAGGTGGTGGTGAGTTCGCGCATGCTCGCTACCCCGCTTTGGTCCACCGCATGTCGCGTAGAACCTTGCCGTCATCCCGGGCAAGCGTAGCGCAGACCCGGGATCCATCGTAGGCCGCGACGGAGCCCTATGATGGATCCCGGATCGGCGCGGCTGCGCCGCTTGTCCGGGATGACACGGAGGTTCCGGGCAAGGGCGTTGGCGTCACGTCCCCGGCCGATTGATCGAAAGCTTTTGGAAGCCCTTGCCGGCCAGAACGGGCTTCTTCGACGACAGTATCCGCGAATTGATGCCCTGCCAGCCGATCTCGCCGGATAGCCGGCCGTACTCGATCTTGGGGCAGCGGTTCATGATGACGGTCACGCCCTTCGCCTCGGCCCGGGCCGCCGCCTCGTCATTGCGCACCGAGAGCTGCATCCAGATGACCTTGGGCAGCGGATCGAGCGCCAGCGCCTCGTCGGTGATCGGCCCCGCGGCTTCCGAGTTGCGGAAGATCTCGACCATGTCGATCGCGCCGGGGACGTCCTTGAGCGAGCCATAGACCGTCTTGCCCAGCAGGGTCTGGCCGGCGAGGCCCGGATTGACCGGGATCACGTCGTAATCGCGGTCGAGCAGGTACTTGGTCACGATCCAGCTCGGACGGGCCTCGCTGGCGGAGGCGCCGACGAGCGCGATGCGCTTAGTCTCGCGCAAGATGCGACGGATCAGCGCATCATCGTAAGAGTCGTGGCTCAACGCGATTCATCCATGAAAATCATAATGATATCAAAGCACTCGTGCTGCGTGTGGCGCAACCTCATCATAGCATCGCCATGCTTTCGTGCTTGCCTGTCGGCACGGGGATAGGCCCCGGCGTGCCACCTGCTTAGAAAGGAGTGCCTGCCATGTGCGACTATAGCCTGCATCATGTGATGTCCACTCCCGCCAAGGTCGGCGACGAGCTGGTTTCGACCGGCTTTGCGCAATCGAGCACCCGCGGCTTCTGCGCCGCCGGGCAGCCCGATGTTGCCGTCTGCGTCCTGCCGGGCACCGAGCTGGCCTTCCACGCCGACATCGAATGCGACCGCGGCCTCGGCCTGCTGCCGAACCGCAGGATCGCGGCGAGGGTCGCGCGGTTCCGCCAGGTCGAACTCGACAAGCCCTGCGTTCATCACGATGCCCTCGAACTTCCGGACGGGAAGATCGTGATGGTGACGAGCCTGGTCGAGGGGCAGCGGGTCACGGTGCTGCAACTGCCTGCCGTGCCGCAGCCGGAAGGCGAGGCGAAGGCCCTGCCGCGTGAAGAGGCGAGGCTGGAGGAGGTTGCACCGGAGATCGTGAGGGTCTGACCGCGCTCGACTGAACCGCGCCGGCGCCCAAGCCGGCGCGGTGCTGCGCAGCTCATGACCGCAAGTCAGGGTTGCTCCCATACGGGCGCGCGCTTTTCGACGAACGCCCCGATGCCTTCCTCGGCATCGCGCGCCAGCATGTTCTCGACCATGACGGCGCTGGCGTGGTCGTAGGCGGCGGCGAGGCCCATCTCGCGCTGCTCGTAGAAGGCGCGCTTGCCGACCCGGATCGTCGCCGGAGATTTCGAGGCGATCACGGCGGCGAGCCGCTGCGCCTCGGCGAGAGCATCGCCAGCCGGCACGACGCGATTGACCAGGCCCATTCGGGCCGCTTCCCCCGCCGGCACCATCTCGCCGAGCAACAGCATCTCCATCGCATGCTTGGCGGCGAGATTGCGCGTCAGCGCCACCATCGGCGTCGAGCAGAACAGGCCGATATGGACGCCGGGCGTGCAGAAGCGCGCAGCCTCGCCCGCGACCGCGAGATCGCAACTCGCGACGAGCTGGCAGCCGGCCGCCGTCGCCGTGCCCTCGACCGCCGCGATGACCGGCTGGGGCAGGGCGGTGATCTGCTGCATGACGGCCGAGCAGCACCCGAGGATCTCGGCGAAGTAGGCGCGGCCGCGGTCCGGATCGGCGCGGTGCGCGCTCATTTCCTTGAGGTCGTGCCCGGCACAGAAGACCGGGCCTTCGGCCGCCAGCACGACGGCCTTGACGCTGCGGTCGGCGGCGATGGCGGTGAGAGCTTGACTAAGCGCCGCCAGCATCGCCTCGCTCAGCGGATTGCGCGATTGCGGACGGTCGAGCGTCAGCGTGGCGATGCCTTCAGCATCCTCGCGCCGCAGGGCGGGCGCGGCACCGGGCCTGTGATGCACGTTCATGGCGGAGACCTTTGGCGTTTCCCTTTGCATTTTGACGTATTGTCGGGCGCGCTCCCGCATGCTGCAAGGGGCATCTCCTCATTCCAGCCTGCGCCGGACCGCCCCGACATGACGATCTGCCCGACATGACCACCCGCATGACCGCCTCGCAGCTCGAGGCCTATCTCGACGAGGTCTTTCCGCAGCTCCACATCGGCGGGCGCACCTATTTCGTCGAGGAGGTCGGGCCGATGACGGCCCGCATGCGCTGCGACTATCACGAGAAGCATCTGCGGCCGGGCGGCACGATCTCTGGACCGACCATGATGGCGCTGGCCGATCTCGCCCTCTATGCCGCGATCCTCGGCCAGATCGGCCCGGTCGCGCTGGCCGTGACAACGAGCCTGAACTTCAACTTCCTGCGCAAGCCCGGAAAGGCCGCGCTGATCGGCGAGGCGAAGCTGCTGAAGCTCGGAAAGCGCTTGGCGGTTGGCGAGGTCGCGCTCTACTCGCAGGGCGAGAGCGAGATGGTCTGCCACGCGACGGGGACCTATTCCATCCCCGCCGAGCGCTAGCAGGCAGCGCCGCATGGCCCCCGACGTGACTCTGCTGCAATATCTGCTGGTCGGCGCGGCCTCGCTCCTGGCCTCGGTCGTCGGCGGCGTCGCCGGCTACGGCACGGGGCTGCTGCTGCCGCCGATCCTGATCCCGCTCATCGGCGCGGAGGCGGTCGTGCCGGTGATCGGCCTTTCGGCCCTCGTCACCAACGGCAGCCGGCTCATTGCGTTCCGTGAGCATCTCGACTGGCGCCGGGCCGGCATCGTCTCGCTCTTCGCATTGCCGTTTTCCGCGCTGGGCGCCTATGGCTACACTTTGCTTTCGGGGCCGGGCGCCATGCTGCTGATCGGCACGGTCCTGATTGTGCTCGTGCCGGCGCGGCGGCTGATGGCGCGGCGGCGAGGTCACCTCGGCGATGCCGGCCTTGCGCTCGCCAGCGGCGGCTACGGCTTGCTCGTGGGCGGCACCTCCGGCTCGGGCATCTTCCTGATCTCGATGCTGCTCGCGGCGGGGCTCTCCGGCATGGCGGTGATCGCGACCGATGCGGCGAT
Source organism: Allobosea sp. (assembly GCA_036525085.1). Lineage (GTDB taxonomy): Bacteria > Pseudomonadota > Alphaproteobacteria > Rhizobiales > Beijerinckiaceae > Allobosea. Next base: position 3,632 of record DATDBB010000120.1, read on the forward strand.
TTCGCTGCCGGTTGGCATCGTCAAGTCGGCCGTGTTCCTCTGGCAGGGCGCGCTGCCCCTGCCGGCCTGGATCATGGCCGGCGTGATAGGGCTTGGCGCCATTCCCGGCGCTTTCGTCGCGAGGCGGCTGACGGGTGGCCTCTCATTGGCGGCCCATGCCTGGATTCTCGACGGCGTCGTGCTGCTGGGCGGTACGCTCATCATCCTGCAGGCCCTCCGTCACATCGGGTGAGCCCTGTCGAGCGAGTTGCGGTATCTGGATACCTCTTGCGCTATCGCATTTGGATTCATGCGTTTTTTCGCAGAATGCCGCTGCATGAACGGTTGACATAGGCGCGGCTCGCGCCTATCCACCGCCCCACACCGCCGCCGGTCCGCTGGCGGCTTGTCCTTTTTTCTCAACGCTCCGAAGGGTGCCCGCGATGAAGACCATCTCGCTCAAGCCCGCCGATGTCGAAAAGAAGTGGGTTGTGATCGACGCCTC